>JAOADN010000133.1 GCA_026417295.1 Paracoccaceae bacterium
GTCTTCAAACCTGGCAGACCTGTTGCTGCCAGATGTCGGCCCCGTCTTAATCCCTTCTTCATCAGGTCGAGTCTTCAAACCGGATACAGCCCGGAGTACCGGGCATACATTCAGTCTTAATCCCTTCTTCATCAGGTCGAGTCTTCAAACGAAGATCAGTCCACATGAGCTGGTAGGAGTGCGTCTTAATCCCTTCTTCATCAGGTCGAGTCTTCAAACACCCGAAAAGGTGCGACCGGGAGTTTTTGTCCGTCTTAATCCCTTCTTCATCAGGTCGAGTCTTCAAACGGTGCACGGCGGCAAGGACGGCTTCCGGTTCTTGTCTTAATCCCTTCTTCATCAGGTCGAGTCTTCAAACTTGCTGACGTACTAGAACGTCAGCAGGTAACAGGTCTTAATCCCTTCTTCATCAGGTCGAGTCTTCAAACGCAGGCTGCGGCTGCGGCCGGGGCCGATCTGAGTCTTAATCCCTTCTTCATCAGGTCGAGTCTTCAAACCCGCAGCCTGGAGTGATGCGCTATCCGCCGCGTCTTAATCCCTTCTTCATCAGGTCGAGTCTTCAAACCCAAGACTGGGGTGAATTTAACCCCGAATACTTGTCTTAATCCCTTCTTCATCAGGTCGAGTCTTCAAACTACTGCCCGTGGTGCGAAACCACGACCGAAAGTCTTAATCCCTTCTTCATCAGGTCGAGTCTTCAAACTCGCCGGGGCTTACGGCTGGTATCAAGTTTGGCGTCTTAATCCCTTCTTCATCAGGTCGAGTCTTCAAACGGACGAGGACCTGGCGTTGCGGCTCGCCTCGAGTCTTAATCCCTTCTTCATCAGGTCGAGTCTTCAAACGTCACCAACTGACTCTCGTAACGGGTGAGGCGTCTTAATCCCTTCTTCATCAGGTCGAGTCTTCAAACATGCTGTCGATGACAGCGATCATCGCTCGCTTGAGTCTTAATCCCTTCTTCATCAGGTCGAGTCTTCAAACCACTGGGCATGTCGCGCGCAACGTGGTACCGCCGGTCTTAATCCCTTCTTCATCAGGTCGAGTCTTCAAACGCGGGGCACCCATGCCAAACGGCGGCAGTGGCCGTCTTAATCCCTTCTTCATCAGGTCGAGTCTTCAAACGGAGAGTCCGTAGAGTGCGCGATCTGGGTGGAGTCTTAATCCCTTCTTCATCAGGTCGAGTCTTCAAACTCCCGTAGATACGGGATCGTGCTACGAGACAGGGGTCTTAATCCCTTCTTCATCAGGTCGAGTCTTCAAACCCCCCGCTGTTTAGCGGTGGGACGATAGCGCGTCTTAATCCCTTCTTCATCAGGTCGAGTCTTCAAACACCATAGACGCAAAAGATCTAAAAATAATGGGTCTTAATCCCTTCTTCATCAGGTCGAGTCTTCAAACTCGCGCTTGCCTCTGGGGGGCAAGAAGAATGAGCGTCTTAATCCCTTCTTCATCAGGTCGAGTCTTCAAACGCCATCGCGCAGATGGAAGAGCGAGGTATTCCTGTCTTAATCCCTTCTTCATCAGGTCGAGTCTTCAAACGCAAGGAGATGGAGGTTGGATGCTGGGTCCGTAAGTCTTAATCCCTTCTTCATCAGGTCGAGTCTTCAAACCGCAGGGCCTTGTTGATCAACTCGACGGCCGGATGTCTTAATCCCTTCTTCATCAGGTCGAGTCTTCAAACCGGACAACCATCCGGCCCTTGCCATGCTGTCTGGTCTTAATCCCTTCTTCATCAGGTCGAGTCTTCAAACCCGCGAGCGCCATGACGTTTCAGTCACCGGTGGTCTTAATCCCTTCTTCATCAGGTCGAGTCTTCAAACGGGTGGAAGGTGGTGTTATTCAACGAGAGAGTTGTCTTAATCCCTTCTTCATCAGGTCGAGTCTTCAAACGGCCCCGGTGCAGTGCGC
>JAOADN010000134.1 GCA_026417295.1 Paracoccaceae bacterium
GCTTGAGGTCATGGACCCGCCGCTCGAGGTCGTCGCGGGCGGAACGCAGGTCGCGCAGTTCCTGCGCCCGGATCACCTGATCGTTCTCGGGCGCGGCCTGCACCTCGCGTTCCTTCGCCGGGATCGTCTCGGTGTCGAGCTCCTTCAGCTTCGCCTCGCCCGCCGCGATGTAGAGCGCGAGCTCGTCATAGAAGTTCAGCGTCTTCTGGTAGAGCAGATCGAGCGACTTGATGTCCTTCAGGAGCCTGTGCTCGTGGCCGAGCAGGTCGTTGGTGATCCGGTCGATCTGGTCCTGCACCTTCTCGAAGCGCGACAGGAAGTTGGCGAAGGGCGCCGCGCGGCCCAGAAGCCGCTCCCACCAGCTTGCCTTGCGGCGCACGTCGAGCTCCGAGACCGAGAAGCCGCGGATCGTGGTGACGATCTCGCGCAGGCTGTCGCCCGCCGGCCCGACATCCTTGTTGCGCACGTCGGCCAGCATCGCCTGGCTGATCTGCTGGAGCTCCGCCTGCGCGGCCGAGCCGAAGGAGACGATCGAGCCGGTGTTCGACAGGTCGATCTCGTCCATCCGGCGCCGGATCTCCTCGGCGACCGGGGCAGGGGCCTGGTCGAGAGGCACGACCTCGCCCGCCGGCTTCGGCTCGGGCAGGATCACGGCGGTCACCTTCTCCACTTCGGCAAGCGCCCTCTGCGCCTCGCTGCGGACGGTCTCGGTCATCGTCTGGTTCCCTCAGTCTTCCGGGCGGATGCCCTCGCGTTGCAGTCTCTCGCGCAGGACCTCGATCTCGACATCTAGCGCGGCGCGGTTGTCCTCGAGCAGCGTCCGGGTGCGCGCGGCGAAGTTGCGCTCGAGATCGTCGAGCAGCGCCTCGTAGTCGGCGCGCACCTTCGGGTCGCGAGTCCGGCTCCAGAGGTCTGCGAACTGGACCGTCGCGTCCCGTGCCCCCAGCAGGTAGACGCCGAGATAGCGGCGCGCGGCGACGAGGTCGCGCGGATCGCGCTCCACGGTGCGGAACATGTCCCGCGCCGTTGCCTGGAAGCGCTCGACCCGGGCTTCGAGCTGGCGATCGCCGGCGCGCAGGATGGCCTCCCGCATCGCGGCGAGGTGGCGCTCGGCCTCGTCCACGGCGCGCGCGACCCGGTCGGACTGATGCGGGTCGATCCCCTCCAGGCCCTTGTCCTTCATCGGATCGGGGCCGAAGGCGAGCAGGTGCAGCACGAAGCCGAGCCCGGCGAAGATCACCGGGTCGAACAGGCTCTCGCCCGGCGCGTAGCCGCCGAGGAACAGCCCCGCGCCGGTCAGCACCGAGGCGAAGAGCTTGCGCGGGATCGCCGGCCGGCGTGCGATGGTGCGCGCCTCGTAGGCCTCCTGCGCAAGGATCCCCTCGCGGGTGAGCCAGGCGGCGAGGATCAGCGCGCCGAAGGCCGCGAGGTCGAGCGCAAGCCCCAGCGGTTCCTGCCGGAACGCGATCAGCGCAAACGGGATCGGCGCGAAGAACAGCAGGTTGACCCGCCCGCCCGCGCGCGTCCGCCGCTTGCCGCGGAACGGCTCCCCCTGGCCCGCCGCCTGACCGGCGGGCCGGTTCATTCCCGGGCTGTGCCTGCCGCCGTAGCGTTCTGCCATCAGCCCGCCCCCGACGCGGCGACGTAGAAGATCAGCGCGAGCAGCACGAAGAAGGCCACCTTCTGCAGGCCTGTGTCCGACATCGCGCGCCCCCTCTGCGCCGGATCGGGTCCGTTGACGAGGCAGATATAGACCATGGACCTCGGCCGTGCCAGCGCCGAGGCCCGAGGGCTCATCGCGGCCGGCCGCCGCCGGGGCGCCTCGGCCGCGGCCCCGTGCCGCCAGGTGCCGTCGGGCGCGCCGGAGCCC
>JAOADN010000135.1 GCA_026417295.1 Paracoccaceae bacterium
CCGCCAGCGCCGCCAGCGCCGCCAGCGCCGCCGCGCACGCGGCGGCCCGGGCCGCGCGCGCGGCCCGGACGCCCCGCCCGGCCCCGGCGCAGCGCCTCACAGCGGGATGTTGTCGTGCTTCTTCCACGGCATCTCCTGATGTTTCGTCCTCAGCGAGGCGAAGGCCCGCGTCACCCGGCGGCGCGTCGAATGGGGCATGATCACCTCGTCGATGAAGCCGCGCTCGGCGGCCACGAAGGGGTTGGCGAAGCGGTCCTCGTAGTCCTTCGTGCGCTGGGCGATCCGCGCCGGGTCGCCGAGCTCGGCGCGGTAGAGGATCTCCACCGCCCCCTTCGCCCCCATCACCGCCACCTCGGCCGTGGGCCAGGCATAGTTGAAGTCGCCCCGCAGGTGCTTGGAGGCCATCACGACATAGGCCCCGCCATAGGTCTTGCGCGTCAGCACCGTGACCTTGGGCACCGTCGCCTCGCCATAGGCGAACAGAAGCTTCGCCCCGTGCTTGATGATGCCGTCGTATTCCTGCGCCGTGCCCGGCAGGAATCCCGGCACGTCCACCAGCGTCAGGATCGGGATGCCGAAGGCGTCGCAGAAGCGCACGAAACGCGCCGCCTTGCGGCTGGCATCGATGTCCAGGCACCCTGCCAGCACCATCGGCTGGTTGGCCACCACGCCGACCGTCGCCCCCTCGAGGCGGATGAACCCGGTCACGATGTTGCGCGCGAAGTCGCGCTGGATCTCGAAGAAGTCGCCCTCGTCGGCGATCTTGGTGATCAGCTCCTTCATGTCGTAGGGCTGGTTGGGATTGTCCGGCACCAGCGTGTCGAGGCTCGGCTCGATGCGGCCGGGATCGTCGAAGAAGGGGCGTACCGGCGGCCGCTCGCGGTTGCTCGCGGGCAGGAAGTCGATCAGCCTGCGGATCTCCGACAGCGCCTCCACATCGTTGGCGAAGGCCCCGTCGGCCACGCCCGAGCGGCGCGTGTGGGTGGCCGCGCCGCCCAGTTCCTCGGCGCTCACCACCTCGTTGGTGACGGTCTTGACCACATCCGGGCCGGTCACGAACATGTAGGAGCTGTCCTTCACCATGAAGATGAAGTCGGTCATCGCCGGGGAATAGACGGCACCGCCCGCGCAGGGGCCCATGATGAGCGAGATCTGCGGCACCACGCCCGAGGCCATGATGTTGCGCTGGAAGATCTCGCCATAGGCGGCAAGGCTTGCCACGCCCTCCTGGATGCGGGCGCCGCCGGAATCGTTGATGCCGATGACCGGCGCCCCGTTCTGCATCGCCATGTCCATGATCTTGCAGATCTTTCCCGCATGGGTCTCGCTGACCGAACCGCCCATGACCGTGAAGTCCTGCGAGAAGACGTAGACAAGGCGCCCGTTCACCGTGCCCCAGCCGGTGACCACGCCGTCGCCCGCCGGCCGGTCGGCCTCCATCCCGAAATCGGTGCAGCGGTGGGTGACGAACATGTCGAATTCCTCGAACGAGCCCTCGTCGAGCAGCAGCTCGATGCGCTCGCGCGCAGTCAGCTTGCCCTTCGCATGCTGGGCCGCGACCCGACGCTCGCCGCCGCCCGCGCGGGCGGCGGCGCGGCGCGCCTCGAGCTCGTCCAGAATCTCCTGCATCGCGCCCTCCCTGCCCGGCACCCGACCCGGGGCCGGAGCCTAGCGGCAGCCGTGCCGGGCGTGAAGCGCCTTGGCGCGGCGGCGCGGCCGCGCGGCCGCGCCGCCGGGGCGCGCGCCCCGGCCGCCCCCCCGCATCGGCCCGCTGGCGGC
>JAOADN010000136.1 GCA_026417295.1 Paracoccaceae bacterium
TTACCTTATCAGATCGAACTTTCAAACCAGGAATGGATAAGGCCAATAAAGGCCCAGGTATTAATTCTTACTTCATCAGGTCGAGTCTTCAAACTCCTCGTCTTCGCCGACAAGGACCGCCCAACAGCGTCTTAATCCCTTCTTCATCAAGTCGAGTCTTCAAACGTGAGAAAAATAAGACGGCCTTACAGCGAGCAGTCTTAATCCCTTCTTCATCAGGTCGAGTCTTCAAACTAGCCCGGGCGGAGGAAATCCTCCGGTCCGTTCGTCTTAATCCATTCTTCATCATGTCGAGTCTTCAAACTCACCTGGCTCGGTAAAAAAGTCGGATCCATCGTCTTAATCCCTTCTTCATCAGGTCGAGTCTTCAAACGATCTCTTCGAGCGAGGAGTTCCCCAAGGCGAGCGAGTCTTAATCCCTTCTTCATCAGGTCGAGTCTTCAAACGAGGTTAACAGACAAGATTTTAGAAGAAAGAAAGTCTTAATCCCTTCTTCATCAGGTCGAGTCTTCAAACTACGTTCAGGATGTGATACACCCGTCCCGCACCGTCTTAATCCCTTCTTCATCAGGTCGAGTCTTCAAACAAAACCCCTGGAAATCGACGCTCTGCGCGAAGACGTCTTAATCCCTTCTTCATTAGGTCGAGTCTTCAAACCAGTCACGGACTGTCCCTATGTTGGCGCGCTGGTCTTAATCCCTTCTTCATCAGGTCGAGTCTTCAAACTGGTGCGCCGCATTAGGATGATTCTGGGCGTCGTCTTAATCCCTTCTTCATCAGGTCGAGTCTTCAAACCCAGGTGGCGGCGTATAGCCTGCGTCTGCACGAGTCTTAATCCCTTCTTCATCAGGTCGAGTCTTCAAACTTTCTTTTCTTTGGAGGTAACTGACATGGTCCTGTCTTAATCCCTTCTTCATCAGGTCGAGTCTTCAAACGTCGTGAACTTCCGTACCACGGACGAGTACGGTCTTAATCCCTTCTTCATCAGGTCGAGTCTTCAAACGGTAAACCCAAGGGAAATGAGAAGGCCCGATATAGTCTTAATCCCTTCTTCATCAGGTCGAGTCTTCAAACGGGCGGCGTTGGGGGACTACTCCGGCTATCGGATGTCTTAATCCCTTCTTCATCAGGTCGAGTCTTCAAACTTTATTACCTGTTAAAGAGGTGCCATGATGATTGTCTTAATCCCTTCTTCATCAGGTCGAGTCTTCAAACAGCAAAGTGGCCAAGAACCTTGCTGAGGCATACAAGTCTTAATCCCTTCTTCATCAGGTCGAGTCTTCAAACCATCCTGCAGGAGATATACAACCAACCGCGTTGTCTTAATCCCTTCTTCATCAGGTCGAGTCTTCAAACGCGCCAGGCGCTCGAGGCTCGCCTTGGGCATGGTCTTAATCCCTTCTTCATCAGGTCGAGTCTTCAAACGGATACTGCCCGGTACGCCGGGCATATATCGTCTTAATCCCTTCTTCATCAGGTCGAGTCTTCAAACACTGGGTAGGCGACACCGCGCGCATCCAAGGCGGTCTTAATCCCTTCTTCATCAGGTCGAGTCTTCAAACACATAGCGTCTATGACGAGTTTCATCGCATCATGTCTTAATCCCTTCTTCATCAGGTCGAGTCTTCAAACAAAGTCTTAAAAATCAATGAGTTAGCGATAGTTGTCTTAATCCCTTCTTCATCAGGTCGAGTCTTCAAACCGCAAGCCCGAAATAACTCTTGTGAATCAATGGGTTATAA
>JAOADN010000137.1 GCA_026417295.1 Paracoccaceae bacterium
AGATGTGTATAAGAGACAGGGTCTTGGGTGTAACGAACCGCATCGCCGTCATGCTGGCAGGGGCAATCGCCCTCTTCCTGGTCGTGGACTGGCTGCGCTTCGACATGCACCTGTCGCTCGTGCTGGCGCGGAAATTCGTCGATCTCGTGGACTGGGTCGAATTCTGGCGCTGAGAGCCGCGCTAAACGGGTTGACGCTGGGTCCGAAAACCACAAGGTAGCGCGCGAATTCGGCGGATGCCGAACCCCAGGGATGGAGGCGTGTCATGGCAGTCAGGGTTGCGATCAACGGCTTCGGGCGAATCGGGCGGAACGTCCTGCGCGCGATCGTCGAATCCGGGCGCACCGACATCGAGGTCGTGGCGATCAACGATCTCGGCCCGGTCGAGACGAACGCCCACCTGCTCCGCTACGACAGCGTGCACGGCCGCTTCCCCGGCACAGTCACCGTCAAGGGCTCGACGATCGATGTCGGCCGCGGCCCGATGGAAGTCTCGGCGATCAGGAACCCCGCCGACCTGCCCTGGGGCCATGTCGACATCGTCATGGAATGCACCGGCATCTTCACCTCGAAGGAGAAGTGCCTGCCCCATCTCGAGAACGGCTCGAAACGCGTGCTCATCTCGGCCCCCGGCGACGGGGCGGATGCCACGATCGTCTACGGGGTGAACCACAAGACGCTGACGAAGGATCACATCGTCGTCTCGAATGCGTCCTGCACGACGAACTGCCTGTCGCCCGTCGCCAAGGTCCTGAACGACGCCATCGGCATCGAGAAGGGCATGATGACGACGATCCACAGCTATACCGGCGACCAGCCCACGCTCGACACAATGCACAAGGACCTCTACCGCGCCCGCGCGGCGGCCCTGTCCATGATCCCGACCTCGACGGGCGCGGCCAAGGCCGTGGGCCTCGTCCTGCCCGAGCTCAAGGGCCGGCTCGACGGCTTCGCGATCCGCGTGCCCACGCCCAATGTCTCGGTCGTGGACCTGAAGTTCATCGCCCGCCGCCCGACCACCGTCGACGAGGTGAACGCCGCCATCAAGGCGGCGGCCGACGGCCCGCTGAAGGGCATCCTCGGCTATACCAACGAGAAGCTGGTGTCGTCGGACTTCAACCACGATCCGCATTCCTCTGTCTTCCACATGGACCAGACCAAGGTCATGGACGGCACCTTCGTGTCGATCCTCACCTGGTATGACAACGAATGGGGTTTCTCCAATCGCATGTCTGATGTCGCGGTCGCGATGGGCAGGCTCATCTGATTGCGAAGGATCTGCAAGGGTTTGGGGGCGCCCTGGGGGCGCCCCCTTTCCTTTCTGGCCATGCATTTTCTGCATGGCGGCTTCCGCGTTCCGCATGTTGCCGCCGCCCGCGGAACCGCCATATTGCACCTGCGGCAGGATTGATGCCGCACCGCAGAACAAAGGAAGTGACCATGGGCACGTTTCTTGACACGCTGGCGCTGCGCCTGAAGCGGCGCGCAAGCTACCGTCGGACCGTCGCCGCGATCCGCAGCATGCCGCTCGACGTGGCGCTCGATCTCGACATCTATCCCGGCGATGCCGAACGCATCGCCCGCCGCGCCGTCTACGGCGCCTGACGGCGCCCGACGGCCCGTCCGGCCGGCGCAACCGGCCGGCGCAGGGC
>JAOADN010000138.1 GCA_026417295.1 Paracoccaceae bacterium
GTCTTAATCCCTTCTTCATCAGGTCGAGTCTTCAAACCCGGCCGGATGCCGGCACCCTAAGACGCCACCTGGTCTTAATCCCTTCTTCATCAGGTCGAGTCTTCAAACGACTTGCTCATGCAACCAGTCTAGCACGGTTGTCTTAATCCCTTCTTCATCAGGTCGAGTCTTCAAACACGACTGGTGCGCCTGGGCCTACTCGGCCGGCGGTCTTAATCCCTTCTTCATCAGGTCGAGTCTTCAAACCACGGTCGGGGCTGACCTGATGATCAGCCACGTCTTAATCCCTTCTTCATCAGGTCGAGTCTTCAAACGTCAAAAGGGCGGAGATTCAGGCCGCCTGGCGTCTTAATCCCTTCTTCATCAGGTCGAGTCTTCAAACTCACCGCTGGGGATGGGTTGCCGAACTCGCCGGGGTCTTAATCCCTTCTTCATCAGGTCGAGTCTTCAAACACAACACATCGCGCAGTATCTCATTAATGCGTCTTAATCCCTTCTTCATCAGGTCGAGTCTTCAAACAAGATGAGATAGGAAAAGTCCTCGCCCTTGACGTCTTAATCCCTTCTTCATCAGGTCGAGTCTTCAAACCTGCGCGTCGCTCAAGGGCGAGGCCTGCCGTCGGTCTTAATCCCTTCTTCATCAGGTCGAGTCTTCAAACGGCCAACCATGTGGGTCATAACCACCGATCGTGTGTCTTAATCCCTTCTTCATCAGGTCGAGTCTTCAAACTGTGTGGCGATGAGCAAAACACCCGCGAGCCCGGTCTTAATCCCTTCTTCATCAGGTCGAGTCTTCAAACCTCACCCCGGTAAAATTGTAACTTACAAAATTGTCTTAATCCCTTCTTCATCAGGTCGAGTCTTCAAACGCGGCGCTATGGGAGGAATAACTTCCATCCGTGTCTTAATCCCTTCTTCATCAGGTCGAGTCTTCAAACCTCGCGGCCCCGCAAGGCCATGGGGCCTAATACGTCTTAATCCCTTCTTCATCAGGTCGAGTCTTCAAACTAAAAAAAGCCTTATAAATCAATGAATTACCTGTCTTAATCCCTTCTTCATCAGGTCGAGTCTTCAAACCTTTGGCGTTGTAACTTTGCCCGGCGCTGGCGTCTTAATCCCTTCTTCATCAGGTCGAGTCTTCAAACGCAAGGCCATGGGGCCTAATACCTACCGGCGTCTTAATCCCTTCTTCATCAGGTCGAGTCTTCAAACGTCTACGCATCGGGTGATCTTAAGGCGATGCTCGTCTTAATCCCTTCTTCATCAGGTCGAGTCTTCAAACGTAGAACGCTGAGAGGTCCATTCGGCTAAAGTCGTCTTAATCCCTTCTTCATCAGGTCGAGTCTTCAAACGAAGCAACCCTGCGGGGGTCCATGATCCCCGCGTCTTAATCCCTTCTTCATCAGGTCGAGTCTTCAAACAAGATCGCCGCTGGAGAAACCACGGTCGAGGGTCTTAATCCCTTCTTCATCAGGTCGAGTCTTCAAACGCCCGCACCGAAGAGGGCGCAGCAGCCGTGGGTCTTAATCCCTTCTTCATCAGGTCGAGTCTTCAAACTTGCCTACCTGCTCACCCACCGCGGACGAATCTGTCTTAATCCCTTCTTCATCAGGTCGAGTCTTCAAACTGCAAGCCCGAAATAACTCTTGTGAATCAATGGGTTATAAGGGCGGTTAGCAAGCATGTGGGGCCTCCAAAAGTTATC
>JAOADN010000013.1 GCA_026417295.1 Paracoccaceae bacterium
AGATGTGTATAAGAGACAGGGACGTGCTCCTGAACGCGCTCGAGGGGCTGGAACGCTCTGTCGCGCTCCTCAAGGGCGTGATGCCTGCCGCGCCCGCCGACTATCAACCCCAAGCCATATGAGAAGACCCGCCATGCCCTGGATCGATGCCTGTTCCGCCGCCGAGATCGAAGCCGAGGGCGCGCGCCGCTTCGATCACGGCGGCCGCACCTTCGCCATCTTCAGAAATCACGAGAACGGTTATTTCTGCACAGACGGACTCTGCACGCATGAAGAGGTCCACCTTGCCGACGGGCTGGTGGTGGAGAACACGATCGAATGTCCGAAGCATTCGTCGATCTTCGACTTCACCACCGGCGAGGTCGAGACGCCCCCGGCCTGCAACAACCTGCGCACCTACCCGACCCGGGTCGAGGGCGGCCGCGTCCTGATCGAGCTGTGACATGGCCTTCCAGCTTGCCGCCTGCGCCGAGATGCTGTGGCGTGACCGCCCGATCCACTGGCGCGCCGCCCGGCTGAAGGAGATGGGATTCGGTGTCGGCCTGTGGAACTGGCCGGGATGGGACATCGCCGCGCTCGAGCGGACAGGTGCGACCTTCACGATCATGAACGGCTATCTCGAAGGGCGGCTCGCCGACGACGAGGGCGCCGCCCTGCTCTTGCGGTCCGCGCGCGAGACGGCGGAAGTGGGCCGGCGTCTCGGAGTCCAGCGGCTGAACCTGCACGGGACGGGGCTGGGTGAAGGCGGCATCCCGTCCGTCCGCAGCGAGGTCGTCACCGGCGCCATGTGGCTGAAGGCCAGGGACACGCTGAACCGCATCGCCGATCTCGGCGCCGAACTCGACGTCACCTTCACGCTGGAGAACCTCAATCCGCTGGACCATCCCGGCTGCCCCTTCGGCTCGACGGCAGACGTGCTGGCTCTGGTCTCGGCCGTCGACCGGCCGCAGCTGCGGATCAACCTCGATCTCTACCACACGCAGCTCGGCGAGGGCGATCTGGTCCGCTGGTGCGAAAGGTGCCTGCCCTGGATCGGCGAGATCCAGGTGGCCGACAATCCCGGGCGCTGCGAGCCCGGAACCGGCGAGATCAACTTCCGCGGCGTGGCGGCAGCCCTTCGGGCGATGGGATATGCCGGGCCGGTGGGCCTGGAATCCTTCGCGCGGGGAACGCCCGAGGCCGCGCTTGCCGCATTCCGCGAAACCTTCTCGAGCTGACGGCGGCAGGCCCCCGGGGGAAACAGGTCATGGCGATGTACCACAACCGTCCGCATGTCGAGGACCTCCGCGCCATGAAGCGGCGCGGCGAGAAGATCGCAATGCTCTACGTCACGACGCCCGAGGAGGCGGCGGCAGCAGCGGCGGCGGGCATCCACATGCTGTCGATCGAGGGCCGGTTCTTCGGCCCCGAGATGCGCGCCGCGGCCGGGGACTGCTTCGTGCAGGTCGGCCTGCCCTTCGGCGGCTGGGGCAGCTTCGCCGGCCGCCCGCTGGCGACGGCCGAGGATTACCTGCGGGCCGCCTTCCACTTCGCCGCGATGGGGGCGGATGCCTGCTACTGCGCTGCCTCCTACGACATCCAGAAGACACTGGCAGACAACCATCTGCCGGTCGTCGGCCATGTCGGGCTGGTGCCGTCCTACGTCACATGGACCGGGTGGCGTGCCGTCGGCCGCACCGCGGAAGAGGCCGGGCGTCTCTGGCGGCACGTCCGGCGGCTCGAGGAGATCGGGGTCTTCGCAGCCGAACTCGAGGTCGTGCCCGACCGCGTTGCCCGGTTCCTGGCCGAGAACTCGTCGCTGGTCATGCTGGGCATGGGTGCGGGGCCGCATGCGGATGCCCAGTACCTGTTCACCGAGGACGTCTGCGGCTACGGCGTCAACCGCAAGCCGCGCCACGCCAGGGTCTACCGCGAGCTGAAACCCGCGATGGACAGGCTTCAGGCCGAACGGATCGCGGCCTTCCGCGCCTTCCGGGCCGAGGTGGAAGGCGGCGCCTATCCCGGCCCCGAACACGTGGTGTCGATCCCGGACGAGGAATTCGAGGCCTTCCTGGCAGTCGCGCGGGGCTGACCGGCCCCGCCCCGCGATCGGCCGCCGAAGGGCGATCCAGTTGCCCGGGGCCGGGTTCTGGCCTTATCTGGCGGCGGGAAGGATGGCAGGATGAGTCCGGGCCGACGCCGTTTCATCGCCGGTGCCGTCGCCGCAGCCGCGGCGGCCCCGATGCGCCTGCGTGCGGCTGGCACGCTGCGCTTCGCGCTGACCCCCGTCTTCCTCGACAACGATGCGGCCGTGATCGGCCGTCTCCGCGACGCGCTTGCGGAGGGCACGGGGATGCAGATCGAGCTCGTCCAGCGGCGCACCTACGAGGAGATCACCGGCGCCCTGCTGGAGGGTTCGGTGGATGCGGCCTGGCTCTGCGGCTATCCGTTCCTGCAGCACAGCCACGAACTCGAGCTCCTCGGGGTGCCGGTCTGGCGCGGACAGCCGCTCTACCGCTCGTACCTGATCGTGGGGCGGGACGATCCTGCCGCCGGCCTTGCCGACCTGCGCGGCAGCAGCCACGCCTTTTCCGACCCGAACAGCAATTCCGGGTATCTCGTGACCGCCTCGGATCTCATCCGCATGGGCGAGGCGCCCGAGACCTTCTTCTCGCGCACGTTCTTCACCTATGGCCACCGCAACGTGGTGCGTGCCGTCGCCGGCGGCCTCGCGCGGTCGGGCAGCGTCGACGGCTATGTGTGGGAGGCGCTCGCCGCGGTCGAACCGGCCCTGACCGAGGCGACACGGATCATCGCGCGGTCGGAATGGCTGGGCTTTCCGCCCTTCGCCGCGCGCGCCGGCGGCGGCGAGGCGACGGCGGCGATCGGTCGCGCCCTGCGCGGATTCTCGGGCACCGAAAGCGGCCGCGCGGCCCTGTCGCTGCTGTTTCTGGACGATGTCATCGCGGGCAGCGTCGCGCTTTTCGACGGGATCGCCCTGCGCATGGCCGACCTTGCGCGCGGGCCATGAGGGCGGGCGGCTTCAGGAGCCTTCCGGTCACGGTGCGGGTGCCGCTGGTCGCCGCCGCCCTGATGATCGTCCTGGGGGTCGTGGCCAGCCAGCAGGTCCTTGCCGCGCTGGGCAGGCTTCAGGATGCGCGCCTGCGCGAGACCGCGCGCCTTCATGTCGAGGGGCTTTCGGTCGCGCTCGGCCCGGCCGTCCTGCGCAAGGACGTCTGGGAGGTCTACGACACGCTGGACCGCGCCAAGGCGGCCTATGACGGGCAGCGCCTCCTGCTGACCGTCGTGGCCGACGAGGACGGCAGGGTCCTTGCGGCAAGCGACCCGCGGCGCGCCCCGGTCGACAGCGACGTGGCCGACTTCACGCAGGGCGCCATCGCGCCCGAGGACGTGCGGATGACCGGGGATCCCGTCCTGCGCGTCGCCGCGCCGCTGGTCTATCAGAGCCGGGCCGTGGGGACGGTGGCGACCGAGCTCGACGTGCGGGACCTGCTGTCGGAGCGGCGGGCCGCGACATGGCTGCTTCTGGCCGGAAACGCGGCCGCGACCGTGCTTCTGGTCTTTGCGGGCTGGCTGGCCGTGTCGCGCCTGCTGCGGCCGATCGGGCTGCTCGAGGAAGCGATGGACGCCGCCGGCGGGGTGCCGCGCCCGATCCCCCCCGACCGCGTGCCGAAGGGGGACCCGCACTTCGCGCGCCTGATCGAGACCTACAACGCGATGACCGGCGCGGTCGAGGCACGGGCAGAGGCCGAGCGGCGCCTGGCCGAACGCGAGCGCTTCGTCAGCCTCGGGCGGCTGTCCTCGTCGCTCGCGCACGAGATCAACAATCCGCTGGGCGGGCTTCTCAATGCTGCCGACACGATCCGGACCTATGCCGACAGGCCCGAGGTGGTTCGCACATCCGCCGCGCTCATGCTGCGCGGGCTTTCCCACATGCGGGACGTCGCCCGCGCCATCCTCGAGGAGAACCGGCTGGACCGGGCCGGCCAGCCGCTGCGGCCGGAAGACTTCGAGGACCTGCGCCTGCTGTTCGAGCCCGAGGCGACGCGCCGTGCCCAGACCCTCGACTGGTCGGTGAAGGCGGGCCCACGGGCGCTCGGCGAGTTCCCGGCCGCGCCCGTCCGGCAGGTCGCCCTAAACCTTCTTCTCAATGCCGGTGCCGCCGCCGGCGAGAGGGGCCGGGTCGGGCTGTCGCTGACCGAGGATGCCGGGGCCCTGACGCTCGAAGTGTCCGACAGCGGTCCCGGCCTCGCGCCGGCGGATCTGGACAGGCTGATGGAGTCGGGGCCGCTGCCGGCCGGCGGTGGCGTCGGCCTTCGGCTCGTCCACGACATCGTCGCCGGACTCAGGGGCCAGATCCGGCATGAACGCGCGGGGGGCGACACGCGCATCCGCGTCGCCCTTCCCCGACCGGCGAACGGCCATGCTTGAGACCCGCCACATCGTCGTCGTCGAGGACGACGAGATCATGGGCGCCTCGCTCGTCCAGCGCCTGGAGCTCGAGGGCGCCACGGTGCAGTGGTTCCGCCAGACCGGCCGGGCGCTTGCGGCGATCCGGACGCCGCGTCGCCCGGTCGATGCCGTGATCTGCGACATCAAGCTGCCCGACGGCAGCGGCGAGGATCTGTATGCCACGCTCCTGCGCACCGGAACGCCCCCGCCCTTCCTGTTCATCACCGGCCAGGGGCGCATCGACCAGGCAGTCCGCATGATCCGGTCGGGGGCGGCCGACTACATCGCGAAGCCCTTCGAGATGGCGGCCTTCCTCGAACGGCTGTCAACGGTCATCCGCCCGCCCGAGCCGGGGAAGGACGGGGCCTTCACCGGGATCAGCGCGGCCGCGCGGGCGGTGGACCGTCAGGCCGCTGCAGCGGCCGCGCATGACGCGCCGGTCCTGATCCTCGGGGCGGCCGGTCTGGGCAAGTCGCGCCTCGCCGACCGGATCCACGGCCTTTCGGACCGTCGCGCCGCGCCCCTCGTGCGCGTCGATGCCGGGGGCGCCGGCGAGGGCGGGCTCGCGGCGGCCATCGGCCGGGCGGGCGAGGGAACCCTGCTGGTCGTCGGCATCGAACGCCTGCCGGAGTCCGGTCAGGCCCTGCTGCTCGCCGGCCTGCGCGAAGGACCCTTCCGCCTGATTGCGACGGGCGCCACGGCGCTTGCCCAGGGCGGTCCGCAGGCCAGGCTCAGGACCGATCTCCTTGCCGCACTGCGTGCCCACACGATCGTCGTCCCGCCGCTGGCCGAACGTCCCGAGGATGCGCTGTGGCTGGCGACATCGATCTTCCGGGATCTCAACCGGAGGCGGGCCCGCCCGCTGGCCGGCCTCTCGGCGGCCGCCGAGGCCGCCATCCGTGCCCATGCCTGGCCGGACAACGGCCGCGAGATCCGCGCCCGCATGCTGCGCGCGATCGACACCGCGGCGACGGACCTGGTCCTGCCGGTCGACCTCTTCCCCGAGGGCAGCGGCGAAGAGACGATCCGCCCGCTCGCCGAGGTCAGGGACGCGGCCGAACGGTCCGAGATCCTGTCGGCGCTCGAACGCACCGGCGGCCACGTCGGAGAGGCTGCGCGGCTGCTGCATGTGTCGCGCACCACGCTGTGGGAAAAGATGCAGAAGCTGGGCCTGTGATGCCCGCGGCATGTTCGGAAATCCGAACGTCCGGATTCCGCTTTCCCTGACAAGGACTTGCCGCATCGCGGCGGACGCCGCGTGGGCGTCGCCTTGCTGGCGTCGGGGTCCTAGGCTTCGCGCCAGGCAAGGGAGGACTCAGCCATGAAGTGTGAACGGTTGGTCGATGTCGGCCGCCGCCAGTTCCTGCGCGGCGGCATCACGGGTGCGGTGGGCGCGGCGGCGGCAACGGTGCTGGCCCCGGCGCCGGCGAAGGCGCAGACGGCCATGGCGCTTGTCGACTATCCGGCAAACCGCCTGGCCAATGTGGCCGACCTGAAGGTGAACGAACCCCTCGACATCTCCTATCCCGACGACTCGAGCCCCGGCGTGCTTCTCAAGCTCGGCACGAAGGTCGAGGGCGGCGTCGGCCCGGACGGCGACATCGTCGCCTTCTCGGTCCTGTGCCCGCACAAGGGATGGATGCTGTCCTACAACGCCGATGACAAGACGCTGAACTGCCCCGGCCACTACTCGCGCTTCGACTGCGAGGCGGGCGGCCAGCAGGTCTGGGGCCATGCCACGCAGAACCTGCCGCAGTTCGAGCTGACCGTCCAGGACAATGGCGACATCCTCGCCGTCGGGGTGGACGAGCTGATCTACGGCCGTCTGTCGAACGTGCTCTGAAGGGGGGACCGGACATGGCTTTCAAACGTCAGATCGACCGTCTGCCGATCATTCCCGCAGACGCCAAGGTCCACAACGTGACCTGCCACTACTGCATCGTCGGCTGCGGCTACAAGGCCTATACCTGGCCGATCAACCGCCAGGGCGGCACGGCGCCCGAACAGAACTGGGCCGGCGCCGACCTTTCCCAGCAGCAGGAAACCGAGACGGCCGCCTGGTATGCGCCGTCGATGTACAATGCGGTCCGCCAGGACGGAAAGGACGTCCATCTGGTCATCAAGCCCGACCCGGACTGCGTGGTGAACTCCGGCCTCGGCTCGGTGCGCGGCGCCCGCATGGCCGAGAACCGCCGCTCCGAGGTCACGGGCACGCAGCTTCAGCGCCTGACCGAACCGATGGTCTGGCGCTACGGAACCTGGCAGCCCACGAGCTGGGACGACGCGCTTGACCTCGTCGCGCGGGTGACGGCACGGGTCATCGACAAGGACAACGAGGACAACCTCTTCGTCTCGATGTTCGACCACGGCGGTTCGGCCGGCGGATACGAGAACACCTGGGGCACCGGAAAGCTCTACTTCGGCGCGATGAAGGTGAAGAACTGCCGCATCCACAACCGGCCGGCCTACAACTCCGAGGTTCATTCGACCCGCGACATGGGAGTGGGCGAGCTCAACTACTGCTACGAGGACTATCGCCTGACCGACACGATCTTCATGGTCGGTGCCAACAGCCTCGAGACGCAGACCAACCTCTTCCTGAACCACATGATCCCCGGGATGCGGGGCGACACGCTGGACTTCAAGAAGCAGGAACTGCCGGACGAGCCGCATGCCGCGGCGAAGGTCGTCATCGTCGATCCGCGCCGGACCGTCACCATCAAGGCCTGCGAGGAAGCCGCCGGCAAGGACAACGTGCTGCACCTGCAGATCAACTCGGGCACGGACCTTGCGCTGTTCAACGCGCTCTTCACCTACATCGCCGACAAGGGCTGGGTGGACAAGGAGTTCATCGCCGCCTCCACCTTCCAGGGCGAGATTGCGCAGCCCGAGGATGCGGCCCATCCTGCCGCACTCGGCGGGTTCGAGGCCGCCCGGGCCGCCTGCAAGATGTCCGTCGCCGATGCCGCTGCGATCTGCGGCGTGCCGGAGGCCGACATCGTCAAGGCCGCGGAATGGATCGCGATGCCGAAGGAGGGCGGAAAGCGCCGTCGCACCGTGTTCCCCTACGAGAAGGGGATCATCTGGGGCAACGACAACTACCGCACGATAGGCGCCCTCGTGAACATCGGGCTTGCCACCGGCAATATCGGCCGTCCCGGCGGCGGGGTGTGCCGGCTCGGCGGGCACCAGGAGGGATACATGCGCCCGTCGGACGCCCATGTCGGCCGTCCGGCGCCCTACCTCGACCAGCTCATCATCGCCGGCCAGGGCAAGGTTCACCACATCTGGGCCAACGACCACTACAAGACCACGCTCAACGCCACCGAGTTCAAGCGCGTCTACAACCGCCGCACCAACATGGTGAAGGATGCGATGGACGCCCGCGCCGGCGCCACGCGGGAGGAGCTCGTCGACGCGATCGTCTCGGCGATCGAGGCGGGCGGGCTGTTCTCGGTCAACGTGGATGTCATCCATACCCAGATCGGACAGCAGGCCCACGTCATCCTGCCGGCCGTCGAATCCGGCGAGATGAACCTCACCTCGATGAACGGCGAGCGGCGCATGCGGCTGGTCGAGAAGTTCATGGACGGCCCGGGATCGGCGATGCCCGACTGCCTGATCGCCGCACGCATGGCCAACCATCTTGAGCGCGTGCTGCGCGAGGAGGGGCGGACCGAATACGCCGACCAGTTCAAGGGGTTCGACTGGAAGACCGAGGAAGACGCCTTCATGGACGGCTACTATGCCAATACCGGCCAGATCGTGACCTACGAAAGGCTGCGGGCGATGGGCAACAACGGCGTCCAGGAACCGGTCGTCGGCTTCGAGGACGGCAAGCTGATCGGGACCAAGCGCCTCTATGCCGACGGCAAGTTCGACCGCCACGGGCGCGAGGACAAGCTGGCCCTGTTCTGCCTTGGCGCCTGGCGCGGGCTTCAGGCCCCGGGCAAGCAGAACCAGAAGGACAGCTACCGCTTCCTCATCAACAACGGCCGTTCGAACATCAACTGGCAGAACTGGTTCCTCGACCAGAAGAACGAGTTCGTGCTTGACCGGTTCCCGGTGCCCTACATCCAGATGAATCCCGAGGACATGGCCGAACTGGGGCTGAACCCCGGCGACCTCGTCGAGGTCTTCAACGATGTCGGGGCGACCCAGGCGATGGTCTATCCCGAACCCACGGCCCGCCGGAACGAGACGTTCATGCTGTTCGGCGCGCCTTCGGGTTCGCAGGGCAATGTCATCAACGCCGGCACGAACGAGCTGATCCTGCCCAACTACAAGCAGACCTGGGGCAATATCCGGAAGATCTCGGATGCCACCCCGGCGGCGAAGAAGCTCAGCTTCAAGTCCTGGGAGGTCACGCTCTAGCCGACCGCAGGCCCCCGTGCGCCGGTCTCCGGCGCGCGGGGCGCGTGACGGCCCTGCCACCCGGGGGACGCAGCCTTGCGCATCGCCTATGTCATGTCGCCTGTGCCCGGCGCGACGGACCGCCTTCTGGCCCGTCTGGCCGGGCGGCTTGCCCGTGCCGGAATCCTCGCCTGCGGTGCCGTCCAGCAGGCCGTCCCGAATGGCGCCGGACGCCGCTGCCACATGGACCTGCGCATCCTGCCGGACGGGCCGGACATGCGCATCTCGCTCGACCGCGGGCCCCTGGCGCGGGGCTGCCGGCTTGATGCCGGGGCGCTCGAGGCCGCGGTGGCGGCGGTCGAGGCGCGCCTCGGGGCAGGAGCCCGGTGCATGATCGTCAACAAGTTCGGCAAGCACGAGGCATCGGGGCGTGGCTTCCGGCCGGTGATCGCCCGCGCCCTGGACCATGGCCTTCCCGTCATCGTGGGCCTCAATCCGCTGAACCGCGAGGCCTTCGACCACTTCGCCGGCGGTCTTGCGGAACGGCTGCCGGATCGGCTTGCCGCGCTGGAATCCTGGCTTGCGGCAGCCGGCTGCGGCGAGGCGCCCGCAGGTGCTGCCGCCACCGTCCCGCCACCTCCGCTGGCCGGCGCAGCAGCGCGCGGGGTCGCGCGACTGTCCCGCGCCTGACCGGGGAGCCGGGCGCACGGCCATCCCGGCCTCGCGGTCCGTCGCCCCTGCGCTTTCGTCTCTGGTCAGGGCGGCCCGGCGGACCTATAGGCTTTGCTTGGCGGGCTCCGCCTGCGGGGGGCCGTGGCGCCATGACGGGGGCCGGATGACGGACGCAACGGAATGGATCGGGCGGCAGTTCCGCCGCGAGGATCAGATCCTGCCGCAGCGGATCGAGCAGTTCCGCGCGACCTTTCCGGGCCTGCTCGGGCCGGGCGAGGTGCCGCCGGGATTCCACTGGACCCTCGTCCCGGACGTGGCGCCGATGGACGGGCTGGGGCGCGACGGCCATCCGCGGCTCGGGCTGTTCCTGCCCGATCTCGGCCTGCCGCGGCGGATGTGGGCCGGTGGCAGCATCGAGTTCCTCGCCCCCTTCCGGCCGGGCGAGCGGGTCCGGCGCGAAAGCACGCTTACCGACATCTCGCGCAAGTCGGGCCGGACCGGGGACCTTGCCTTCGTGACGCTGCGGCACGAATGGTCGGCCGGGGGCGAACCGCGCCTGCGCGAACGGCAGGACATCGTCTACCGGGGCGAGGCGACGGGGACGGCCGCGCCTCCGCCGCCGGCTGACCCCTGGCCTGATGCCCGCGCCTGGACGCTGACCCCCGATCCCGTCCTCCTGTTCCGCTATTCGGCGCTGACCTTCAACGCCCACCGGATCCACTACGACCTGCCCTACGCGACCGGGACAGAGGGCTACGGCGGTCTTGTCGTCCACGGGCCGATGCAGGCCGTCTGGATGCTGAACCTCGCGACCGTGGCGCTGGGCCGCCTTCCTGCCCGGTTCGACTACCGCGGCCTCAGCCCGCTGATCTGCGACGGCAGCGTCCGCGTCGAGGCACAGGCGACGGCCGAGGGGCTAGGGCTGCGCGTCCTGTCGGCTGCCGGCGTGGCGACGATGCAGGGCCTTGCCGTGGCGGAACAGGACGGGCCGCCGGGTCCGCGGTGACCGGCTGGTCGGGCCTGCCCTTTCAGCGGTCGGCAGGTGCCGGCGAGCCGGCGGTCTCGGCCAGGGCAATCCTCGCGCGCCGGGCCTGACGGTAGCGGGTGATCTGGATGTCGGCGATGACGCCTGCGAGGATGACGCTGCCCATCACCGCGAAGTTGAGCGACGAGGGGATGCCGAGGAGGTTGACGAGGTTCTGGAGGACCTGAAGGAGAATGACCCCGAGCACCACCCCGATGACCGAACCCTCGCCGCCGCGCAGCGAGAAGCCGCCCAGGACCGCCGCCGCTATGCCGTAAAGCTCGTAGAAGCTTCCGTGCGAGGACGGCTGGACCGATCGCGTGTACATCGCGATGAAGATGGCCGACAGGGCGGTCAGGCTGGCGCAGATCACATAGGCCAGCGTCGTCACCCGCGCGGCGTCGATTCCGGTATAGCGCGCCGCGCTGGCATTCTTGCCGACGGCAAAGAGATGCCTGCCGAAGACCGTCCTGTGCAGCACGAACCACGATGCGAGGGCCACGACGGCGAAGGCGATCGTGGCATGCGGGATGCCGAGGCTGCGGCCGGCGATGACCGCCTCGAGCGAGGGGATGCTCTGCCCGAAGGTGAAGCCCGCCGTGCCGTCATGGGTGTAATAGCGCGCCGCCCCGCGGTAGATGAGCAGCCCGCAGAGCGTCACGATGAACGGCTGGATTCCGACCCGGGTGACAAGCCAGCCATGCGCCAGCCCGATCAGCGCCCCTGCCGCAAGCACGATCAGGACGACCAGGGGCCAGGGAACGGCCGCGCTGACCACCAGATCGACGAACAGCACGCCGAGAAGCGCTATGACCGACCCGATCGAAAGGTCGATCCCGCCGGTCACGATGACGAAGGCCGAGGCGATCGAGAACAGGCCGAACAGGCCCACGAGGTTCGCCGTGTTGGCCAGGTTCACCGCCGAGACGAAGCGCGGGTTGATGATCGCCACGATGACCCCGACGATCAGGATCAGAACCGCGAGGCCGAGGTCCTTCTTCTGCATCGCCGCCGTCCTCAGTCCACCGCGCTGCTCATGATGTTCATCTCCGTGATCCGGTCGCCTTCCAGTTCGGCGACGATCGCGCCCCGCCGCATCACCGCCACGCGGTGGGACAGCGAGATCACCTCGTCCATGTCCGACGAGATGACGAGGATCCCGACACCCCGGGCGGCCAGGCGGCGCATGATGTCGTGCACTTCCGCCTTCGCGCCGACGTCGATGCCGCGGGTCGGCTCGTCCAGGATGATCGCGCGGGGTTCCATCGCCAGCCACTTGGCCAGGACGACCTTCTGCTGGTTCCCGCCGGAAAGCTCGGCTGCCGCCTGATCGGTCGAGGCGGCCTTGATCCCGAGGTCCCGCCGGGCAGCCTGCGCCATCCGGGCCTCGGCCGCGCGGTCCACGACGCCGCGGCGCGACAGGCTGCGCAGGTTGGGCTGGGCGATGTTGGCGGCAACCGAGAAGTCCAGGAAAAGCCCGTCCGACTTGCGGTCCTCGGGCACAAGGCACAGCCCTTCGCGCAGGGCCGCGGCAATGTCGCCCGGGGGCAGGGCGACGCCGTTCACCCGCACCTCGCCGCCAGCGGGCGGGTCGATCCCGAAGGCGGCACGCGCCAGCTCGGTCCGCCCGGCCCCGACGAGGCCGGCAAGGCCGACGATCTCGCCCGCCCGCACGGCCAGATTGGCCACCGCCCCGGGAAAGGCGCGGGTCCGCAGGCCGGCAAGGGCCAGCGCCGCGCGCCCCCCGGCGCCGTCCGGCGGCCGTGGCGCGCGCGCCCTGCCGCGCTCGAGGTCGCGCCCGATCATCAGCCGCGTCATCGCCTCCCGGGTGATCGCGCCCTGAACCAGCTCGCCCGCCTTGCGGCCGTCCCGCAGGACGACGACGCGGTCGGCGCAGGCCTCGACCTCGGACAGCCGGTGGCTGACCAGCAGGATCGCGACGCCCGACCGGCGGAGGCCGAGGATGATGTCGATGAGCCGCGCGGATTCGGCCAGCGTCAGGCTGGATGTCGGTTCGTCCAGGATCAGCAGCCGGGCGTCGCGCGACAGGGCCCGGCAGATCTCGATCTGCTGGAGTTCGGCCAGCGACAGGTCCGCGACCTGGTCCTCCGGGCCGAAACGCGCCCCCACGAGGTCGAGGACGGGGCGGACCGCCTCGGCCATCGCGCGCCGGTCCAGCCGGCCCAGCGGGCCGCGCGTGATCTCGCGTCCCAGAAGGATGTTCGCGGTCACGTCCATGTTGTCGAAGGCATTCAGCTCCTGATGGACGAAGGCAATTCCCAGCGCCCCCGCCCGCGCCGGATCAAGCTGCGCATGCGCCTGCCCGTCGATGCGGATAGTCCCGCGGGTCGGCGCGATCCCGCCCCCCAGGATCTTCAGAAGCGTCGATTTCCCCGCGCCGTTCTCGCCGATCAGGCCGACGATCTCGCCGCCGGTCACCGAAAGCGATACGCCGTCCAGGGCGACGGCGCCGGGATAGGTCTTGGTGATCCCCTCCAGCGCGAGGTCGATCCTGCCAGATGCTGCGGTCCGCACGTCGGGGTCATCCGTTCCATAAGGGGAAAAGGGGCCGCGCGCGAGAGGACCTGATGGAAGCGCGCGGCCCGTGACGGCTGCGGGGAAGCCCCGCCTCAGCCGCCGATCCTGGCCTTGAGTTCGGCCTCGAAGGCATCGACGTTGCCCTTGTCGATGACCTTCGTCGGAACGATGATCAGCCCGTCCGCCGGAATGCCGGACCTGTCGCCCTCGAGATAGGCCGCCATCAGCTTCATGCCTGCATAGCCCCACTGGTAGGGGTCCTGGACGATGGTGCTGACGAAGCTGCCCTCGCGCACGGCGCCCAGCGTGATCGGGTCCTCGTCGAAGGCCACGACCGTGATCTCGCCCAGCTTGCCCGCAGCCTGCAGCGCCTCGTAGATCTTCGGCGGGTTGTAGGAATAGAACCCGACCATGCAGGTGATCTCGGGGTTCGCGGCCAGCACGTCGTCCACGTTCGACCTGGCGCGTGCGAAATCGACGTCGTCGCCGCGCACGTCGACAAGCTCGATCCCGTGGCCCTCGACCGCCTCGCGGAAGCCCGCGATGCGCTCGCGCGCGTTGTCTGCATCGAGGAACCCGACGAAGCCCATGCACTTGCCGCCGTCGGGCAGCGCCTTGACCATCTCCTCGCCGGCCTGCTTGCCGGCCAGCGTGTTCGACGAACCGATATAGGCGATGCGGTTGGACTGGGGCGCGTCGGAATCGGTGGTGAACAGCGGGACCTGCGCGGCGATCCGGTTGAAGGCCTCGGTCGAGTTCTTCGGATCGACCGACGAGATCATGATCGCGTCGGTTCCGGCGGCGACCAGATCATCCATCAGCGCATTCTGCAGCGCTGCCGTGCCCTGCGCGGGATAGCGGAACTGAAGATCATAGCCCGGAAGCTCGGCCTGGGCCGCGGCGACGCCGGCCTCGGCCAGCTTCCAGAAGTCGGATGCAGCATTGACCACGAAGGCAAGCTGCGGCTTGTCCTGCGCGCCGGCCGATCCGGCGATGGCAGCGCAGGCGATGGCGAGGCCGAGGATGCGTTTGTCTGACATGTCTCCTCCATGCGGACCCCATGCCGGGTCCGTCCGGGTTTCCGTTAGGCGAAGGTCCGACGCCGCGCCCGCCGACATCCGGGCGCGACGCCGGAGAGGACGGACCCCGGGGGAGCATCCGGGGCCCGGAAACGGTCTCAGTTGGCGGCGCAGAAGCCGGGATCGTCGCCGTTGCAGACGTCGAGGCCCGTATACAGCGGGTCGTCCACCTTCTCGCCATTGATCAGCTGGATCATGACGTCGGGTGCGCGATAGCCCATCTCGAACGGACGCTGGCCGACCTGCGCATGGCTGCGGCCGTCGCGGAAGGCCTGGGTCTGCGGGGGCAGCGTATCCCCGGCAACGATGATCAGGTCCTTCGACTTCAGCCTGTCCATCACCTGGTCGGTGACCTGGGCATAGGCCTGCGGTGCGAACTGGGCCCAGCCGCCCACCAGGATGAAGGCGTCGAGATCCGGGTTGGCCGTGAACGTGTCGGCCATCTGCTGGTTGGCGAGATCGGCCTGGTCATTGGTGAAGACCGGGCAGCCGTCGATCTCGGTCCAGCCGTTCTGTCCGGTCAGCCGCTCGATCCCCTTCTCGCCCGAGGCGGTGTCGCGGAAGCCCTGCGCGCGCGCATTGATGTTGTCGGCCGCGACGTTGCCGAGCTGCAGGCAGACCGTGCCGCCCTCGGGCTTCAGCTTCATCGCCTCTTCGGCCATCTTGACGCCCATCAGGTAGTTGTCGGTGCCGAGATAGGTCTTGCGCAGGTCGCGGTCGGCCTCGAGGAAGTCGGCGTCGATCGTCATCACCGGCACCGTGGGGGCGATCTCGCGGATGCGGTTGGCCATGGCCGGCGCGTTCGAGGGCGAGATGGCGATGGCGGCGACGCCCTTGGTCAGAAGGTCGTCGACGATCTGCACCTCGCCGGCCTCGTCGGCCGAGGAGGCCGGCCCGGTATAGAGGCACTCGTACTCGGAATCGGCATGCTCGGACATCCACTTCTGGCAGCCGAGGTTGATCTGCTCGAAGAACGGGTTGTCGAGGCCCTTCACGACGATCGCGAGGGTCTTCTTGTCCTGCGCCATGCCGGCGCCGGCACAGATTGCCAGAGTCCCGGCGGTCAGGATCAGGCCAAGCTTGGTCATATTCTCCTCCCATGTTTAGTAATAGACCCTGGCGGGTCCGCGATGGTCCCAGATCGCAGCCTTGCCTTCACGGGCAGGCGCAGGTCCCGCCCGGCGGCTGGCTGTTCTTGCTGCTTTTGTCTTGTCAATCGCGCCACTCCGGTGGCAGCATGGTGATAATATTTGGTGATAATAAATAGTCAACAAGGTAAAGTGGCGGCGGGGACGACAGGGAGGGCAGGGCAGGTGTCACGACTGAGGCTGACCGGGATCAGCAAGCATTTCGGGGCCATACAGGCGCTGTCGGACGTCTCGCTGGATCTGGCGGAAGGGCAGGTCCTGGGCCTGATGGGCGACAACGGCGCCGGCAAGTCGACGCTCGTCAAGATCATCGCGGGCAACTTCGCGCCGACTCACGGCACGATCGCGCTGGACGGCAGGCCATGCACCTTCCACCGCCCGCGCGACGCCCAGCGCGAGGGGATCGAGGTCGTCTACCAGGACCTCGCGCTGTGCGACAACCTCACCGCCGCCTCGAACGTCTTCCTCGGGCGCGAGCTGACGCGGCGCCTCGGCCCGCTGCGGATCGTGGACTACGCGGCGATGCGTCAGCGGTCGGCCGCGATCTTCGCGACGCTGAAGTCCGAGACGCGGCCGCGCGACCTCGTGCGCCGGATGTCGGGCGGCCAGCGCCAGGCGGTGGCGATCGCCCGCACCCTCGTCGCCGAGCCCAAGGTCGTGCTGATGGACGAGCCGACCGCCGCCATCTCGGTCCGCCAGGTCGCCGAGGTGCTCGACCTGATCCGCCGCCTGCGCGACAGGGGCATCGCGGTCCTGCTCATCAGCCACCGCATGCCGGACGTCTTCGCCGTCTGCGACCGCATCGCCGTCCTGCGGCGCGGGGCGCTGGTGGCCGACATGGCCACGGCAGCGACCTCGCCCGAGGAGGTGACCGGGCTGATCACCGGTGCCATCGAAACCCGTTTCGGAAGGGCAGCATGACGAACTCGCTCGAATCCGCCATCGCGCAAAGCCAGCACCGGTCGGCGCTCTCGCGCATCATGGGGCTGCAGGTGTTCTGGGTATTCCTCGCCGCCGTCCTGGCCTGCGCGGCGCTGACGCTGCTGACCGACACCTTCGCCACCGAACGCAACCTCTTCAACGTCACCCGGAACTTCGCCTTCGTCGCGATCATGGCGATCGGCATGACGACCGTCATCGCCTCGGGCGGGATCGATCTCTCGGTCGGCTCGTCGGTCGTGCTGGCCGCCGTGGTGATCGGCGTGTTCATGGAAGCGGGGCATCCCTTCTGGCTTTCGGCGCTCGCCGCGCTGGGCGCCGCGCTTCTCGTCGGGCTGACGAACGGCCTTCTCATCGCCGTGGTCGGCATGCCGCCCTTCGTCGTGACGCTCGGGATGATGTCCTTCGCGCGTTCCCTGGCGCTGGTCCTGTCGAACAACAAGATGATCTACGAGTTCGGGCCCGACCACGCGATCCTTCTCGGCCTCGGCGGCGGGCGCCTGTTCGGCATCCCCAATCCGGTGATCGTGCTGGTGCTGATCGCTGCCGTCATGGCCTTCGTCTACCGCTGGACGCGCTGGGGCCAGCACGTCTTTGCCATCGGGGGCAACGAATCGGCCGCCCTCATGACCGGGATCCCGGTCCGGGCGATCAAGGTGTCGGTCTACATGTTCTCGGCCTTCACGGCCGGCGTCGCTGGCATCCTCATGGTCGGCTGGCTCGGCAGCGTGACGACGAATCTCGGAACCTCGATGGAACTTGCGGTCATCGCCGCGGCGGTCATCGGGGGGGCGAACCTCTCGGGCGGCGAGGGCTCGGTCGCCGGGGCGGTGATCGGTGCGCTGCTCATCGAGGTCATCCGCAATTCGCTGATCCTGCTCGGCATCTCGACCTTCTGGCAGGGCGCCTTCATCGGCTTCTTCATCATCCTCGTCGTCGCCTTCGACCGTCTGAAGGCCCTGCGATGAAGGCCGGCGGCATCTTCCCCCCGCGGGCGGAAATGTGAGCCTGCCGATGGAGTTGCGGGCCAGGCCCAAAGCGAATAGAGGGAAAACTCCTCCACCCTCCAAGGACCGGTCTGCACGATTGAACGCCAAGGACAGCGACGCGGTTTCCTCGCGCGACCGCCGCCCGACGATGATGGATGTCGCGGCGCGCGCGGGCGTTTCCCAGGCCACGGTCTCGCTGATCCTGAACGGCAGCCAGGGCGCGCGCTTAAGCGCCGCGACGCGCCTGCGGGTGCAGAAGGTCGCCGAGGAACTGGGCTACCGCTTCGTGCATCGCGACAGGCGCCGCGAGGCGCTTGACACCAAGGTGATCTGCTTCGTCGGTGACGAGCTGACGACGGATCCCTGGGTCGCCGAGGCCTTCGAGGGCGCGCGCGAGAAGGCGCTGGAATTCGGCGTCACCGTCTGCCTGACGATCGCGCGCGGCGATCCAGATGCAGAGATCCGGGCGATCGAGCGGCTGAACGACCAGCCGCTGCTCGGCGTCATCTTCGCCACCGTCCTCACCCGGCGCATCGAGCCGCCGGCCGCCCTGCGGCGGCACCGGACCGTGCTGGTGAACAACTACGCTGCAGACCGCAGCCTTCCCTCGGTCCTGCCGGGGGATCTGGTCGGGGGCCGGACCGCGACGGAAAGGCTCATTTTGGCGGGCTATCGCCGGATCGGCTTCATCAATGGCCAGCAGGGGCTCGATGCCTCGCGCGACCGGCTGCGCGGCTACCGCCAGGCCCTGTCCAGTCACGACATCCCCTTCGATCCCGCTCTGGTCAGGCCCGGCAACTGGGAGCCTTCGGCAGGCTATGCCATGACGAAGGAACTCATGGCCCTGTCCCGCCCGCCCGATGCCATCTTCTGCGCCAATGACCTGATGGCGGTCGGCTGCTACGATGCCCTGCGCGAGCTCGGCAGGCGGATCCCGCAGGACATCGCCGTCATCGGCTTCGACGACCGCGACATCGCGAAGTTCCTGCATCCGCCCCTGACGACCCTTCTGCTGCCGCAGCGAGAGATGGGGGCGATCGCGGCCGAGATCCTGATCGATGCGGCCGGCCGGCTGGATTCCGGCCCCAGCCAGATCAAGGTCGAGTGCCCGCTGGTCGAGCGCCAGTCGATCTGACGCGCCTTCGGCGCCCTCAGCCCGTCAGCCGCGCGGCCGGCGCAGGTGCCTGCCCGTCATAGGCGCCCCAGACCGACTGGTCGAAGTGGATGACCGCCCCGGTCATCATGCCGCTGTCGTCCGAGACCATCCAAAGGACGGCCCGCGCCACCTCGGCGGGGTCGAGCAGACGCCCGAAGGGCAGGGCGGCGCGCGCCTTCGCCTCCCAGTCCGGGTCGCCCGATTCGGCAAGCTGCAGCGCGCGCTCGTGGTCCGAGGCCATCCATCCGATGTCCAGCTGGTTGACGCGGATGCGGTTGCGCATCAGCGCAAAGCCCGAATTGCGCGTCAGCGTGGCCAGCGCCCCCTTCGACGCGCAATAGGCCGCGATGAAGGGTTGCCCCGCCCGTTCCGAGGTCGAACCGATGTTGACGATCCGCCCCTCCACCCCAGACCGCTCCATCGCCCTGACGGCATCCTGCATCAGGAAGAACGGTGCGCGGACATTGACGGCGAAGATCCGGTCGAACAGCTCGGGCGTGGTGTTCAGAAGGTTGCCGCGGTCGGTCAGGGCAGCCGCGTTGACGAGGATGTCGATCCGGCCGAAACGGGCCTCGGCCTCGGGCACGACGCGGCGGACCTCGGCCATGGCGGCAAGATCGGCCGCGATGACATGGACGGGAACGCCGGTTTCCTCCGCGATCCCCCGGGCCACCGCCGCGCCCTTGGCCGCGTCGCGGCCGACGATGGCGATGCCCGCCGCACCGGCGGCGGCGAAGCCGCGCGCGATGGCCGCGCCCAGGCCCTGCGTGCCGCCCGTCACAAGCGCGACTTTTCCGTCGATCCTGTTCATCGATGCCTCTCCCCCTGCCTTGCCCCCTGCGGCGGCCGGCTGCCGCGTCGATGTGCCGCGACCGCCCCCGTCAGACGCCTGCCCGCTGCCTCGACCGGATCTGTTCCTGCGCGGCGCGGGCCTTGTGCACGCTCTCGCGGTCCGAGACCTCGGGCACGCCCACGTCCCAGTCGGCATCGCCCGGCACCCAGGCATAGGCGTCGGTGGCGATCGAGATCACGGTCGTCCGGTCGTTGCCCCTCGCCCATTCAAGCGCCGCCTCCAGATCGGCAAGGCTTTCGCAGCGGCGCGACGCCGCCCCCATCGCGGCGGCATGGGCGGCAAAGTCGACATGCGGCGGGTTGGCCCTGTCGGCGATCCGGCAGTCCGTCAAAAGGTTGTTGAACCCCGGCACTCCCTTGAACTGCTGGAGGCGGTTGATCACGGCATAGCCGCCGTTGTCGCAGACGACGACGATCATCCTGTGGCCGGTCAGGACGGTCGAATAGATGTCGGAATTCATCATCAGATAGGTGCCGTCGCCGACCATCACGATCGGCGTGCCGGCAAGCGCCCCCGGGGTGCCCTGCGCCATGGCGCAGCCCCAGCCCGCGGCGATCTCGTAGCCCATGCAGGAGAAGCCGAATTCCAGGTCGAAGCTGTTCGGCGCCTTCACGCGCCAGCCCTTCGCGACCTCGCCCGGGATCCCCCCGGCAGCGGCGATCAGGGTGTCGGTCTCGCCGGCCGCCCGGTTCACCGCGGCGACGACCTGCGCATAGGTCGGGACCGGGGCGTTTGTCGGGGCCTGGTGCTCGTCCAGCAGCGCGTCCCATTCGGCAAAAAGCGCCTTCGCATGCGGCAGGTGCCCCGCCGGGGCCTTCCAGGACCCGAGCGCCGCATCCAGCTCGGCCACCCCTTCCAGCGCGTCGCCCACCACCGCCAGCGCCCGGTGCTTCACCGCGTCGAAGCGCGCGGCGTTGATGCTGATGAAGCGTGCCTCGCGGGAAAAGGCGGTCCAGGAGCCCGTGGTGAAATCCTGAAGCCGCGTACCGATGGCAAGGATCACGTCCGCCTCGGCCGCGAGCGCATTGGCCGAGGTCGAGCCGATGATGCCGATCGGGCCGCAATGCACCGGATGGTGGTGCGTAAGCCCGCCCTTGCCGGCGATGGTCTCCACCACCGGGATGCCGCGGTCGGCGGCGAACTTCGCCACCGCCTCCCCGGCGCCCGAATAGCGCACCCCGCCGCCCGCGATGATGAGCGGCCTTTTCGCCGTCTTCAGCAGCACCGCCGCATCGGCCACGGCCTTGCGGTCGGGGCGCGGGCGGGGGATCGTCCAGAGCCGCTCCTCGAAGAACTCCACCGGATAGTCGAAGGCCAGCTCCTGCGTGTCCTGGGGCAGGGCGATGAAGGCCGGGCCGCAGTCGGCGGGGTCGAGCATGGTGGCGATCGCCTGCGGCATCGACTGCATGATCTGCGCAGGATGGGTGATCCGGTCCCAGTAGCGGGTGACGGCCCTGAAGGCGTCGTTCACGGTCACGGTCGGGTTGCCGAAGTGCTCGACTTGCTGAAGCACCGGATCGGGCAGGCGGTTGGTGAAGGTGTCGCCGGCCAGCAGCAGGACAGGCAGGCGGTTCGCATGGGCCGTGCCCGCCGCCGTCACCATGTTGAGCGCCCCCGGCCCGATCGACGAGGTGGCGATCATGATCTGCCGCCGCCGCTTGGCCTTGGCAAAGCCGATCGCCGCCAGCGCCATCGACTGCTCGTTCTGCCCGCGCCAGGTCGGAAGCCTGTCCTGCACGGCCTCCAGCGCCTCCGAAAGGCAGGTCACGTTGCCATGGCCGAAGATGCCGAAGACGCCCGCGAACAGCGGCACGCGCCCCCCGTCGATCTCGGTGAACTGGCTGCACAGATGGCGGACCAGGGCCTGCGCCATGGTCAGACGGACCGTCCGACGGGTCATCTCGCCTCCTCCCCGGAAACCTTTCCGGCCAGCATATGGAACGATTGTTGACACCGCAACACACTTGCAATCATCATTGCAGACATACGAGACGCGGCCCTGCGCCTCTCCTGCCCGGCGGCCCGTTCGGGGCGCCGGAAGCGGGGGCGGGGTCCCCGGGAGGCGCCATGATCCGCAACAGGCTGCACGACATCTGGCAGGCCGGCCGGCCGGTGCTCAACGGCTGGCTGTCAATCGGCAACGCCTTCACGGCCGAGATCATGGCCGCACAGGGCTATGATTCGCTGACCATCGACCTTCAGCACGGCGCGCTCGACTATTCCGCCGCCCTGCCGATGCTCCAGGCCCTGCGGGCCTCGGGCGTGGTGCCGATGGCGCGGGTGCCCTGGCTCGAACCCGGGATCATCATGAAGGCGCTCGACGCCGGGGCCCTGGGCATAATCTGCCCGATGGTCAGTACGGCCGCCGACGCGGCGCGCTTCGCCGCATGCATGCGCTATCCCCCGCGTGGCATGCGCAGTTACGGCCCCACGCGCGCCGCGATCGCCCATGGCGGCTACGGGGTCGAGGCGAACGATGCCGTCCTCGCCTTCGCGATGATCGAGACGGCCGAGGGTCTGGCCAATCTGGACGAGATCGCGGCCACCCCAGGCCTCGACGGCATCTATGTCGGCCCGGCGGACCTGACGCTTGACACCCAGGGCGGCAGGTTCGCCCCCGGCTTCGACCGCGAGGAGCCCGAGATGATCGCCCTTCTCCGCCGCATTGCCACGGCCTGCCGAGCGAACGGGATCCATGCCGGGCTTCACTGCGGCACCCCCGACTATGCGCTGCGCGCGATTTCCTGGGGCTACGACCTGACGACCGTCTCGGGCGACAGCCGGCTCTTGGCCGGGGCGGCCTCGGCCTCGGTCGCGGCCTTCCGCCGCCTGACCGAAGGGGCCGGGGACGCCGCGGCCCGGGCGGAGGGCTACTGATGCCGCACATCCTCGTTGCCGGAAAGCTGCATCCCGCCGGGCTCGCCCTGCTCGAGCAGGCCCGCGCCCTGGGGTTCACCAGCGACTACGTCGAGGAGATTTCCGAGGCTTCCTATGCGCCGCTGATCGACCGGGCCGATGCGCTGGTGATCCGCACCCAGCCGCTGACGGCGGCAACCGTTGCGCTTGCGCCGCGCCTCCGGGTCGTGTCGCGGCACGGGGTCGGCTACGATTCCGTCGATGTGGCGGCGCTCGACGAGCGCGGCATCGCCCTGACCATCGTCGGCGACGTGAACTCGGTCTCGGTCGCCGAACATGCGATGATGCTGCTTCTGGCGGCCGCGAAGCGGCTGGTCCGGGCCGATCGTGCGGTCCGCGACCCGGCCCGATGGGGCTGGCGCAACCGCCTGGAACAGCAGGAGATTTCCGGAAAGCGCCTGCTCATCATCGGCTACGGCCGCATCGGCCGCCACCTTGCACGGATGGCGGCGGGCTTCGGGATGGAGATGCGCGCCCACGATCCCTTCCTCGAACGGGCCGGCTGGCCGGCGGGCGAGATCCCGCCGGCTCCCGACCTGCCTGCCGCCCTCGCCTGGGCGGATCTCGTCTCGGTCCATGTCCCGCGCGGGGACCGCCCGGTCCTCGGTGCGGCCGAGATCGCGGCGATGAAGCCGGGCGCGATCGTGGTGAACACCGCGCGCGGCGGCGTCGTGGACGAGGCGGCCCTGGCCGAGGCCCTGCGCAGCGGACATCTGGGCGCGGCGGGCCTCGATGTTTTCGAAGCCGAGCCTCCTGCGGCCGACACGCCCCTGCTCGGCCTCGATCAGGCGGTCCTGACGCCGCATGCCGCCGGCATTTCCCTCGAATCGGCCGAACGCATGGCGGTGGCCTCGGTGCAGAACGTGCTGGACTTCTTCGCCGGCACCCTCGACCCGGCCCTCGTGGTCAACCGTGCGGCCGCGCGGCCGTGAGCGCCACGGGGACGGATCGTCCACGCCGCGCCGGAGATGAGACCCGGATGGCCGCCGCTGCCGCGCCGCCGGACGACTACGAGGCCCTCATCCGGCTGATCCATGAACGCCACGGGCGGATGAGCCGGACGCATCAGGCGATCGCGCTCCATCTCACGCAGAACCCCACCGATGTCGCGCTGCGCTCGGTCAATGCACTGGCGGCCGACTGCGGGATCCACGCATCAAGCTTCGTGCGCTTTGCGCAGGCGCTGGGATTTCCGGGGTTCAGGGACCTCCAGGCCCTGTTCCGACGGCGGCTGACGACGGCGGCCCCCGGTTTCGAGGCGCGGGCCCGGGCGCTCGAGGCCGAACTCGGCGCCAGCGGCGCGCAGTCGGGCGCGGCATTCCTGGGCGAGCTTGCCGCCCGTGACATCGCCGCCCTGCGGGACCTCGCCGCCGGAACGGACGCGGCCGCGCTCGCGCATGCGGCGCGCCTCCTCGACGAAGCCGGCACCGTCTACCTCGCCGGGCAGCTGCGCTCGGCCCCGGTGGCCGAACTCATGCGCTACATCCTGACGATGCTCGGCAAGCGGTGCATCCTGCTGGACAGCGGCGGCGGGCTGGCGACGCATGTCGCCCGGACGATGACGCCGCAGGATGCGCTGTTCGCCGTGTCCTTCCGCTTCTATGCGACCGAGGTCGTGAACATCGTGGAAGAGGCCGCCGCGCGCGGCGTGCCCGTCGTGGCCGTGTCTGACAGCACGCTCAGCCCGCTCGCGCGGTCCTCGACGGTGCTCTTCGCGGTGCCGGAGCATGGCTACACCTTCTCGCGCTCGCTCGCAGCCCCGATGTGCCTCGTCCAGGCCCTCGCCCTGTCGGTCGCGGCCCGCCGCCAGGCCCAGGGTGCGACGCCCCGCATCCCCACCGTGACCGCGCCCTGACGGCCGGCGCAGCCCGCCCCGGTGGCGGGGGCTCAGCGGTGCGGGCCGATCGTGCGGATGGCCAGACGGGCCGCCTGCATCACCGGGTCCTCGGTCTCGCGCAGGATGGCCAGACGGTCGAAGCGCGCCGGATCCCGCGCCAGGGCCTGCCGCAATGCCGCGCCGAAGGCCATGCGCAGTTCGGTCCCGATGTTGAACTTGCAGACCCGCGTCGTGCGGGCCAGACGCCGGCGCTGGTCCAGCGGCACGCCGGACCCGCCGTGGATGACCAGCGGCAGGGTGGTTACCGCCTCGATGGCCGCAAGGCGCGCCTCGTCCAGCGGCGCGCCCGCGCGTTCCTGAAGGTGCAGGTTGCCGATCGAGACGGCCAGCGCATCAACCCCCGTCTCGCGGGCGAACCGCGCGGCCTCGGCCGGTTCGGTGCCGTTCGAACGCGCGCCCCTCGCATAACCGACATAGCCCACCTCGCCCTCGCAAGAGACGCCGTGCCGCCGCGCCAGGGCGACCACCGCCGCGGTATCGTCGATGTTCTGCCGAAGCGGCAGGGCCGAGCCGTCGAACATCACCGAGGTGAAGCCCGCCTCGATGCCCGCGCGGCATTCGTCGATCCTTCGCGCGTGGTCGAGGTGGACGACGACGGGCACCGCCGCGGCCTCGGCGAGGTGGCGCATCATCGCGCCCAGGACCGGCAGCGGCGTATGGTCGCGGCAGGACGGGCCCGCCTGCAGGATGACCGGTGCCGCCTCGGCCTCGGCCGCGGCGACATAGGCGCGCATGTCCTCCCACCCCAGGCAGACGAGGCCGGCGACGGCGTATCCGCCCGCAAGCGCCGGACCCAGGACCTCGGTCAGGGTGGCGACCGTCATCGGAACCGGGCCACCATGTCCATGATGCCCGGAATCGTGTGCAGCTGCGCGGCGTGGGTGGGCTGGAAGTACTGCCTGAGGCTGCGCTGGCTGAGGCCCCCGAGGATCGTGAAATAGTACATTTCGTAACCGGGAAGGACGCAGCAGGGGTGATAGCCCCTGTCGATCAGCACGGTCGAGCCGTTGACGACGTGATAGGCATCGCCGGGCCCGGTCTCGCTGCGCTGAAGCATCTGCAGGCCCGAGCCGTAGTCCGGGCGGAAACGGAAATTGTAGGTCTCGTCATGTCGGGTCTCTTCGGGCGGGCGGTCCGTGTCGTGCTTGTGGCTGGGAAATCCCGACCAGCCGCCCGTGCCCACCGTGAAAAGCTCCGATACCAGCAGCCGGCCCACCCGCCCGTGATGGGCCGCGCCCAGGATGTGCTTGATCTTGCGGTGCGTCTTTGTCTCGTCCGAGCCGTACTGGACGACGTCGAGATCGCCGGCGCGGACGGCGAAGGGCCGCAGGGTCTCGCCGAAGCGTGCCCCGGCGACGAAGATCTCGGCTGCGGCCGACAGGCAGGTCAGCCGGGCCGGGCGGTCGGTGGGAACGTAGACCCCTTCGGGCTCGCCGTCCCAGACATCGGCGACGCGGTTGCCGATCGGTCCGAAGGTCTCTCCGTCGGTCTCGACCGCGACGGTTCCGGTCGCCGGAACAACGCAGGTCTCGTAGCCCGGAACGCGGTAGCCGAAGGTCTCGCCGGCCTTCAGCCGCACGATGTTGAAATAGTTCAGCGGGACGAGCGGATTGTCGATGTCCACGATCGGGCGGTTGCGGTTGTCGTGGGGCGGGATGTGCATGACGCCTCCTTCCTTCAGGCAATGGGCGGGGCGGCCTGCGCGGCCATGAAGGCGTCCAGTTCGCCGGCCTCCGGCATGGCCGGCGCACAGCCGACCCGGCCCACGACCAGCGCCGCCGCCGCCGACCCGCGCAGGACCGCCGTCTCGAGGCGCCGCCCGGCCGCCAGCGCCGCAAGGAAGGCGCCCATGAAGGCGTCTCCCGCACCCGTCGGCTTCAGCGGCCGCGCGGGGTAGACCCCGGTGCGCAATGCGCGCCCTTCGGCGAAGGTGATCGCGCCCTTCTCGCCCATCTTGTAGACGGCGATCCTGGCGGTCGTCGCGGCCAGCCGCCCTGCGGCCTCGGCCCCCCGCGCCGGATCGCCCGCAAGGATGGCGAACTCGGCCTCGTTGCCGATCACGATGTCGCACATCCCGGCGGCTTCCGCGCAGGTCCGCGCGGCGACTTCGGCCGAGGGCCAGCTGTAGGGGCGATGGTCGATGTCCAGAACCAGGGCAAGCCCGGCCGCGCGGGCCAGATCCAGGGCGCGGAAGGCGGCCCCGCGCGACGGCTCGGCCGCCAGCGCCGTTCCGGTGACGACGAGCGCCGAATGCGCCGCCCAGGCGACGGCCTCGACATCCTGCACGGTCAGGGCGAAATCCGCCGCGCCGTTGCGGTAGATCACCGACTGGTGGTCCTCGAGGCGCGATTCCACGACCGCAAGCGAGGTCCGCGCCTCGCCGCCGGCAACCCGGACATGGGCCCGCCCCACCCCGTGGGCATCAAGCCGGTTCAGGCAGAAGCGCCCGACGGCATCGTCCGAGACGCGGGTCAGCAACTCCGCACGGGCGCCCTGCCTGACCAGGGCCACCGCGATGTTGGCGGCCGATCCGCCCAGACAGGCGACGAAGCGGTCCGCGGTCTCGGTCCGCGCGCCGGGCGGATCGGCATAGAAATCCATTCCCGCACGGCCCAGCACCACGAAGCGGTCTCCCGACAGGACAGGGCGCGCGTCTCCCCTTGCCATCCGTTCCTCCCGCCCCGCCGTCCAGATCGCCCTTGCAGTGATCCTACCGGCGCGCTACGGATTGTGCAATCGGTTGCAGTTCCAGCCCGGCCGGAGGTCGAGCGATGCCAGAGATCGGGATCGGAATCATCGGCGGCGGCTACATGGGCAAGGCCCATGCCGTCGCCATGTCCGCGGTCGGCGCGGTGTTCGCCACGTCGCTGCGTCCGCGCCTCGAGATGGTCTGCGCGACAAGCGCCGAGTCGGCCGAACGCCACCGGGCCGCCTACGGATTCGCGCGCGCCACGGCCGACTGGCGCGCCCTCGTGGCCGATCCGCGCGTCGAGGCCGTGGTCATCGCGGCGCCGCAGTCCGTCCACCGGCAGATCGCCGAGGCGGCCCTTGCGCACGGCAAGCCCGTCTTCTGCGAAAAGCCGCTGGGCGCCTCTCTCGCCGACAGCCGCGCCATGGTGGCCGCGGCCGAGGCCGCGGGTGTCGCCAACATGGTCGGCTTCAACTATGTGCGCACCCCGGCCACGCAGTTCGCCCGCAGGCTGATCGCGGACGGGGCCATCGGCACCGTGACCTGGCTCAGGGCCGAACATGCCGAGGACTTCCTCGCCGATCCGGCAGCCCCGGCAAGCTGGCGGACGCGCGGAATGGCGAACGGGGCTGCCGGCGATCTGGCGCCCCATATCGTGAACTGTGCGCTGGCCCTGCTGGGACCGGTGGCCGAGGTGATGGCCGAAATTGAAACCGTTCACAAGAATCGCCCGGGCGAAACCGGTATCGAGGCGGTGACCAACGACGACCACCTGCAACTCATGTGCCGTTTCGAATGCGGCGCCATGGGGCACATCTATGTCAGCCGCGTCGCCACGGGGCGCAAGATGGGCTATGCCTACGAGGTCCACGGGACGCGCGGCGCGATCCGCTTCGACCAGGAGGACCAGAACGCGCTCTGGCTCTATGTCGCCGAGGGGCCCGAGGCGACGCGCGGCTTCCGCAGGATCCTCGCCGGTCCGGCCCATCCCGACTTCGAGGCCTTCTGCCTCGGGGCCGGGCACGGCACCGGATACCAGGACCAGATCATCATCGAGGCGCGCGACTTCCTGCGCGCCATCGAGACGGGCCTGCCGGTCTGGCCCACGTTCCGCGACGGGCTCGAGGTCATGCGCGTGATCGACGCGGCGCTGGCCTCGGCCCGCGACCGGCGCTGGACCCCGGTCCCCCCAGCCTGAGGAGAGCGACCATGGCCATCCGTATCGGCAATGCCCCCTGTTCCTGGGGTGTCGAGTTCGCCGGCGACCCGCGCAATCCGGACTGGCGCACGGTGCTGCGCGAATGCGCCGAGGCCGGCTATCGCGGGATAGAGCTCGGCCCCATCGGCTTCATGCCCGAGGATCCCGGCCAGCTTGCCGAGGCGCTGGACCGTCACGATCTGGCGCTGACGGGCGGCGTCGTCTTCCGCCCCTTCCACGATCCCGCCGCCTGGGACGAGGTGATGGGCGCGGCGATCCGCACGTGCCGGTCGCTCGCCGTGCACGGGGCGCGCCACCTCGTGCTGATCGATTCCATCTCGCCCCGCCGCGCGCCGACGGCCGGCCGCGCGGCCGAGGCCGAGCAGATGGATCCGGCCGAATGGGCCGCCTTCCGCGACCGGATCGCAACCGTCGCCCGCATCGGCACCGAGGAATTCGGGCTGACCGTCTCGATCCATGCCCATGCGGCGGGCTTCATCGACTTCGAACCCGAGCTCGAACGGCTGCTCGACGAGGTCGATCCCAGCATCCTCCGGATCTGCTTCGACACCGGGCACCATTCCTATGCCGGCTACGATCCGGTGGCCTTCATGCGCCGGCACGCCTGGCGCATCAGCTACATGCACTTCAAGGACATCGATCCCGTCGTTAAGGCAAGGGTGATCGCCGCGCGGACCGGCTTCTACGAGGCCTGCGGCCAGGGCATCTTCTGCAATCTGGGCAAGGGGGACGTGGATTTCCCCGCGGTCCGGCAGGTCCTGCTCGAGGCCGGATTCGACGGCTGGTGCACCGTCGAGCAGGACTGCGATCCCACGCTCGACGTGCACCCGCGCGATGATGCGCGCGCCAACCGCGAATATCTCGAATCGATCGGCTTCGCTTGAGGGGGCGCAGGGGCATGGCAAGACTGAGATGGGGGATGGTCGGCGGGGGCGAGGGCAGCCAGATCGGGCCGGCCCATCGCCTCGGTGCGGCGGTGGACGGGCTTTACGACTTCGTCGCCGGTGCGCTCGACCACCGGCCCGAGGCCGGCCGCGCCTTCGGCCGCGCCCTCGGCCTCGCGCCCGATCGCGCCTATGGCGACTGGCGCGAGATGCTCGCGGCCGAGCGGTCGCGGCCCGACCGCGTCGATCTCGTGACCGTCGCCACCCCGAACGCGACCCATTACGCGATCACGCGCGCCTTCCTCGAGGCCGGCTTCGATGTCCTCTGCGAGAAGCCGATGACGATGACCGTCGCCGAGGGCGAAGAGATCGTGGCCCTCGCCCGGTCGCTGGGGCGGATCTGCGCGGTCAACTACGGCTACACGGGCTATGCGCTGGTCCGCCACATGCGGGCGATGGTCGCGCGCGGCGATCTGGGGCGGGTGCGCCTTGTCGTGGCCGAGTTCGCCCACGGCCATCACGCCGACGCCGCAGACGCGGACAATCCGCGCGTCCGCTGGCGCTACGATCCCGCGCAGGCCGGGGTTTCGGCCCAGTTCGCCGATTGCGGGATCCATGCCCTGCACATGGCCAGCTTCGTGACGGGCCAGCAGGTCACGCGCCTGTCGGCCGACATCGTTTCCTGCATCCCCTCCCGCCAGCTCGAGGACGACGCGATGGTCAACTTCCGCATGGACGGCGGTGCCGTCGGGCGGCTGTGGACCTCGTCGGTGGCGATCGGCCGCCAGCATGGCCTGACGCTCCAGGTCTTCGGGGAACGGGGCGGGCTGCGCTGGGCGCAGGAACAGCCCAACCAGCTCTACTGGATGCCGCTCGGACAGCGCCTGCAGGTGATCGAGCGCGGCGAGGCCGGCCTCTCGCCCGAGGCCGACCGGGCAAGCCGTGTCACCATCGGCCATGCCGAGGGCATGCCGCTCGCCTTCGCCAACATCTACAAGGACCTGGCCGAGGCCATCCTGGCGCGCCGGGCAGGCCGCGAACCCGATCCCGCAGCGGACCTCTACCCCCGGGCCGAGGATGGCCTGCGCTCGATGGCGGCGGTTCACGCGGTGGCCGAATCCGGCCGCGACGGCGGGCGCTGGGTCGATGCGCGCCCGCCGATGTTCCGCGGGTCCTGACCGGGCTGGCGCAGGGTCCGCCGCTCGACCACCCGGCAGGCGAAGAGCCGCGTCTCGGGGCTGCGGCCGGGATTGTCGAGCAGGGCCGCGACCAGCTCGATCGCCGAGGCCGCGATCTCGGCGAAGGGCTGGCGGATGGTGGTCAGCCCGATATTGGCCCAGCCGGCCATCTCCATGTCGTTCACGCCGAGGATGCCGATGTCCTCCGGCACCCGCAGGCCGGCCTCCTCGACGGCGCTGAGCGCCCCGATGGCCAGCACGTCGTCGCCGCAGAAATAGGCCTCCGCCAGGGGGCCCGCCTCCAGCAGGCGCTGCATCCCGGCACGGCCCGCGGCAAAGGAATAGGCCGCAGCGAAGCTCGCCGTGGCCGAAAGTCCGGGATGACGCGCGATCTCCTCGCTCAGGCCCCGCCAGCGGTCCTCGGTCGTGCTTGCCGCGGCCGGCCCGCCGAGAAAGCCGATCCGCCGGTAGCCGCGCTCGCGCAGGGTCGTCGCGGCAAGCCTGCCGCAGGCGACGTTGTCGATCCCGACATTGTGGACCACCGGCACGTCGTCCGCCCGGCCGAAGGCCTGAACCGTCGGCAGCCCCGCCTCGGTGAACCTGCGCACGAAGGCCGAGCCCAGCGTCGAGGAGGCGACGATCACCGCATCGGCCGAATACTGCCGCAGAAGCCGGACCGAATGAGTGGGGTCCGTCTCATCCGACAGGTTGACGAGCAGGGGGCGCAGGCCGCGATCCTGAAGGCCGCGGGTGAAGAGGTCGAAGATCTCCAGGAAGGCCGGGTTGCGGAAGTTGTCCGAGACCAGCCCGATCAGCTTGGTCCGCCCCGTCGTCAGGCCGCGTGCCAGCGCGCTGGGCAGATAGCCCAGTTCGCGCGCGGCCTTCTCGACCTTGGCCCGCGTCCGGGCCGAGACCGAGGCGCCCGGGGTGAAGGTCCGCGACACGGCCGACCGCGATACCCCGGCCCGCTCGGCCACATCCTTCAGGGTGACAGCCATGGGGGCGGTGCTCCTTCCTGCGCCGGACCCGTCTAGGTCCGCCTGCAACACGTTGCAAGGGTCTGCCGGCGCAGGCAGCCTCAGGGGCCGCCGCGACAAGCCGCGCAGCAAGGTCTGCGCCTCTCCGCCGCGGGGAATCCCCGGCCGGCCACTGCGCCGGGCTGCCTGCAATCGCTTGCAGGGATCACCCGGCCGGCGGCCCGTCACGCCTCTTTCGCTGCGCGGCCGCGACAAGGCCAGTATACAAGGCCTGCGCCGTTTCCTACGGTCGTCGAAGGACAAGGCGGAACTGCCGGCAAGCGGACGTGGAATCCCAGACCCCAATCGCAGAGCTGCGCGGCGCGACGAAGCTGTTCGGCGAGGTCGTCGCGGCGCAGGATCTCAGCCTCGCCATAAGGCGCGGCGAGTTCCTCTCCTTCCTCGGGCCCTCGGGCTGCGGCAAGACGACGGCACTGCGCCTGCTTGCGGGGTTCGAGCAGCCGACATCGGGCGATGTCCTGCTCGACGGGCAGCGGGTGAACGACGTGCCCGCCCATCTGCGGCCCGTCAACATGGTGTTCCAGCACTACGCCCTGTTCCCCCATCTGGATGTCGCCGGCAACATCGCCTACGGCCTGCGGCAGCGGCGTCCGCGGCCCGATGCCGCCGCCATCGCCGCGGCCGTCGAGGCTGCGCTGCGGATGGTGCGGCTGCCGGGCTTCGGCGACCGCCGCATCTGGGAGATGTCGGGCGGACAGCAGCAGCGCGTCGCGCTGGCGCGCGCCATCGTCAACGAACCCAAGCTGCTGCTGCTCGACGAGCCACTGGCCGCGCTGGACAAGAAGCTGCGCCGTGACATGCAGATCGAGCTCCAGGGCCTGCAGCGCAGCCTCGGCATCACCTTCGTGCTGGTCACCCACGACCAGGAGGAGGCGCTGTCCATGTCGGACCGCATCTGCATCATGCGCGGCGGCCGGATCGAGCAGGTGGGCACCCCGCGCGACCTCTACGACCGGCCGCGCAACCGCTACGTCGCCGATTTCGTTGGCAAGTCGAACTTCTTCGAGGGCCGCGCCGAGGCGGCGCCCGGCGGGCAGACGATCCTCGTCGCGGCCGGCGGGCACCGCATCGCCGGCACGGCGCCCGCGCCGCTGGCGGCCGGTGCGCGGGTCGCGGCAAGCCTGCGGCCCGAGCAGATCGGCCTCGCGCGGGCGGCCCCGGAAGACGGCGGGCGGATCGCTCTGCCCGTCGAGGTCGTGACGCGGATCTTCCTCGGCGAGCATACCGAATACCTCGTGCGCAACCGCGATCTTGGCGAGTTCCTTGTTCTGGTGCCGCGCCAGGCCGAAGCGGCCACAGGCGCGTTCGATCCCGGCGAGGCCGCGCAGGCGCACTGGCGCCAGGGAGACGCGCTGATCCTCGCCGACACCTGAGACAATTGCCGCAACGGACGGAGAAGGAAGATGACCGACAGGAAGGACCACATCTCCCGCAGGGCGTTCATGGACGAACTGCAGCGCTACCGGAAGGGGTCGGTGACGCGCCGCCACTTCCTCGGCGTGACGGGCCTCGGGGCGGCGGCAGCGGCGCTGGGCGCGGCCATGCCGATCCTGCGCCCGCGGCCCGCCCTCGCCCAGTCGATCGGCGACCGCGTGGTGCTCGCGACCTGGCCCAACTACCACGATCCGGCGAATTTCGAGGCCTTCACCGCCGCCACCGGCGCGGCCGTCGACGTCAACGTCTTCGGCTCGAACGAGGAGATGCTGGCCAAGCTTCAGGCCGGCGGCTCGGGCTGGGACGTGTTCGTGCCGACGAACTACACGATCACCACCTATGTCTCCGAGGACCTGATCGAACCGCTCGACCTTGCGCTGATCCCCAGCTACGACCCCGCCGCCTTCGACCCGCGCTTCGCCGGGCCGGGCACCGTTGACGGCAGGACCTATGCGGTGTCGAAGAACTGGGGCACCACCGGATTTGCGGTCAACACCAGCCAGCTCGGCGGGGCGCCCGTGCCCACGACCTGGAAGGAATTCTGGGACATGACGCGCGACAGCTTCTCGGGCCGCACGATGGTGCACGACTACCAGCTCACCACGATCGGCAATGCGCTCAAGTATTTCGGCTATTCCTTCAACTCGGTCGATCCGAAGGAACTGGCCGATGCCGAGAAGCTGCTGATCGACGCAAAGCCCCATCTCTTCGCGATCTCGTCGGACTATCAGCCGGCGATGCGGTCCGGCGATGCCTGGATGACCATCTGCTGGACCGGCGACGGCAAGCAGATGAACCGCGACATGCCCGAGATCGCCTATGTGCTGGGCAAGGAAGGCGGCGAGCTCTGGTCGGACTTCTACGCCGTGCCGAAGGGCGCCCCCCACCGCGAGGCCGGCTATGCGCTGATCAACTTCCTGCTGACGCCCGAGGTCAACGCCAGGGAGGCCCTGTTCCACGGCTATCCGACGGCCGATTCGCGGGTGAACGCGCTCTTGCCGCCCGAGGTCCTGAACGACCCGATCCTCTATCCGGCGGCCGAGCTTCTCGATGCGCTGGAATTCGGCGCGGCGGTCACGCTGACCGACCCGAACCGGGCCGAGCTCATGGCGCGCTTCAAGGCGGCCTGAGCGGTGACACGGCGGGACATCAGGACCTGGCTCCTCGTCGCCCCGGCGGCGGCGTGGCTTCTGGTCATGCTTGTCCTGCCGCTCGTCGTCGTCGTCGTCTTCTCCTTCGGCGAAAGGGCCGAGGCGGGCGGTTACGCGCCCGCCTTCACCCTCGACAACTACCTCAACCTCGGCGCCCGGGCGACGGCCTTCGCCAACACGCTGACGCTGGCGCCGCTGGGCACGCTGGCCTGCCTCGTGCTGGCCTATCCGCTCGCCTATTTCCTGGCGATGCGCGCAAGTCCGCGCTGGCGGACGCTGCTCCTCATCCTCGTCATCGTGCCCTTCTGGACGTCGATCCTGATCCGGTCCTACGCCTGGATCTTCCTGCTCGGCGGCCAGGGGATCCCGTCGCTGCTGAACGCCCTCGGCCTTGGCAGCCCGCGGCTCATCAACACGCCCTTCGCCGTTCTCGTCGGCATCGTCTACGGCTACCTGCCGCTGATGGTCTTCCCCATCTATGTCAGCCTCGACAGGCTGGACAAGCGCCTGCTCGAGGCCTCGGCCGATCTCGGTGCGCCGCCCTGGCGCAGCTTCCTCCAGGTCACGCTGCCCCTGTCGATGCCCGGCATGGCGACCGGCTCGATGCTGGTCTTCATCCTGCTCATGGGCGAATTCCTGATTCCGGCGATGCTGGGCGGCGGCAAGGTCTTCTTCGTCGGCAATGCGCTCGTCGACCTCTTCCTGCAATCGCGCAACTGGCCCTTCGGCTCTGCCGTCGCCGCCGCGCTCGTCCTGGTCATGCTGGTCGCGGTCACGCTCTACATGCGGTTCACCCGGTCCTGGGCGGGAACCCGCGATGACGTCTCGCTGATGTGAGGCGCCATGCGGCTCTACGCGCTTGCGATCTACCTCTTCCTCTATGTCCCGATCGGGATCATCGCGCTGTTCAGCTTCAATGCCGGGCGCCATGCCAGCCAGTTCACCGGCTTCTCGGTCCAGTGGTATGGCAAGGCCCTGTCCAATCCCTTCGTGATGGACGCCCTGCGCACCAGCCTGACCGTCGCCCTCGCCTCGGCGACGCTGGCAACGGCGGCGGGCACGGCGGCCGCGCTGGGCCTGCAATCGGTGCGCGGGCGCGTGCGCGCGGTCTTCGACGCGCTCGTCTACGTTGCCGTCATGGTGCCGGGCATCGTCATCGGCATCGCCACGCTGATCGCCCTCGTCACCCTCTTCGGCTGGATCAATCCCGTCCTCGCCGCGCTCTGGCCCGAGGGCGGCCCCGTGCCGCAGCTGTCGCTCGGCATCGGATCCCTGATCCTGGCGCACGGCCTGTTCTCGATGGCGCTGGCGATCATCATCCTGCGCGCCCGCATGGCCGGCATGGACCGCAGCCTCGTCGAGGCCTCGGCCGACCTCGGGGCGACGCCCTGGGGCACCTTCCGCCAGGTGACGCTGCCGCAGATCCTGCCCGCGATCCTTGCGGCCTTCCTTCTGTCGTTCACCTTCAGCTTCGACGACTTCATCGTCGCCTTCTTCGTCGCGGGGTCGAACACGACGCTGCCCATCTACGTCTTCTCCTCGATCCGCCGCGGCGTGACGCCCGAGATCAACGCGATCGGCACCATGGTCCTTGCCGTCTCGCTCGTCATACTCGTCCTCGCCCAGGCCATCCTGCAGCGCGGGCGCAGGCCGGCGCGCGCCGCCTGAAGGGGAGGGCCGCAGCCGCGTCATCAAAGCTTCACTTTGCCGCGGCACGCGATTCCATTATTCATGAATCATGGAATCGACAGAAGCCGCACGCGCCTTCGCCGCCCTCGGGCATCCCGGACGCCTTGCCGTGTTCCGGCTGCTCATGCGCTTCGTGCCCGCCGGCGCGCAGCCCTCGGCAATCGCCGGGCATCTCGGGCTGAAGCCCAACACCCTGTCGCACTATCTCGGCGATCTCGTCGCCGCCGGCCTCGTCCGGGCGGTGCGGCAGGGGCGGTCGCTGACCTACAGGGTCGAGCTCGATGCGACCGAGGGCCTGATCGACTATCTCGCGCTGGATGTCGGGCGCGGGCGGGCGGACCTGCTGCACGGACTCATCGGGAAAGGGCCGACAATGACTGCCGACAGGGATGCCGCCTTCGACGTCCTCTTCATCTGCTCGGGCAACTCCGCCCGCTCGATCTTCGCCGAGGCGCTGCTCAGGGACCTCGGCCGGGGCAGGTTCCGCGCCCATTCGGCCGGGACACGCCCCAATACCGCGCTCAACCCCTTCGCGATCGAGGTCCTCGCGCGGAACGGCCACGATGTCGCGGGACTGCGCGCCAAGCACGTCTCGGAATTCCAGGGGCCCGATGCCCCCGTCATGGATTTCGTCTTCACCGTCTGCGACCGCGCCGCGGCCGAGGAATGCCCGCCCTGGCCGGGCCAGCCGATCAACGGGCACTGGGGCATGAAGGATCCCGTCAAGGTCGAGGGGACGGATGCCGAGAAGGCGCTGGCCTTCGCCCAGACCTATGGCGAGCTGCGCCGCAGGATCAGCGCCTTCGTCGCGCTGCCCTTCGACACGCTCGACCGGCTGTCGCTGCAGTCGCGGGTGGACGAGATCGGCCGGCCCCGGGCCGGTGCCGGGGTCGGGGCAGAAGGCTAGGGCATGGCGCGCATCGCGCTGAACGGACTGGGCCGGATCGGCAAGCTCGTGCTCCGCGATCTGGTGGACCGCGGCGCGGGCGGCGAGATCGTGCTGCTCAACGACCCCGCGGGCGACGCCGCGCAGCACGCCCTGCTGATGGAGTTCGACAGCCTTCACGGCCGCTGGGACGGGGTGACGGGGCACGCGCCGGGCCTGCTTTCCCTGCGCGGGCGCGACATTGCCCTGACCTGCGAAAGGACGGTCCCGGCCCTGCCGCTCGCCGCGCTCGGCGTCGATCTCGTGATCGACTGCACCGGCGCCTTCAGGACGGCCGCTTCCCTCGCGCCCTACTTCGCCGCCGGCGTGCGCAAGCTGGCCGTCAGCGCCCCGGTCAGGGACGATGCGGCGCTGAACCTCGTCTACGGGGTCAACCACCACCTCTACGACGCCGCGCGCCACCACATCGTCACGGCGGCAAGCTGCACGACGAACTGCCTCGCCCCCGTGGTCAAGGTCATCCACGAGGGGCTCGGCATCCGTCACGGATCGATCACCACGATCCACGACGTGACCAATACCCAGACCATCGCGGACCGCCCGGCAAAGGATGTCCGCCGCGCCCGTTCGGCCCTTCTCAACCTGATCCCGACGACGACGGGCAGCGCCACCGCCATCGCCCTCATCTATCCCGAACTCGCGGGCCGCCTGAACGGCCATGCCGTCAGGGTGCCGCTGCTCAACGCCTCGCTCACCGACTGCGTGTTCGAGGTGGAACGCCCGACCACGGCCGAGGAGGTGAATGCGCTCCTGCGGGCGGCGGCCGCGGGGCCGCTCGCCGGCATCCTCGGGGTCGAGGATCGCGCCCTCGTCTCGTCGGATTTCGTCAACGATCCGCGCTCGGCGATCGTCGATGCGCAAAGCACCATGGTCGTGAACGGCACGCAGGTGAAGATCTACGCCTGGTACGACAACGAATGGGCCTATGCCTGCCGGCTTGCCGACATCGTGCGCATGATCGCGGGCGCCGCGTGACGGGCGCGCGGCCCGCCGCACCGGGGCTGCGCGCCTATGCCGCGGTCACGGCGGCCTACTGGGCCTTCATGCTGTCGGACGGCGCGCTGCGCATGCTTGTCCTGCTGCATTTCAACGCGCTCGGCTTCACGCCCGTGCAGCTTGCCTGGCTGTTCCTGCTCTACGAGGTGGCGGGAATCGCGACCAACCTCTATGCGGGCTGGCTCGCCGCCCGCTTCGGCCTTGCGGCCACGCTCCATGCCGGGCTCGCGCTGCAGATCGGTGCCCTCCTGGCGCTTGCCGGCCTGCGCCCGGACTGGTCGGTGGCCGCCTCCGTCGCCTTCGTCATGGCGGTCCAGGGGGCCTCCGGCGTGGCCAAGGATCTGGCGAAGATGTCCTCGAAGTCGGCGGTCAGGCTGCTTGCGCCCGACAGCGAGGGCACGCTCTTCCGCTGGGTGGCGGCGCTCACGGGATCGAAGAACGCGGTCAAGGGTCTCGGCTTCTTCGCCGGCGCGGCGCTCCTGGCGCTGGCGGGGTTCCAGGCGGCGGTCCTCCTCATGGCGGCGGTGCTGGCGGCCATCCTTCTCGCGGTGGTCCTCTTCCTGCCGGCCGGACTGCCTGCCGGGGACAGCAAGGCGCGCCTCGCGGGCTGGCGGTCCCGGGATCCGCGCGTCAACCGCCTGTCGCTGGCCCGCCTCTTCCTCTTCGCCGCCCGCGACGTCTGGTTCGTGGTCGGCGTGCCCGTCTACTTCCAGACGGTGCTTTCGGACGGCACGCCCGAGGGGCGGCGCTGGGCCTTCTTCGCCATCGGCGGCTTCCTCGCGCTCTGGATCATCCTCTACGGCGCCGTGCAGGCGGCCGCGCCGCGCCTCCTGCGGGCGCAGGGTCTCGGCCCCGCGGCGCTGACGGGGCGGGCGGTGACCTGGGCCGGGCGGCTCGTGCCCATCCTCTTCGCCCTCGCCCTTGCGGCGCTCGTGGCGGGGGCGCCCTCCGCCTGGCTGACGGCGGCGCTGATCGCCGGCCTTTTCGGCTTCGGCTACGTCTTCGCCATCAACTCGGCGCTGCATTCCTACCTCATCCTCGCCTTCGCCGGGGCGGGCCGGGTGACGCGCGACGTCGGCTTCTACTACATGTCGAACGCCGCCGGGCGCCTTCTCGGCACGCTCCTGTCCGGCCTCAGCTACCAGGCGGGCGGCCTGCCGCTCTGCCTGGCCACGGCGGGGGTGATGGCGCTGCTCTCCCGGATCGCGATCGCCGGGGTCGGACGGGCCGGGCCGGCGCCCGACCCGGCCTGAACGCCGCCCGCGGCCGGGCCGGGCGGCACTGCGGCGTCAGGCGACGGCCTGCGCCCCGGTGATCTCGACCAGCGAGCCGCACATGAACTCGGCCTCGTCCGAGGCCAGGAAGGCCACAAGCGCCGCCACCTCCTCGGGCCGGCCGACGCGCCCCAGGGGCACCAGCCGGTCGAGATCGGCCATCGTGCGGCCGGAACTGCGCACGCCCGATTCCAGCATCGGCGTGTGGATCTCGCCGGGGCAGACCGCGTTCACGCGGATGCGCTGCGGGGCATAGTCGCGGGCAAGGTTCTGGGTAAAGCTCGCCACCGCCGCCTTGGTGACGTTGTAGGCGATGTGGTTCGGGGCCGGGTGCAGGCCCCATTGCGAGGCGGTGTTGACGATGGCCCCGCCGCCTTGTGCGATCATCCCCGGCAGCGCCGCCTGGCAGAGGTGGAACATCGCGTCGATGTTCACCGCGAAGGACAGCCGCCAGTCCTCGGGCGTGATCGACAGCAGCGGCCCGCGCCGGATGATCCCTGCGTTGTTGCACAGGACGTCGATGCGCCCCTCCTGCGCCAGCACGTCGTCGATCAGGGCAAGGCAGCCCTCGCGCGTCGCGATGTCGGCGGCAAGCGCGCGGGCGCGCTGGCCCGCCGCGGTCAGGCGTGCCGCCACCGCCTCCGCACCGGCGGCGTTGACATCCGTCACCACGACGCGCGCCCCCTCGCCGGCCAGGCGCGTCGCGATCGCCGCGCCGATTCCGCCCGCCCCGCCGGTGACGACGGCAACCCTGTCCCTGAAACGCATGTCCTTCCTCCGCTAGCGCAAGTAACTTCCGCCGTTCACGTCCAGCACGGCCCCGTTGAGCGACAGCTGCGAGGGCCGCAGGCAGAAGGCGACGATCTCGCCGATCTCGGCGGGGCTCGCCATCCGCCCCACCGGGGTGTCGGCCACCGCCGCCGCCTCGCCATGTTCCGCGACGAAGGCCTCGGCCATGGCGGTGCGGACCCAGCCGGGCGCGATGGCAACTGCCGTGATGCCTTCGCGGCCATGCTCCCGCGCGATCGACTTCGTGATGTTGATGAGCCCCGCCTTGGACGCCCCGTAGGCCATCGCAGCGCTCGTGTAGCCCCGTTGCCCCGCCCGGCTGGCCATGTTGACGATCCGCCCGCCGCCATGGCCGCGGAAATGCAGGATCGCCGCGCGGCACAGCTCGGCCGCCGCGAAGAGGTTGACGCGGAACTCCCGCTCCCAGACCGCCCGCCATTCCTCCGGCGTGGCCGTCAGCGGCAGGTCCGAGCGGATGCCCGCGTTGTTGACCAGCGCCGTGATGCGCCCGGCCAGCGCCTCGGCGGCCGACCACAGCGCCGTTGCGCCGCCCGGCGCGGCAAGGTCGGCCTGAAGGCACCAGCCGCGCCCGTCCACCGCGCCGAGCAGCGCCTCCGCCGCGGCGCGGCCCGTCCCGTAATGGATCGCCAGGCGCGCGCCCTCTGCCGCCAGCGCCCGGCAGATCGCCTGCCCGATTGCGCCCGTCGCTCCGGTCACAAGGACCGTCTGCCCGTCAAGCGTCATGACCCGCCCGCCTCCGGTCCCCAGGTGTCAGACAGGGTGAAGCCCGACGGAAAGGGATCCTCGTCGCTGATCCGCAGTTCCTCGCGGCCGTAGATCCAGCCCTGCCCGGTGATCCGCGGCAGGATCGCCGCGCGCCCGCCCACGGTCGTCTCGCCGATCGCCTCGGCCAGGAAGGTCCCGCCGATGATCGAGCGCGACAGGCGTGCCTCGCCCACCCGGATCTCGCCCTTCGCGTGCATGACGGCCAGGTTGGCCGAGGATCCCGTGCCGCAGGGCGACCGGTCCACCCGGCCGGGCCTCAGCGTCGTGCAGGTGCGCACCGCCCCGTCGGGGTCGCGGCCGCGGAACATGACGTAGGCGATCCCGGTCAGGCCGGGGATCTCGGGATGGGCGACGGGCACCCTGTCCTCGAGGGCGGCCTTCATCGCCAGGCCCGCCTCGGCCAGCGCCCGCGCATTCCCGGGGGCTATGGCAAGCCCGATCTGGTCGGCATCGACCAGCGCATAGAAGACGCCGCCGAAGGCGATGTCGGCGACGATCGGGCCCATGCCCGGCACGTCGATCCGCCGGCCGATCTCCACCGCGAAGGCGGGCACGTTGTCCAGGCTGACCGACAGGCAGCGCCCGCCCGCGCAGCGCGCGCGCGCCACGACCAGCCCCGCCGCGGTGTCCAGCCGCACCACCGTCTCGCCCTCCGCGGCGGGCACGCGGCCGGTCTCGACCAGCGCGGTGACGACGCAGATCGCGTTGGAACCCGACATCGGGTGCGCACGGTCGGGCTGAAGGACGATGAAGCCCGCATCGGCGTCCGGGCGGCAGGGCGGCAGCAGCAGGTTCGTCGACATGGCGACGCCGGCGCGCGGCTCGGCCGTCACGAAGCGCCGGAGCCGGTCATCCACCCCGTTGATGTGATTCATCTTCTCCAGCACCGTCGCGCCCGGGATCTCCGGCGCGCCACCGGTGATGACCCTTCCGATCTCGCCCTGGCAATGGACAAGCAGCAGTTCCAGCATGGAGTCAGGCATGGTCGCGCCTCGGAAGCCTCAGAATCGGTCGATGCGATAGGGGTGCAGGTCCAGCGCCGGCTTCGCGCCG
>JAOADN010000139.1 GCA_026417295.1 Paracoccaceae bacterium
GTCTTAATCCCTTCTTCATCAGGTCGAGTCTTCAAACTTTGTCTCATGGCGAACGTGTAGTCGCCGTGGTGTCTTAATCCCTTCTTCATCAGGTCGAGTCTTCAAACGTTTGCCTGGCTATAGCGGCATTGATCTTCGGTCTTAATCCCTTCTTCATCAGGTCGAGTCTTCAAACGCATCTATGCGCCCGCCAACAGCTACGCTGCAGTGTCTTAATCCCTTCTTCATCAGGTCGAGTCTTCAAACAGATCATGTTGCCCAACGCCAACGCCCGCACGGAAGTCTTAATCCCTTCTTCATCAGGTCGAGTCTTCAAACCATGCCAGCGGACGAATACCACCGCCACCCGGTCTTAATCCCTTCTTCATCAGGTCGAGTCTTCAAACTCAATGATTGATAGCGTCAGGGCACACGCCGGGTCTTAATCCCTTCTTCATCAGGTCGAGTCTTCAAACACCTGAGCGCGCGTCTGTTCGGTGCGCCGCTGATGGTCTTAATCCCTTCTTCATCAGGTCGAGTCTTCAAACATGTCGGCGCGCTACACGCTCTGCGTGCCAGAACGTCTTAATCCCTTCTTCATCAGGTCGAGTCTTCAAACCTGGAGCGTCTCATCGGCAGGCCGGTGCCGTTGTCTTAATCCCTTCTTCATCAGGTCGAGTCTTCAAACTCTCGACCACGCCAAGACCGTCATCGAGTTCGGCGTCTTAATCCCTTCTTCATCAGGTCGAGTCTTCAAACACCTAAGCGCACTCATCCACGCGGCCGACGCGTCTTAATCCCTTCTTCATCAGGTCGAGTCTTCAAACAAGGACGGCTCTCGAACCTTCGTGGCCATGAGGTCTTAATCCCTTCTTCATCAGGTCGAGTCTTCAAACCCTCGTGCGCGAGGAGACCAAGCGTAAGCTGGTCTTAATCCCTTCTTCATCAGGTCGAGTCTTCAAACCCGGCTACCATGCCGACCGCCCAACCGCCCAGGGTCTTAATCCCTTCTTCATCAGGTCGAGTCTTCAAACCGCCGCTGTCTGCTATTGCACGCTGCGCCTGGTCTTAATCCCTTCTTCATCAGGTCGAGTCTTCAAACGCCGGCGCCAATGAAGCGCCTCCGGGCCGGGCGTCTTAATCCCTTCTTCATCAGGTCGAGTCTTCAAACCGATTCGGTTAGTGATCACTATCGCTTCAAACCAAGTCTTAATCCCTTCTTCATCAGGTCGAGTCTTCAAACACCGTTACTTATAGCAGGTGTGGAGAGATATACATGTCTTAATCCCTTCTTCATCAGGTCGAGTCTTCAAACCGAGATTGAAGTCGTGGGTGTTGCTCGGCCGACGTCTTAATCCCTTCTTCATCAGGTCGAGTCTTCAAACCTGTACACCAACACCATCCCGGCTGGCAGCGTCTTAATCCCTTCTTCATCAGGTCGAGTCTTCAAACCGGAGACCCGTCTGTAGTTGTTTTCCGGCTACCAGTCTTAATCCCTTCTTCATCAGGTCGAGTCTTCAAACTCCTCCTCGGAGACCCGTCTGTAGTTGTTTTCCGTCTTAATCCCTTCTTCATCAGGTCGAGTCTTCAAACGGCGGCCTTCGAGGAAGGCCGTCTGGCCAGAGTGGTCTTAATCCCTTCTTCATCAGGTCGAGTCTTCAAACCGCAAGCCCGAAATAACTCTTGTGAATCAATGGGTTATAA
>JAOADN010000140.1 GCA_026417295.1 Paracoccaceae bacterium
TGCCCGAGGTGCCGCGCTTTGCGATGTATACCGGCTGCGTCTGCGACCAGCTGTCGTGGCAGATGGCGCGCTCTGGCCTGCTCACGGCGACCGCGCGGCTGGTGGCGCAGGGCGAGAACGTCGCTGCCACCACGGCCGCAGGCACGCCGACCGCGCTGGCCCTGCAGCGCTTCGGGCATTTCAACGGCGCGATCACCCGGAACGGCACGCCGCTCGGCAACGTCATCTCGGCCGAGGTGACCTGGTCCAACGGGCTGGACCGGATCGAGACCATCCGCTCGGACGGACGCATCGAGGGCGCCGACCCCGGCATGGCCGCACTGACCGGCCGGGTGGAGGTGCGCTTTGCCGACACAGCGCTGATCACGCAGGCCATCGACGGCACCCCTTGCGAACTGGTCTTCGCCTGGAGCCTCGGCGCCGAGGCGAGCTTCACCTTCACGGCGCACGCCGTCTACCTGCCGCGCCCGCGCATCGAGATCCCGGGCCCGCAGGGCATCCCGGCCACCTTCGACTTGCAGGCGGCCAAGGCCACCAGCCCCACCCGGATGTGCACCGCCGTCCTCGTCAACACCGTCGCAACCTATTGAGAAGGCCCGCCATGCTGACCCTCAACCTTTCGAACGCGCCGCAGTGGTGCGATCTCATCCCTGGCGTGCGCGTGAAGCTCCGCCCGCTCACCACCGCGCTGATGGTGGCCGCCCGTGGCGATCCGGCGATTGCCGACCTGCCCGAGGGGGCCGCGACCGAGGCTGCGGAGCAGGCGCTCGCCATGGCCAAGGCGCTGGCGCGGCGCGCGATCCTCGCATGGGAGGGGATCGGCGATGCGGATGGCAATCCCATCGAGCCGAGCCCCGAGGCCATCGACGCGCTCCTCGACCTCTGGCCGGCCTTCGAGGCGTTCCAGACTTCTTACGTCGCCAAGGCCCTCCTGCTGGACGCGGAAAAAAACGCCTCATCGCCCTTGCCGACTGGTCCTTCGGCGGGGGCGAAAGCTACTGCGCGGCCTGCGCGGGATCCTGTCCCGACTGCCCCGCACGGCTGAACCAGCCGCTGACGTTCGAGGGCGCGCAGGGTGAGGCGGGACCGTGGCCGCAGTGCGGCCGCGAAAGCCCGCCGAACGACCTGGCGCAGCGCCTTGGCGGACAGATGCGCGTCATCCCCGGCGCGGTGATCGGCTGGGACATGGGCGCGGCGCTGGCTCTGGGCGCGGCCCTCGGCATCACCCCGCCCGCCATCGCCGAACTGCTGCCCGCCCTCGAGGCGGTGATGGTCCGCCGCGTCCCCGCACAGATCGCGGCGAACCGCGATTGACCTCATTCCACCCGGAGCCCCGATCCCATGGCCGAGAAACGCGTCTCCGTCCGGCTTGCCGCCGTGGGCGGCCGCCAGGTGCGCGCCGAACTGGAAGGGATCGGCGAGGTCGGGGCGAAGGGCTTCGGCCGGCTGTCCTCCGAGATGGAACTGGCCAACACGCGCCTCGCCAGCTTCGCGCGCCGGGCCGGGATCGCGCTTGCCGCGGTCACGGCGGCTGCGGCAGCGGCTGGCGTGGCGATGGTCCGCTCGGGGCTCGCCAACATCGACGCGCAGGCAAAGCTCGCACAGTCGATGCGCACGACCGTCGAGAGCATCCAGACCCTGACCTGGGC
>JAOADN010000141.1 GCA_026417295.1 Paracoccaceae bacterium
GTATTAATCCTTACTTCATCAGGTCGAGTCTTCAAACCAAACAAAGGGCAGCATTCCAGGCACGTATCAGGTCTTAATCCCTTCTTCATCAGGTCGAGTCTTCAAACAACATCGGGGTCGGTGAGCCGCGTCATTACGTCTTAATCCCTTCTTCATCAGGTCGAGTCTTCAAACGGAGATAACGTGTTCATCGTCGAACACATGGGCAGTCTTAATCCCTTCTTCATCAGGTCGAGTCTTCAAACGGAAGGCAAGGCCCAAGCAGAAGCCTGGGAAGCGTCTTAATCCCTTCTTCATCAGGTCGAGTCTTCAAACCTCCGGTCGGAGTGAAGGGCAACGCGATCTGTATCGTCTTAATCCCTTCTTCATCAGGTCGAGTCTTCAAACGACGGCCACGCGATACTTTCGTTGCAAAGTAATGGTCTTAATCCCTTCTTCATCAGGTCGAGTCTTCAAACAACAGGCGCTTGAGTAGCTCGTAAAGCGCTTTGGTCTTAATCCCTTCTTCATCAGGTCGAGTCTTCAAACATTGCGCCTGCAGGACTTGCCCGGTACGCCGGGTCTTAATCCCTTCTTCATCAGGTCGAGTCTTCAAACTCCGCCGCCGTCAACGATATGATCCGCAAAACCAGTCTTAATCCCTTCTTCATCAGGTCGAGTCTTCAAACGAATGACCGCCATGCACGTGCCGATCGAAGTCTAGTCTTAATCCCTTCTTCATCAGGTCGAGTCTTCAAACCGATGTCTTCGCCCACGGCGAGGAAGGGTTCGTCTTAATCCCTTCTTCATCAGGTCGAGTCTTCAAACCCTCCCCTTCGGCGACTTCGCCCGCGCCATGCGTCTTAATCCCTTCTTCATCAGGTCGAGTCTTCAAACCACGATACGGTGGAACTCCACCGCTGGGGGTGGTCTTAATCCCTTCTTCATCAGGTCGAGTCTTCAAACCCCGCCCGGCACGGGCAAGACGGCGCTTGCCGTCTTAATCCCTTCTTCATCAGGTCGAGTCTTCAAACGCTATGTCTATCGACAAGCATCTTCGTACACCAGTCTTAATCCCTTCTTCATCAGGTCGAGTCTTCAAACTCCGCTCGTGCGTGAAATCCGCGCCGAGCTTGGTCTTAATCCCTTCTTCATCAGGTCGAGTCTTCAAACGGAACATGGCCGACTACGACATTCTGCAGGGGCGTCTTAATCCCTTCTTCATCAGGTCGAGTCTTCAAACTGGAAAAATATATAGATCCGGCCGTCGAGTTGATGTCTTAATCCCTTCTTCATCAGGTCGAGTCTTCAAACACGGCTGGTATCAGGTCTGGCCGGGAGAAGCACCGTCTTAATCCCTTCTTCATCAGGTCGAGTCTTCAAACGCGTGGCCCTGCACCGCATCCGCCGCCAAGACGGTCTTAATCCCTTCTTCATCAGGTCGAGTCTTCAAACCGAGCGCATGCGCGCCATGGGCATCGACAAGGTCTTAATCCCTTCTTCATCAGGTCGAGTCTTCAAACGGCGAGCGACGAGGTGATCGAGATCGGTCGGGTCTTAATCCCTTCTTCATCAGGTCGAGTCTTCAAACCGCAAGCCCGAAATAACTCTTGTGAATCAATGGGTTATA
>JAOADN010000142.1 GCA_026417295.1 Paracoccaceae bacterium
CATGCAGGGCGACCCGACCCAGATAACTTTTGGAGGCCCCACATGCTTGCTAACCGCCCTTATAACCCATTGATTCAAAAGAGTTATTTCGGGCTTGCGGTTTGAAGACTCGACCTGATGAAGAAGGGATTAAGACGTAGTAATGGCGTGGCTCACCAACCCCGATGTGTTTGAAGACTCGACCTGATGAAGAAGGGATTAAGACGCCTTGCAGGGCTGCGAGTCTAGCCCCGGCGGCCGTTTGAAGACTCGACCTGATGAAGAAGGGATTAAGACAGAAGAAGCTATAGTATTTAATGAGTTATTAAGTTTGAAGACTCGACCTGATGAAGAAGGGATTAAGACTACTAGTTTGTTAAATTTATCTATAGCACCATCGTTTGAAGACTCGACCTGATGAAGAAGGGATTAAGACCATTTGATTGGCGGTCATCGGGCTACCCCTGTGTTTGAAGACTCGACCTGATGAAGAAGGGATTAAGACGTCGCGGGCGCGCCATCCGGCTCGCCCAATGCGTTTGAAGACTCGACCTGATGAAGAAGGGATTAAGACTCATCCCTCCTTCCCATCATGCGTCGCCGCCGGGTTTGAAGACTCGACCTGATGAAGAAGGGATTAAGACACTGCGGCCGGTGCCTGGCCCAGGTCATCGAGGAAGTTTGAAGACTCGACCTGATGAAGAAGGGATTAAGACTGGGCAGCGTTGGCAGTTGTCATCCAACATGCTCGTTTGAAGACTCGACCTGATGAAGAAGGGATTAAGACCGGTTTACCGTTCTTGTCCTTGCGGACCCAGCAGTTTGAAGACTCGACCTGATGAAGAAGGGATTAAGACGTCGGTTGGTGGACCGGCCGATGAATATGGATGGTTTGAAGACTCGACCTGATGAAGAAGGGATTAAGACCACGGGTGTCAAGCATTGCGATAGCCGTAGTGTTTGAAGACTCGACCTGATGAAGAAGGGATTAAGACGGGCTCTCTGCTGGCCGAGATGGGCCGCAAGTTTGAAGACTCGACCTGATGAAGAAGGGATTAAGACGGCGCTGGCGTCGGTGGTCGTCTTGACGTCGACGTTTGAAGACTCGACCTGATGAAGAAGGGATTAAGACGGGTGGCGCGTTGCGCAAGCCCGGCGGCTACGGTTTGAAGACTCGACCTGATGAAGAAGGGATTAAGACCTGTCCGTGCGCCGGTTGGTGGCGGCCACGAAGGTTTGAAGACTCGACCTGATGAAGAAGGGATTAAGACTCCAGTTTCGCCCGCGTTTCAGCCCGTGCGCGGTTTGAAGACTCGACCTGATGAAGAAGGGATTAAGACGTACGTGGATCGCCCATTTGCCGCGCATTTCTGTTTGAAGACTCGACCTGATGAAGAAGGGATTAAGACCGAAGAAGAACGGGATGGTTCTGCCGGTCACGGCGTTTGAAGACTCGACCTGATGAAGAAGGGATTAAGACTCTTGGCGGCGGATGCGGTGCAGGGCCACGCGTTTGAAGACTCGACCTGATAAGATAAGGATTAATACCTGGGCCTTTTTTGGCCTTGACCGATCCTGGTTGAAAATTCGATCTGATGAGGTA
>JAOADN010000143.1 GCA_026417295.1 Paracoccaceae bacterium
TAGGAGCGGCGTAAGCCGCGACCAAAACTCAGCGCACGCGATAGACACCGCGTCTAATCCCTTCTTCATCAGGTCACCAATTCAAACGGGAGATGAAAGCGGGGTTCGAGCGTCTGGACAAGTCTTAATCCCTTCTTCATCAGGTCACTGATTCAAACACTTCGTCGATTTTCCATGGGTCGATGATTAATGTCTTAATCCCTTCTTCATCAGGTCACTGATTCAAACACAAGCCGGTGGAGATCACCGTCACCCGTCTGTGTCTTAATCCCTTCTTCATCAGGTCACTGATTCAAACAACATGGCGCATTGCGCCCGATGAGCAATGCGCGTCTTAATCCCTTCTTCATCAGGTCACTGATTCAAACCCGTGACCAAGCTGAACAGGCAGCAGGCGAGGGGTCTTAATCCCTTCTTCATCAGGTCACTGATTCAAACCGCGGCTGATCGCGCACAACAAGGAGCGCGCCGTGTCTTAATCCCTTCTTCATCAGGTCACTGATTCAAACAGATCGCGCCGGGGTGAGCGGCATCCTCACCCCGGTCTTAATCCCTTCTTCATCAGGTCACTGATTCAAACCAGCAGGCCGCATCCCGCCAGGACTACACCTGGTCTTAATCCCTTCTTCATCAGGTCACTGATTCAAACCCATCCGCATGGAGGTCGAGTAATGAGCCTTAGTCTTAATCCCTTCTTCATCAGGTCACTGATTCAAACCACCTACCCCAACAAGCCATCACCATGGCCAGTCTTAATCCCTTCTTCATCAGGTCACTGATTCAAACGGCTGCAGCAGGCCGCATCCCGCCAGGACTACACCTGTCTTAATCCCTTCTTCATCAGGTCACTGATTCAAACGGCCACCCTCATCCAAGCCCGCGAGCCCATCCTGGTCTTAATCCCTTCTTCATCAGGTCACTGATTCAAACGGTTTTTGTCCGGTAACGCTAAACAATCGAACATGTCTTAATCCCTTCTTCATCAGGTCACTGATTCAAACCCAGTTGGGGCAAGCCTTCCAGAACTTCTTCGCGGTCTTAATCCCTTCTTCATCAGGTCACTGATTCAAACATGTCTCTGGCAACGACGGCCTCACAGACTCGCAGTCTTAATCCCTTCTTCATCAGGTCACTGATTCAAACCGAGGGTCCTGGGTGGACCCGAGCTGCCGCCGGAGTCTTAATCCCTTCTTCATCAGGTCACTGATTCAAACGACATTTAACGCGGACGATTTGCTCCAATATTCGTCTTAATCCCTTCTTCATCAGGTCACTGATTCAAACCGAAGAGGACGACGGATAAATCCGTCGTCTACGGTCTTAATCCCTTCTTCATCAGGTCACTGATTCAAACGGTCGCGACTGGGTGCTACGGCGTCTGTCCAGCGGTCTTAATCCCTTCTTCATCAGGTCACTGATTCAAACGATACTCGGAGCAATTACAGAGGGAATCCATCCGGGTCTTAATCCCTTCTTCATCAGGTCACTGATTCAAACACGTGATCGGATACACATC
>JAOADN010000144.1 GCA_026417295.1 Paracoccaceae bacterium
TCTTCAAACAGCAGCATGGCAGGTTGCCCGGATGCATGTGGTCTTAATCCCTTCTTCATCAGGTCGAGTCTTCAAACAGCAGCATGGCAGGTTGCCCGGATGCATGTGGTCTTAATCCCTTCTTCATCAGGTCGAGTCTTCAAACGCCGCCGGACGATCATTACTGATAAGGAGATAGTCTTAATCCCTTCTTCATCAGGTCGAGTCTTCAAACGTCCAGGATGAAAATCCTGGACGGCCGTTGCCGTCTTAATCCCTTCTTCATCAGGTCGAGTCTTCAAACCTCACTGGACTGGAACGACGTTCTGGTCAGGGACGTCTTAATCCCTTCTTCATCAGGTCGAGTCTTCAAACCGACAGTCCGTGACTGTCCCTATGTCGGCGCGTTGTCTTAATCCCTTCTTCATCAGGTCGAGTCTTCAAACAAAGTTATAATGGGCAAGTTACAATGGGCAGATTGTCTTAATCCCTTCTTCATCAGGTCGAGTCTTCAAACGCACTCCGTCGCGCATGGTTGGAGGGATACTATTGTCTTAATCCCTTCTTCATCAGGTCGAGTCTTCAAACGGCCTTGCGCGCGAAGATGGCGCAAGGGATGAGTCTTAATCCCTTCTTCATCAGGTCGAGTCTTCAAACCTCCAAACCGGAGGTCACGCAGACCCCAGAGTGGTCTTAATCCCTTCTTCATCAGGTCGAGTCTTCAAACCCGGCGTGAGTTTGAGCTTCTCACCGCCAACTTGTCTTAATCCCTTCTTCATCAGGTCGAGTCTTCAAACCCTCTTGGGCGGGTTTTTTTTATGCGCCCATCCGTCTTAATCCCTTCTTCATCAGGTCGAGTCTTCAAACTACCAGCCCGTTCGCGATCAATAGGAGCTAGTTGTCTTAATCCCTTCTTCATCAGGTCGAGTCTTCAAACGCCACGAGGGCGCCAAAAGGCACCCGAGCGTCGAGTCTTAATCCCTTCTTCATCAGGTCGAGTCTTCAAACAGCAATCTGGAGAACAGATATGATCGTTCGTACTGTCTTAATCCCTTCTTCATCAGGTCGAGTCTTCAAACCCCCTTGATCGAGGAACTAGAAAGAATCGGGGTGGTCTTAATCCCTTCTTCATCAGGTCGAGTCTTCAAACGCCGGGCCCTGCCACGAAGGTGTGGATAAACAGGCGTCTTAATCCCTTCTTCATCAGGTCGAGTCTTCAAACTCACTCAGCATAAAGCGTCTCAAGAACAAATTGAGTCTTAATCCCTTCTTCATCAGGTCGAGTCTTCAAACGGAGCAACTCCAAATGGAGTTCATCCGGGCGAGAGCCGTCTTAATCCCTTCTTCATCAGGTCGAGTCTTCAAACGTTGCGAGCAGGCAGTGTAATTTATCCATGAGAGTGTCTTAATCCCTTCTTCATCAGGTCGAGTCTTCAAACCGCAAGCCCGAAATAACTCTTGTGAATCAATGGGTTATA
>JAOADN010000145.1 GCA_026417295.1 Paracoccaceae bacterium
CTTATAACCCATTGATTCAAAAGAGTTATTTCGGGCTTGCGGTTGTTTGAAGACTCGACCTGATGAAGAAGGGATTAAGACGCGGCATCAAACGTCAGGAGCTTCTGAAGCTGTTTGAAGACTCGACCTGATGAAGAAGGGATTAAGACACGTATGTTTTACCAATCTTTTTAAGATCGAAGTGTTTGAAGACTCGACCTGATGAAGAAGGGATTAAGACGTTTGTTCGTAGCGAATAGCTAACGTGGGAACCGCAGTTTGAAGACTCGACCTGATGAAGAAGGGATTAAGACCTTTATAGGCTTCTGAATATCCATCAAAGGTGTAGTTTGAAGACTCGACCTGATGAAGAAGGGATTAAGACCTACTCTTCTGAATAGTACCCCTCTAGCCAGTTTGAAGACTCGACCTGATGAAGAAGGGATTAAGACTTATAATATGTTTCACGGCGTCCGTTTCGGCTTGGTTTGAAGACTCGACCTGATGAAGAAGGGATTAAGACCCTAAGCGCGCCAACATATGGGCAGTCGGTGTTTGAAGACTCGACCTGATGAAGAAGGGATTAAGACGCGATACTCGCGCCATGACGCCAGCAGCGCCGCGTTTGAAGACTCGACCTGATGAAGAAGGGATTAAGACTAGCGAGTAAGGTGCCTCGGCAGCCGCCTTCGGGTTTGAAGACTCGACCTGATGAAGAAGGGATTAAGACTTAAGCGACGGCGTAAGTTCGCCGCCGGCGAACGTTTGAAGACTCGACCTGATGAAGAAGGGATTAAGACGGTACGGGATAAAATTCTCGCACCGCTGCAAGGTTTGAAGACTCGACCTGATGAAGAAGGGATTAAGACACTCGCCCTTGCCTGCGTCGTGCAGACGCAGGGTTTGAAGACTCGACCTGATGAAGAAGGGATTAAGACCCCGGGCGCGGTTTGCCTGCCGCTCGGCTTCGGTTTGAAGACTCGACCTGATGAAGAAGGGATTAAGACATAGCACCGGGGTGAGGATGCCGCTCACCCCCGGTTTGAAGACTCGACCTGATGAAGAAGGGATTAAGACTGAAGTTCTTGATCGTTTCCTTGTCCATGCGTTGTTTGAAGACTCGACCTGATGAAGAAGGGATTAAGACGCGTCTTAGGGTGCCGGCATCCGGCCGGCGCGGTTGGGTTTGAAGACTCGACCTGATGAAGAAGGGATTAAGACCCAGCTCGTGGAAGGTGGTCTTCCACGGAAACGGTTTGAAGACTCGACCTGATGAAGAAGGGATTAAGACGCGCTCCCGAGGCGCGGGCGAGCGCCTCGGCGTGTTTGAAGACTCGACCTGATGAAGAAGGGATTAAGACGCAACGGCCGTCCAGGATTTTCGTCCCGGATTGGGACGTT
>JAOADN010000146.1 GCA_026417295.1 Paracoccaceae bacterium
TCTCGGTGGGCGGCATCGTCAACAACCGCAAGTTCTTCGGCACGCTGCTGACCGGGGTGGACCACCTGCCGCACACGCACCTGCCGGCCGAGAACGCCTTCACCCGCGGCCAGCCCGAGCACGGGGCCTGGCTGGCCGACGACCTGGAGCGCATCGTCGCGCTGCACGGGCCCGAGACGATCGCGGCCGTGATCGTCGAGCCGGTGGCGGGCTCGACCGGGGTGCTGCTGCCGCCGAAGGGCTATCTGGAGAAGCTGCGGGCGATCACGAGGAAGCACGGCATCCTTCTCATCCTCGACGAGGTGATCACCGGCTTCGGGCGGCTCGGCAGCCCCTTCGGGGCGCAGCACTTCGGCATCGAGGCCGACCTGATCACCGGGGCGAAGGGGCTGACGAACGGCGTCATCCCGATGGGCATGGTGCTGGCCACCGACGCCATCCACGACGCCTTCATGACCGGGCCCGAGCACATGATCGAGCTCTTCCACGGCTATACCTATTCGGGCAACCCGATCGCCAGCGCGGCGGGGCTGGCGACGCTGGAGACCTATCGCGAGGAGGGCCTGTTCCAGCGCGCGGCCGAGCTTGCCCCCTACTGGGAGGAGGCGCTGCATTCCCTGAAGGGGCTGCCGCATGTCATCGACATCCGCAACATGGGGCTGATCGGCGCGGTCGAGCTGGAGCCGGTGGCGGGCGCGCCGACCAAGCGTGCCTTCCAGGCCTTCCTCGACGCCTACGAGGCGGGGATCCTGATCCGCACGACGGGCGACATCATCGCCATGAGCCCGCCGCTGATCGTGACGAAGGCGCAGATCGACGAGCTGATCGGCAAGCTTGGGGCCGTGCTGAAGGGCCTGGCATGAGCGGAGCCGGCGCGGGGCGCCCGGCCTGCGCCGCCACGACGCTTGTGGATGACGCGCTGGTGCGGGTCACGCGGTTCGACTTCGGCCCCGGGGCCGAGACGGGCTGGCACCGGCACGGGATGGACTACGTGATCGTCGCCCTGACCGACTGCCCGATGCGGATCGAGGAGCCGGGGGGCGGGCTGCGCGAGGTGACGGTGCCCGCCGGGACGGCCTATCGCCGCGACGCGGGGGTGGAGCACAATGTCGTCAATGCCGGCGCGGGCGCGATGGCCTTCGTCGAAGTCGAGCTGAAGCCTGCGCCAGCGCGGCCTTGACCGGGATCAAGGCGGGGCGGCGGCCGCACGGCGAGGCTGGGCGGACAGGCGCGGGCGGCCCCGGGGGGCGGCGGAGATGGCGACGGAGGCATCCGCGGCGAGCGAGGCCGTCCTCGTCACGCGGAACCTGACGAAGACCTACGAGGGCGGCGCGGTCGGGGTG
>JAOADN010000147.1:0-675 GCA_026417295.1 Paracoccaceae bacterium
TCTTCAAACGTTTGCCTGGCTATAGCGGCATTGATCTTCGGTCTTAATCCCTTCTTCATCAGGTCGAGTCTTCAAACCGGAGTGCGGGGTATAACGCCCCTCGTCAGGCGTCTTAATCCCTTCTTCATCAGGTCGAGTCTTCAAACGGCACGTGCCCGAGAAATTGTCAACCGGTTCGTCGTCTTAATCCCTTCTTCATCAGGTCGAGTCTTCAAACGCGTCAGGAGCTTCAGAAGCTCCTGACGTTTGAGTCTTAATCCCTTCTTCATCAGGTCGAGTCTTCAAACGGTTCGCGGCCGATAAAATAACAGCATACAACGTCTTAATCCCTTCTTCATCAGGTCGAGTCTTCAAACGGACATCGACACATCACCCATCGACCAGGAAACGTCTTAATCCCTTCTTCATCAGGTCGAGTCTTCAAACCGGCATGCGCACGGAATGCATCCAGCCCAACGAGTCTTAATCCCTTCTTCATCAGGTCGAGTCTTCAAACCTTGTTGCGGTGTGGGTTATCTACATTGTAGTAGGTCTTAATCCCTTCTTCATCAGGTCGAGTCTTCAAACAAGGTGCGACCGGGAGTTTTTGGAAGACCCGGTCTTAATCCCTTCTTCATCAGGTCGAGTCTTCAAACCTTGTTGCGGTGTGGGTTATCTACATTGTAGTAGGTCTTA
>JAOADN010000147.1:774-1262 GCA_026417295.1 Paracoccaceae bacterium
AATCCCTTCTTCATCAGGTCGAGTCTTCAAACGGGGTGTGGGACAGAGAACTGGCCAAGCTTGACGTCTTAATCCCTTCTTCATCAGGTCGAGTCTTCAAACGGGGGCGGCCGGCACCCACCGCGAGGAAGCGGAGTCTTAATCCCTTCTTCATCAGGTCGAGTCTTCAAACCAACGTCCAGGACGCCATCGAGGGCGTTTACGCCCGTCTTAATCCCTTCTTCATCAGGTCGAGTCTTCAAACGTGCGACCGGGAGTTCCTGTCCGACCCGGAGTCTTAATCCCTTCTTCATCAGGTCGAGTCTTCAAACAGACGACAAGAAGGTACTTCATAATGAAGAACAAGTCTTAATCCCTTCTTCATCAGGTCGAGTCTTCAAACCATTTTTAGTTTCGACGGGTATTGCCCCTTTGTCTTAATCCCTTCTTCATCAGGTCGAGTCTTCAAACCGCAAGCCCGAAATAACTCTTGTGAATCAATGGGTTAT
>JAOADN010000148.1 GCA_026417295.1 Paracoccaceae bacterium
TATAACCCATTGATTCACAAGAGTTATTTCGGGCTTGCGGTTTGAAGACTCGACCTGATGAAGAAGGGATTAAGACTCATGATTGACCTCCTATTAAGATTAAGACGTTTGAAGACTCGACCTGATGAAGAAGGGATTAAGACGGCGGCACTTGCACTCTATGCCCGTCTCCTGGTGTTTGAAGACTCGACCTGATGAAGAAGGGATTAAGACTGCGGCATGTTACCCCCTCAGTTTTTCGATGAAGTTTGAAGACTCGACCTGATGAAGAAGGGATTAAGACTCATATTTTAAGTTAATATAACCAAACATTCGGTTTGAAGACTCGACCTGATGAAGAAGGGATTAAGACAACCGCTCGCTCAGGCCGCCCATGACCATTCGGTTTGAAGACTCGACCTGATGAAGAAGGGATTAAGACAGGCGCTGGATGTCGGCTTTGGTGGCCATGTCGTTTGAAGACTCGACCTGATGAAGAAGGGATTAAGACCGCGGTAACCATCTTTACCACCATGCACCGGTTTGAAGACTCGACCTGATGAAGAAGGGATTAAGACTGGCGGAACCGCCCCGCTGGGCGAGCAGGGCGGGTTTGAAGACTCGACCTGATGAAGAAGGGATTAAGACTCGAGGCAGGCCACGACGAGTTGATGCTGGTGGGTTTGAAGACTCGACCTGATGAAGAAGGGATTAAGACCTCGGCGAAGAGCACGCCATCGTGTTCGACCGTTTGAAGACTCGACCTGATGAAGAAGGGATTAAGACCTCACTCTATTCTCGATCTCCTTCTGGATCTTCTGTTTGAAGAATCGACCTGATGAAGAAGGGATTAAGACTCATAGAGGCTACGCACATCCGACGGGGCCTCGGTTTGAAGACTCGACCTGATGAAGAAGGGATTAAGACCGCCTTGGTTTTCGGCTTTGGGCAGGTGTGAAGTTTGAAGACTCGACCTGATGAAGAAGGGATTAAGACTTCAGCACGACCCCGTATCTACGGGATTCGTGCGTTTGAAGACTCGACCTGATGAAGAAGGGATTAAGACCGGCTCGAGCAGCGCTGTGTGAAAGGCTGTTCCGTTTGAAGACTCGACCTGATGAAGAAGGGATTAAGACTCGTATTTCCGGGCCACCCATACACGTATGGTGGTTTGAAGACTCGACCTGATGAAGTAAGGATTAATACCTGGGCCTTTTTTGGCCTTTGTCGATCCTGGCATGAAAATTCGATCTGATGAGGTA
>JAOADN010000014.1 GCA_026417295.1 Paracoccaceae bacterium
TCCCAGGCCAGGACGACCTGGCCGGTCGCCGGCACCCGTGCCGTCCAAATGTCTGCAAGCCCAACCGACGCCTGCCGGCCGGTGACACAAATTCCGGCAACCCGAACCTTGGTTACCTGCGCCTCGCCGGCGCCGGGCGCCGGCGCGTTGACAAGCCCGACGCCCAGGATCAAGCGCTGCTCGCGGGACAGCGGCACGCAACCGGCGGTCAAGATGACTGCCACCAGCGCGGCGGTCAGCGCGGCCACCGCGGCCAGGGCCGGCCCCGTCACCGCGCCGAGGGCCAGCGCGGCGGTGGCGGCGACGATGGCAAGATGCGCGGCGAAGGGGCCTGCGCGGCGTGCCTGCCTGTCCCATGCAATACCGTCGCCCTGCAGGAGGAACTCGGCGGCCGCATGGGCCAGAAGCAGGGCGGCGAAGGTCTCGCTCACGGGCCGCCTCCGGCGCTGCGGAACTCGGCCGCGAAGGCCGCCGTCGCGCGCTCGATCAGGTCGTGGCCCGCCGCCGCAAGCCGCGCCGCGACGGCCTGCCGCGTGATGCCCAGCCGCGCGGCGATCCGGCTCCGGGGCGGCGGCTGCCCCGGCCCGAGGCGCATCGCCATGGCCTCGGCCTGCTCGACCGACCAGTCCTGCACCTGGCGGTCGATGTAGTCCACAAGGCAGCGGTGCAGCCGGTCCACCCCCTCGCCGGCGATGTCCAGCCGCCGCCCGCCGGCCATGGCGTCGAGGGCGCGGCCCGAGGCGACGAAGGCCGTCCCCGTCGCCGCCGCCAGGGTCGGGCCGGCGATCCCCGCAGCCGCGCCGATGCCGATCGCCATGCGGCTCTGCGGGCCGCCCGCCGCCGCCAGCTCGGCGGCGATGGCCAGCGCCACGCGCAGCCCCAGCCCGGCCTCGGCCAGCAGGATCTGCCAGCCGTCGCCGCGGAAACGCGAAAAGCGCGTGCCCGGGTCGAAGCCCGCGGCGCAGGCCCCGATGCGCCGCAGCGCCTCCTCCACCCGGTCCGCCGGGGCGGCAGCCGAGCCGATCAGGTCGCCGGTGATGACGGCATGTCGCATGCCCGAAGCCATAGCGCCCGAAGCGCCATACCGCAAGCCTTATGACTTGCTTTTCCGGAAAGCAAGCCTTTTGGCTTGCTACATGAACCCCAGTTCCAGCCGCGCCTCGTCGGACATCATGTCCATGCCCCATTGCGGCTCGAAGGTCATCTCGACATCCACGCTGCGCACGCCCGGCACGGCATTCACCGCATCGGCCACCCAGCCCGGCATCTCGCCGGCCACGGGGCAGCCCGGCGCCGTCAGCGTCATGACGATCCGCACGTCGTTCTCGGGCGAGATGTCGATCGTGTAGACGAGCCCCAGATCGAAGATGTTCACCGGGATCTCGGGGTCATAGACCGTCCGGCAGGCCGCGGCCACCGCATCGTAGAGCGGATGGTCCGTCGTCGAGGGCCTGATCAGCGGCGCGCCTTCCAGCGGGGCGGCGGTTTCTGCGGTCATGCGGACATCCGGCGTTTGTTGAGCGAATATATAGGGATTGCCCGCGCCCCGGTCCAGCCCGACCTTACGGGCCGGCCGCCCGCGCCAGAAGGAAGGCGCGCTCGGCGCCATTCGCGCTCAGGCCGGCGGCCCGGCGGAAGGCCTGCGCTGCCTCGGCATTCCGGCCCGCGCGCGCCAGGAAATCGCCCCGCGCGGCGTGGTAGGGGGCGAAGCCGTCAAGCGGCCCGGCCAGCGGCGCAAGCAGCGAAAGCCCGCGCGCGGCCCCGAAGGCCATCGCATGGGCGACCGCCCGGTTCAGCGCGACGACGGGCGTGTCGAGCACGCCGAGCAGCCGGTCGTAGAGCGCGGCGATCGCCACCCAGTCGGTCGACGCGGCATCCGGCGCGCGGGCATGGCAGGCGGCGATCGCGGCCTGAAGCACATGGGCGCCGCCCGCCCCGCCCAGCGCCTCGGCCCGGTCGAGCGCCGCCAGGCCCCGCGCGATCAGGAGCCTGTCCCAGCGGCTGCGGTCCTGCGCCGTGAGGGGAACGGGCATCCCGTCGGGCGCCCGCCGCGCGGCAAGCCGCGAGGCCTGGAGTTCGAGAAGCGCCAGAAGCCCCAGGACCTCGGGCTCGTCCGGCATCAGCCCGGCCAGGATGCGCGCCAGCCGCTGCGCCTCGAGGCAGAGGGCGGGGCGCACCGGATCCTCGCCCCGGGTGGCGGCATAGCCTTCGTTGAACAGCAGGTAGACCACCTCGAGGACCGAACCCAGCCGGGCGTCGCGCCCGGCCCCGCGCGGCACCTCGAACCCGGCGCCCGAGCGCGCGATCGCGGCCTTGGCGCGGGTGATCCGCTGCGCCACCGTCGCCTCGGAGGTGAGGAAGGCGCGCGCGATCTCGAGGGTGGAGAGGCCCGCGACCAGCCGCAGCGTCAGCGCCACGCGCGCCTCGGGCGAAAGCACCGGGTGGCAGGCGGTGAAGATCAGCGCCAGCAGCTCGTCGCCGATGTCGTCGTCAAGCCGCGCCGCGATCCTGTCCGCCGCCCCGGCATCGGCGATCTCGGCCGCCGCGGCGATCCCGGCCTCCCTGCGCCCGCGCATCCGGGCGTGGCGCGCCTCGTCGATGCCGCGCCGCCGCGCCGCGGCCATGAGCCAGGCCCCGGGATTGCGGGGAATGCCCGTCCGCGGCCAATGGGCCAGCGCCGCGGCCAGCGCCTCCTGCGCAAGGTCCTCGGCCCGCGCGAGATCGCCCGTGAAGCGCGCAAGCCCCCCCAGAAGCCGCGCGCGCTCGATCCGCCAGACCGCCTCGACCGCGCCTGCCACATCCTCGCCCATGCCCGCGATGGTGACCGGCCCGCGGCCCGGCGGCAAGCGGGCCGGTCGGGCGCCTTGCGTCACACCCCGTCGGCGCCCTGCGCGCGCAGCGCCTTCTCCAGCGCCGCCGTCTCGGGCGAGACGGCATCGCCGAAATCCTCCATCGTCACGAAGGGCCGGATCTCCAGCTCGCTCGGCCCCGGCATCGGGTTGGGGCAGCGCTTCGCCCAGGCCACCGCCTCGTCCATGTCCCTGACCTCCCACACCCAGTAGCCGGCGACGAGTTCCCGCGTCTCGGCGAAGGGCCCGTCGATCACCCGGCGCGACGGCCCGTCGAAGGCGATGCGCTTGCCCTCGCGCGAGGGCTTCAGCCCGTCTCCGCCCAGCATGATCCCCGCCTTCACCAGTTCGGCATTGTAGGCCATCATCGCATCCACCAGCTCGCGCGTCGGCATCACGCCGGCCTCGCTGTCCTCGGTCGCCTTGACCATCACCATCACGCGCATCTCTCGCTCCTCGGTTCGGGTTTCGCGGGGGCCGGGTCGGGCCCACCTGTCCATGCGACGAACGACCGGCACGGGTTTCGACAGGGTGCAAGAAGATTTTCTTCCCGCAAGTTCTTTCCGCACGGGCTTCGCCGCCCCTCCCGCGGCCCGCCGGCCGGCTGGCGCCGGCGCGGCGGCTCGGCTATCACCCGGCGCGCCATGAGCGAACGCTTCGCCTTCACCCTGACCGCCACCGACGGGCGCGCCCGCGCCGGCGTCATCCGCACGCCGCGGGGAGAGATCCGCACGCCCGCCTTCATGCCGGTGGGCACCGCCGGCACGGTCAAGGCCATGCTGCCCGAAAGCGTGCGCGCCACCGGCGCCGACATCCTGCTCGGCAATACCTACCACCTGATGCTGCGCCCCGGCGCCGAACGCATCGCCCGGCTCGGGGGGCTGCACCGCTTCATGAACTGGGACCGCCCGATCCTCACCGATTCGGGCGGCTTCCAGGTGATGAGCCTCGCCGCGCTGCGCCGGCTGACCGAAGAGGGGGTGACCTTCTCCTCCCACATCGACGGCTCGAAGCACCACCTGACCCCCGAACGCAGCATGGAGATCCAGCGCCTGCTCGGGTCCGACATCGTGATGGCCTTCGACGAATGCCCCGCGCTGCCGGCGAGCGAGGCGGCGGTCGCGGCCTCGATGCGCCTTTCCATGCGCTGGGCGGCGCGGTCGCGCGATGCCTTCGGCGACCGGCCCGGGCATGCGCTCTTCGGCATCATGCAGGGCGGCGTGACGCGCGCGCTGCGCGAGGAAAGCGCCGAGGCGCTGAAGGCGATCGGCTTCGACGGCTACGCGATCGGCGGGCTTGCGGTGGGCGAGGGGCAGGAGGCGATGTTCGGCGTGCTCGACTATGCGCCGGGGCTCCTGCCCGCCGACCGGCCGCGTTACCTCATGGGCGTGGGCAAGCCCGACGACATCGTCGGCGCGGTCCTGCGCGGCGTGGACATGATGGACTTCGTGCTGCCCACGCGCTCGGGCCGCACGGGCCAGGCCTTCACCAGGCGCGGCGTCGTCAATCTCAGGAACGCCCGCCACCAGGACGATCCGCGCCCGCTGGACGAGGAATGCGCCTGCCCGGCCTGCCGGGGCTATTCGCGCGCCTACCTGCACCATGTGGTCCGCGCGGGCGAGATCATCGCCGCCATGCTGCTCACCTGGCACAACCTGCACTACTTCCAGGAACTCATGGCCGGCCTGCGCGCGGCCATCGCCGGGGGGCGGCTCGATGAATTCGTCGCCGGGTTCGAGGCGGCCCGCGCCCTGGGCGACATCGCGCCCCTGCCGGGGGCGGGCGGGGCGGCGCCGCGCGGCGCCGCGGCCTGACCTCGCGGTCAGGCAGGCGCGCCCGGCCCTTGCCTTGGCCCGCCCGCGGGCGCATCGTCGCCGCGAATCCGTGCTTGAACTCCACCCCTGCGGTCACCAGATAGGACTGTCCACATGCGGGGAGGGCCGGATGCCGCCGATGACCGGGGCAGGTGCCTTCCGCCCAACACAAGGAACATCATGACGACACGCGAGAGCCAGAGCTTCCCCGTCCTGCCGCTCCGGGACATCGTTGTCTTCCCGCACATGATCGTGCCGCTCTTCGTGGGGCGCGAGAAATCGGTCCGGGCGCTCGAGGAAGTGATGCAGGAGGACCGCCAGATCCTCCTGTCCAGCCAGATCGACCCCACCGCCGACGACCCCGCGTCCGACGGCATCTACAAGGTCGGCGTGCTGGCCAACGTGCTCCAGCTCCTCAAGCTTCCCGACGGCACCGTGAAGGTGCTGGTCGAGGGCAAGAGCCGCGTGCGCATCACCGAATTCCTGCCCAACGACCGCTTCTTCGAGGCCCGCGTCGAGATGCTCGACGAGGTGCCGGGCGACCGCACCGCCATCGAGGCCCTGCTGCGCTCGGTCGCCGAGGAATTCGAGAAATACGCCAAGATCAAGAAGAACGTCCCCGAGGAGGCGCTCGCCGCCGTGGCCGAGACGCGCGACCCCGCGCGCATGGCCGACCTCGTCTCGGGCCATCTCGGCGTCGAGGTCGCCCAGAAGCAGGACCTGCTCGAGACGCTCAACATCGCCGAGCGGCTCGAGAAGGTCTACGGCCTGATGCAGGGCGAGATGTCGGTCCTGCAGGTCGAGAAGAAGATCAAGAGCCGCGTCAAGACCCAGATGGAGAAGACGCAGCGCGAGTACTACCTCAACGAGCAGATGAAGGCCATCCAGCGCGAGCTCGGCGATGGCGAGGACGGCCAGAACGAGCTCAACGAACTGGCCGAGAAGATCAAGAACACCAGGCTCAGCAAGGAGGCGCGCGAGAAGGCCGAGGGCGAGCTGAAGAAGCTGCGCTCGATGTCGCCCATGTCGGCCGAGGCGACGGTGGTCAGGAACTACCTCGACTGGATGCTCGGGCTTCCCTGGGGGATCAAGTCGAAGATCAAGAAGGACCTGCGCGCCGCCCAGAAGGTGCTGGACGACGACCATTACGGGCTCGAGAAGGTCAAGGAGCGGATCATCGAGTATCTCGCCGTCCAGCAGCGCTCGGCCAAGCTCAAGGGGCCGATCCTCTGCCTCGTCGGCCCGCCCGGCGTCGGCAAGACCTCGCTCGGCAAGTCGGTCGCCAAGGCCACGGGGCGCGAGTTCATCCGCATCTCGCTCGGCGGGGTGCGCGACGAATCCGAGATCCGCGGCCACCGGCGCACCTATATCGGCTCGATGCCCGGCAAGATCATCCAGTCGCTGAAGAAGGCCAGGACGACCAATCCCCTCATCCTGCTCGACGAGATCGACAAGATGGGCCAGGACTTCCGCGGCGACCCGGCCAGCGCCATGCTCGAGGTCCTCGACCCCGAGCAGAACTCGACCTTCGTCGATCACTACCTCGAGGTCGAATACGACCTCTCGGACGTGATGTTCATCACCACGGCGAACAGCTACAACATGCCCTCGCCGCTGCTCGACCGGATGGAGATCATCCCGCTTGCCGGCTATACCGAGGACGAGAAGCGCGAGATCGCCAAGGGCCACCTGATCCCCAAGCAGATCAGGAACCACGGCCTGAAGAAGGGCGAGCTCGAGCTGACCGACGCCGCGCTGACCGAGATCATCCGCACCTACACGCGCGAGGCGGGGGTGCGCAACCTCGAGCGCGAGATCGCCAAGGTCGCGCGCAAGGCGCTGACGCGCATCCTGCAGAAGGAGGCGACGAAGGTCGTCGTCACGCCCGAGAACCTCGAGGACTTCCTCGGGGTCAAGCGGTTCCGCTACGGTCTGGCCGAGAAGGAGGACCAGGTCGGCGTCGTCACCGGGCTGGCCTGGACCAGCGTCGGCGGCGACCTGCTGCAGATCGAGGCGCTGAAACTGCCCGGCAAGGGCCGGATGAAGACCACCGGCAAGCTCGGCGAGGTGATGAAGGAATCGATCGAGGCGGCGGCCAGCTACGTCCGCTCGGTCAGCCCCGAGCTCGGCATCAAGCCCACCAAGTTCGAGAAGGTGGACATCCATGTCCACGTCCCCGAAGGCGCGACGCCGAAGGACGGGCCCAGCGCCGGCCTCGCCATGGTGACCTCGATCGTCTCGGTGCTCACGGGCATCCCCGTGCGCAAGGACATCGCCATGACCGGCGAGGTCACGCTCAGGGGCAACGCGCTCCCGATCGGCGGGCTCAAGGAGAAGCTGCTTGCCGCGCTGCGCGGCGGCATCACGACGGTGCTCATCCCCGAAGAGAACGCCAAGGACCTGACCGAGATCCCCGACAACGTGAAGCAGGGCCTGACGATCATCCCGGTCAGCCATGTGCGCGAGGTGCTCGAACACGCCCTGGTCAGGAAGCCCGAGCCCATCGAATGGGACGAGGAGGCCGAAGAGGCCGCCGCCGCCGCCAAGGCGCCGCCGGCGCCGCTCGACGACGCGGCGGGCGCGGCGGTCGCGCACTAGGGCCGCGCAGCAGGGGCGCGGCGCGGGTCCGCGGCGCGGACGGCACGGCAGGAAGGAAGAGGCGCGCCCCTCGGGGCGCGCCTTCGTTCCTGTCACCCGGCGTGGCGTCGCTCTGCCGCGCGCGCCTCGGTCATGCGCCTCAGTGCACCCGGCGCAGCTTCAGGCCCAGCCGGTTGTAGTCCACGCCCAGATAGCCGTAGCCCAGCGACACGACCGCATCGGGGCGCAGCCGCGCCACGTCCTGGGCCATCACGCCCTCGTAGACTTCCGGCAGCCCCCTGTAGCGAAAGCGGTAGAGCGGCAGGCCCTGCGGCGTCATCCCGACCGCCTGCACGTCGGTCTTCAGGCGGATGTCGCTCGGCTGCGCGCCGCCGCCGTCGTTCGAGGCGACGGCCGCCGCGATCAGGACAAGCAGCAGCAGCGGCACCAGCCAGCCGCCCGAAGTGTTGTTCGCGGCTTCCTCGACGACGGGCTCGGGCTCCATCACCGGTTCGGACATGCCGCCTGCCGAGGCGGCCGCGGCGAAGGCCAGCGATGCAGTGCTGGCAAGCAGGATGCGGCGCATTCGATCACACTCCCATGACGGGGGCCCACGTCTCCCCCCGCCGCGCATGATGCCACGCGGCGGCCGTCCCGCAAGCGCCTGCGCCATGGCAGGGCGCGGCCGCCGGGCCCCGTGCCCCGGGGGCAACGGACCGGCCCCGCCCCCGGTGCTCAGCCCGGCGTCGGCGTTTCGCCGTCGTTGCTGACCGTCACGGCGATCAGCACCAGCAGGAGAAGCGGCACGACCCAGTCGTCCCGGCCCGAGGTGGCGGCCGCCTCGGCCACCGTCTCGGGCTCCATCACCGGCTCGGCCATGCCGCCCGCGACGGCCGCCGTCGAAAGGCCCGAAAGGGCCAGAAGGCCCGCAAGAAACACCCGCATGTCGATTCCCCCCGGGGGCGCGACAGCAGGGCGCCCCGCCGGGCATGATCCGGCGCGCATCGCGCCGCGTCAACTCCCGCGCGGGGCGCGGGGCATGGGGCGGGGCCGGGTGGCCCGGCGGCGGGGTGGGGGCCCGACGGCGGGGCGCGGCACGGACCCAAGGGATGGTTGTCCGGGCATTTCCTTCCACAGCATCTGTGCTAAGCTCGCCGCCGCGCGGCATCGTCGCGGCGCATCGTGCAGCAGGGGGGTTCATGGCAACGGCGAAGAAGACGGCGGCAAGGCCCGCCGAAACAGAGGTCCAGGCGGCCGAGGCCGCCCCGCCGGCCGCAGAATCGGGCGGGGGCACCCTGCGCCTCAGGGATCTGGTCGACCGCGTCGCCGCGGCATCCGGCGCCAGGCGCAAGGACGTGCGCGAGATTTCCGAGGCCGTGCTCCGCGTGCTCGGCGATGCGCTCGACGCGGGCGACTCGCTTCAGCTCCCGCCCCTCGGCCGGGCCAGGGTGGCGCGCACCAGGGATACCGGCAAGGGCGGGATGCTCGTCATCCGGCTGAAGCGGGGCGACGGCCACGAAGCAGCCGCGAAGCCGGCCGAACCGCTTGCAGAGCCTGCCGAATAGGGCTAAACGCCCGGCCCAGCGGAACGGCATCCGGGTGATTAGCTCAGCGGGAGAGCGCTTCGTTCACATCGAAGATGACAGCGGGTCAAATCCGTTATCACCCACCATTCCGTCCCTCGAGGCGCGCCCTGCGTGGCGCGCCTTCCGCTTCCGCCCGCCGCCACTGCCGCCGCCACTGCCGCCCGGCCCGGTTCCAGGGCCGCCGTGCCGCCCCGCGGCGGCTGTTGCCAGCGGCCGGCCAAAGGCGCTAAGAGCCGGCGGCAAGGGCGATTAGCTCAGCCGGTAGAGCGCCTCGCTTACACCGAGGATGTCGGGAGTTCGAGCCTCTCATCGCCCACCAGATCCACCCCGGAATCTGAACGAATCGTTAATCCGGATTCCAACCCATTGAAATTGCTTGCCCGAAAGGGGTGTCCCATCGTGGGACACCCCGTCCGGGCCCGGACGCGGCGCCCGGCGGCGGCGGGGCAGGTGGCGGCGCGGCGGCCGCGCAGGGCGCCTGTGCGGCGGCGCGGGATGCGCCCGCGCCCGCGGTGGCCTATGCTTGCCCGGCCGCAACCCTGCCGGAGAGGCGCCATGAGCTGGAACCCCGCGCTCGACCCCGCACTGCCCCCGGGCGACGCCCTCGATGCGATCGAGACGGTGATCGTTCCCCGCGCCCGCGACCTCGGCGGGTTCGAGGTGCGCCGCGCCCTGCCGGCGCCGCGGCGGCAGATGGTCGGACCCTTCATCTTCTTCGACCAGTTCGGCCCGGCCGAGTTCCTGAAGGGGCAGGGGATCGACGTCCGCCCCCATCCCCATATCGGGCTGGCGACGGTGACCTACCTCTTCCGCGGCCGGATGCATCACCGCGATTCGCTCGGCACCGACTGCTGGATCGATCCGGGGGCGGTCAACTGGATGGTCGCCGGCCACGGCATCACCCATTCCGAACGCACCGACGGCCCCCTGCGCGACAGCGGCCAGACGCTCTACGGCATCCAGACCTGGGTCGCGCTGCCCGACGGGAAGGAGGACACGCCCCCCCGCTTCGAGCAGGCCGCCGCCGCGGCGCTGCCGGTGCTGCGGGGCAGGGGCAAGACGGTGCGCCTGATCCTCGGCGATGCCTGGGGCGCGCGTTCGCCGGTCACCGTCGCCTCCGAGACCTTCTACGCCGATGCCGTGCTCGATCCCGGCGCGGCGATCCCCCTGCCCGACGGGCACGAGGACCGCGCCGCCTTCGTGCTCGAGGGCGCGGTCGAGATCGCGGGCGACAGTTTCGCGGCCGGCCGCATGATGGTCTTCCGCCCCGGCGACCGGCTTTCGCTGAAGGCCGGGCCGGCGGGGGCGCGCGTCCTGCTGCTCGGCGGCGCCACCCTCGGGCCGCGGTACATCTGGTGGAACTTCGTCGCCTCCTCGCGCGAAAGGATCGAGGCCGCTAAGGAGGCCTGGCGCGCCGGCGACTGGCAGCACGGGCGCTTCCGCCTGCCGCCCGGCGACGACGCCGAATTCATCCCCGCACCCGAGGGCTGACGGCAGCGGCAGCGGGCGCTTGACGGCGCGCCGCAAGCCCCCTATGACGCCCCCCACGCCCGGACGATGGTTCCGGCGGGCAAGCGCGCGGTGGTAGCTCAGTCGGTTAGAGTACCGGCCTGTCACGCCGGGGGTCGCGGGTTCGAGCCCCGTCCACCGCGCCAGCCCCGCAGGACCCCTCCGGGCGTCTCCGCTTTCCCGGCACCTTCGATGCGCCGCTGACGGCCGGCGCCGGCCCCCGCGGCCTTGGGGCTCCCGTCATTCCCGGGCATCGCCGGCGGATCGCGCCGGAGTCGCGTGATCGTTTCAGGTGCATTCACGATCCGCCACATCCGGTCACGCGGCCGTGATTGACCTGGGTCAACCCCGCGCCGCAACCGTCAGCAAACGTGATCACAGAAGGCGAGGATCAGCGGTCGCCCGCCCACGCCCCACGCAAGGAAGTTGCACCGGGCACGCCGCGTCACCGTCCCGTGTCCATGCCTTGTGATCACGGAAAGGACGGGCATCTCGGAAGCGAAGCCACGATCCGACCGGCACGGGTCGCGACGGCCGGTCAGGCCGGTGGCGGGGATGGCTTCGTTCGGGGGCGCTGCCGGGTTCCGGCGATGGGGGGTGAAAGATGCGTTCGGGAATTCTCTCCGCGATCGTCGCGGTCGGACTTCCGGCTTCCGGTGCGGCCTTCGCACATGAGCTTTCGACCGTGAAGATCAAGTCCATCGACCATGGCGCGATGCCGCTGACGGCCGAGGACGGGACCGTCCTCCGTTTCGATGCATCGACGAAGAAGCTGCTCGAGGGCCTGACCCCGGGCAACGTCGTCGCGATCATGTGGGAGAACGCGGACGGGATCGACCATCACGTCGCGGCCCTGTCGACCGGGATGTGAGCGATCCCCGTCCGGGGGTGGTGCTGGAACGAGTGCCGGGCGGGGGTCGGAAGATCCCCGCCCTTTCCGTTTCCGCGTCGCGCGGGGCCGGCCCCGGCCCCGGGGCGGGCGGCACCCGTCGCGCCAGGTTTCAGGAACGGCGCGGCAGCCTCACCAATCGTCAAGCCGGTGTGACGGGCGCGGCCCGCGCCCAACGCGGCCGGACCCAGCCAAACACCGCGCCGGCGCCGCCTCCCGGGCCGGCCGGCAGGTGCGGGTGCGCGCATCCTCACATCCGATCAGGTCGCGGTGCGCCGGCATTTCATCGCCGCCCGGGAAGTGGCACATCCTGACGCGAAGCCGGGACCTGCCGGGCGGACAGCGAAACACGCGGCCCGCCGACGCGACAGGCCGGGACGGCTTCGCCGGTTGCGGCCGGGCAGCAGCCCGGTCGCCAGAAGAGGTTCCCCATCATGCGCAGTTCGATGTTCCCCGCGATTCTCGTCCTCTCGGCCGGTCTGGCCGGGGCGGCCTTCGCCAGCCCGGTCGACGTCCAGGGCCGGATCAAGGCCTTCGACGAAAGCGCGCGGACCGTGACGCTGGACAACGGCAAGGCCTATGTCTTCCCGCAGGATTTCGACTGGACGACGCTGCATGGCTTCCGCGTCGGCGACAAGGTCGTCCTCGTGGTCGAGCAGGACGGCAGCCAGCTGGAGGTCCAGTCCATCGCGCCCGCCGCCTGACGCGGCCGCACCGCACGCCACCGAAGGGGGCCCTCGGGCCCCCTTCCGCATTTCCCGGCCGGGGTGGCGCCTGGCCCAGCCGATTCTCCGCGCGTCCTGCCGCTTCCCTCTCCCCGCTCCCCGAGTCGCCGCGCGCCGCCCGCCCCCGTGTTACAGGCGCCGCGCCGGCCCTTCACCGCCCCTCCCGCCGCAGTGATCCGCCGTGGTTCGTGGTGAACCCCAGATTACTCTGCGAAATCAGTATCTTGCCGCGCTGCCTGCCGGGCGGCGCTGACGCTGCGTCAGGGGCCGGCTCGCGGCCCATCAGCTCCGCATGCCCCCGGATTTCAAGCGGCCGCGGCCTGTGGCACATCCGTTCCCGAAGCCGGGGCCTGCCGGACGGACAGCGAAACAAGGGGTCCGCCGACGCGACAGGCCAGGACGGCTTCACCGGACATCCCCCGGCCCCGGCCGGGGCATCCATCGGAGTTCAAGACCATGCGCAAGTTCATCCTGCCCGCGATCCTCGCGGTCTCTGTCGGCCTGACGGGCGCCGCCTTCGCCAGCACGACGACGATGGGCACGATCAAGTCCATCGACACCAAGGCGATGTCTGTGACGCTCGACAACGGGCAGGTCTACCTGCTGCCGCCCGGCTTCAAGCTGAACACGCTCAAGGTCGGCGAGAAGGTCAGCGTCATCTGGACCGAGAAGAACGGCAAGTACGAGGCAAGCGCGGTCACGGCGGCCAGCTGACGGCGCAACGGTGAAGGGTGTGCGGCGGGGGCCTCCGGGCCCCCGCCTGTCTTCATCCGGCCAGCCGCGCCAGGATGCGCGCCCAGGACCTGATCCCCTTGTGGAAGCATTCCAGGTCGTATTTCTCGTTGGGGCTGTGGATCTGGTCGTCGTCGCGGGCGAAGCCGATCAGCATCGCGTCCATCCCCAGCTCGGTCTTGAAGTAGCCCGCGATCGGGATCGACCCGCCGCAGCCGATGAAGGCCGCCGGTCGCCCCCATTCCTCGCCCAGCGCCTGCCGGGCGGCCTCGAAGGCGGGGTCCGACACATCCATCACCCCGGCCGGCGATCCCTTGGCGCCGTGGAAGGCGACGTCGCAGTCGAAGGGGATCATCGTGCGGACGTGATTGCGGAAGTTCTCGCGCAGCCGCTCGGGATCCTGCCCCGGCACCAGCCGGAACGAGATCTTCATCTCCGCCTTCGAGGGCAGCACGGTCTTGAACCCCTCGCCCGTATAGCCGCCGCGGATGCCGTTCACCTCGCAGGTCGGGCGTGACCACAGCATCTCCAGCGGCGTGCGGTCGTGCTCGCCTGCCGGCACCGACAGGCCGACATCGCCCAGGAACTTCGCGTGATCGAAACGCAGCGCCTGCCACTGCGCGCGCACCGCCTCGGGCAGCTCGGTCACGCCGTCGTAGAAGCCCGGCACGGTGATGCGGCCCTGCTCGTCGTGCAGCGAGGCGATGATCCGGGCAAGGACGCGGATCGGGTTCATCGCCGCCCCGCCGTAGCTGCCCGAATGCAGGTCGCGGTCGGGGCCGGTGATGACGACCTCCTCGGCCAGAAGGCCGCGCAGCATGGTGGTGATGGCCGGGACGTGATCCTCGAACAGGCCGGTGTCGCAGATCAGCGCCAGGTCGGCGCGAAGCTCGCCCGCATGCTCGCGCATGAACGGGATGAGCGAGGGCGAGCCCGATTCCTCCTCGCCTTCCAGGAACACGGTCAGCCGGCAGGGCAGGCTGCCGTGGACATGTTTCCAGGCGCGGCAGGCCTCGATGAAGGTCATGAGCTGCCCCTTGTCGTCCGAGGCGCCGCGCCCGCGGATCACCCGCCCCCGCGGCGTCTCCTCGATCGCCGGGTCGAAGGGGTCGCGATGCCACAGATCCAGGGGATCGACCGGCTGCACGTCGTAATGGCCGTAGAACAGCAGGTGCCGCCCCGTGCCGCCGGCAGGCCCCTCGCCATGCCCGACGACCATCGGATGGCCCGGCGTCGGCCGCACCCCGGCGCGGAAGCCCAGCCCGGCCAGGTCCGCCGCCAGCCATTCGGCGGCCCGCGCGCAGTCCGCGCGATAGGCCGGATCGGTCGAGACCGAGGGGATGCGCAACAGGCCGAAAAGCCGCTCCGTCGCCTCGGGCAGGGTATCGTCGATTCGTCTCAGCACGGCGTCGAGGGACATTCCGGGTGCTCCGCTGCGGTTCGGTCCCCGCAGCCTAGCAGCGGCGCGCGCACGGTCCAGTGCCGGACCGCTTCCGGCCCCGCTTCCGCCCCCGCCTCCGGCGCCGCGGCGGGCCGGTGCGCGGCCCTGCCGGAAAACTGGGCCAAAGCGCGCTGAATGCCCGATATTGGGGTTTCTGCGGTCGCATTGCACCTTGCCCTGTGCTAAGAAATTCCCAATAGGTCGGCGCGGTCGGGGGCGAATCGTCGGCCGCTGGGGACAGAAGGATCAGGGGCAGGGCCGGATGATCGGGCGAAGGGTCGAACCTTCGACGGACGGGGCGGACAGACCGCGCGGGTTCGATGCCTTCGAACTGCGTCTCGGCGACGTGATGCGGGGCGAACGGGCGACGCTCGCCAAGTCGCTGCTCGACGTCCAGCGCGAGCTGCGCATCAAGGCCAGCTACATCGCCGCGATCGAGAACTGCGATCCCTCGGCCTTCGAGACGCCGGGCTTCATCGCCGGCTATGTCCGCTCCTACGCGCGCTATCTCGGGCTCGATCCCGAATGGGCCTACCGCCGCTTCTGCGAGGAGTCGGGCTTCGCCGTGGCCGACGGCATGTCGGCCGCCGCCTCGGGCCCGGCCAAGGCGGCGCGCAAGGTCGAATACGACGACCCGCTGGCCAATCCGAACGCGATCTTCGTGCCGCGCGCCGAGTCCGTGTTCGCCGGCATCCAGCCCGGCGCCGTCGGCTCGATCCTCGTCCTGCTCCTGCTGATCGGCGTCATCGGCTACGGCGGCTGGCGCGTCCTGCAGGAGGTGCAGCGCGTCACGCTCGCCCCGATCGACCAGTCGCCCGACGTGGTGGCCGAGCTCGACCCCCTCGCAGGCGCACGCCGCGCCATGGGCACCGCCCAGGACGGCGCGGCCGAATCCGCGCCCCTCGCCGTCGCCGGCGGGGCCGCGCCCGCCTCGGCCGAGGCGCTCGACCGGCTCTATCGCCCGCAGGCGCTCGACGTGCCCGTCCTCGTGGCGCGCGATGGCCCCATCGCCGCCATCGACCCGGCCTCGGTCGGCGTCCTGCCCGACACGCGCTCGGCCACCGACGATGCGGTCGCCGCGGCGCTCGCCGACACGACGCCGCTCGGCTCGACCCCCGTCCAGGTCGTCGCGCCCGATGCGCCCGAGCTCGAGCTCCTCGCCGTGCGCCCGGCCTGGGTGCGGGTCCAGGCGGCCGACGGGACGGTGATCTTCGAGAAGATCCTCGATGCCGGCGAACGCTACACCCTGCCCAAGACCGAAGAGCCGCCGGTCCTGCGCGTCGGCGAATCCGGGGCGCTCTACTTCGCCGTCAACGGCCAGACCTACGGCCCTGCCGGGCCGGACGGGGTGGTGACAAAGAACGTCAAGCTCTCGCCCGACGCGCTGGTGCAGACCTATGCGCTGGCCGACCTGTCGCGCGACGCCGACCTTGCGCGCTACGTCGCCGTGGCCCAGGCCGACATCCCCGGCTCGGCCAGCCCGGCGGGGCTCGATCCGCTGGCCGGCCCCTCCCAGTAGACAGCGCCCCCTTTCGCGCCGGGCGGGCAGGCGCTATCTCGGGGCGGCAAAGGTCCTTCAGCCGGAAAGGCGCGGTCCATGTCGCTCAATCCCGTCCGGCCGTGGCGCAACATCTACCGCCGGAAGTCCCGCCAGATCATGGTGGGCAGGGTCGCCGTGGGCGGCGATGCGCCGATCAGCGTGCAGACGATGACCAACACGCTGACGACCGATGTCGCCGCCACGATCGAGCAGGTCAGCCGCTGCGCCGTGGCCGGCGCCGACATCGTGCGCGTCTCGACGCCGGACGAGGACAGCACGCGCGCCCTGCGCGAGATCGTCGCCGAAAGCCCGGTGCCGATCGTCGCCGACATCCATTTCCACTACCGCCGCGCCATCGAGGCGGCCGAGGCGGGCGCGGCCTGCCTCCGGATCAATCCCGGCAACATCGGCTCGGCCGAGCGCGTGCGCGAGGTCGTCCGCGCCGCGCGCGACCACGGCTGTTCGATCCGCATCGGGGTGAACGCGGGCAGCCTCGAGAAACACCTGCTCGAGAAATACGGCGAGCCCTGCCCCGAGGCGATGGTCGAAAGCGCGCTCGACCACATCAAGCTCCTGCAGGACAACGACTTCCACGAGTTCAAGATCAGCTGCAAGGCCTCCGACGTGTTCCTGGCGGCGGCCGCCTACCAGAAGCTTGCCGAGGTGACGGATGCCCCCATCCATCTCGGGATCACCGAGGCGGGGGGCCTCGTCTCGGGCACGGTCAAGTCGGCGATCGGGCTCGGCAACCTCCTGTGGATGGGCATCGGCGACACGATCCGCGTCAGCCTCTCGGCCGATCCGGTCGAGGAGGTGAAGGTCGGCTACGAGATCCTGAAATCGCTCGGCCTGCGCCACCGCGGCGTCACCATCATCTCCTGCCCCTCCTGCGCGCGGCAGGGCTTCGACGTCATCAGGACGGTCGCAGCACTCGAGGAACGGCTGGCGCATGTCACCACCTCGATGAGCCTCTCGATCATCGGCTGCGTGGTCAACGGCCCGGGCGAGGCGCTGATGACCGACATCGGCTTCACCGGCGGCGGGGCAGGGGCGGGCATGGTCTACCTTGCGGGCCGGCAGAGCCACAAGATGACCAATGACCAGATGATCGACCACATCGTCGAGCTGGTCGAGAAGAAGGCCGCCGAGATCGAGGCCGCAGCGACGGCCGCGGCCGCCGAGTAACACGGGGTTTGTCCGGGCGGCACGGTCCGGGGCATAATCGCCTGCGAAGGACCGAATCGCCCGGCCTTCGCCGGGCAGGGGGGTGTCCCGTGCCGCGTCCGCCGCTGCCGCTCTTTCTGCTTCTTCTCCTGCTGCCGGTCCTGTCGCTCGCCCCGGGGCGGGCCGCGGCCAGGACCGCCATCGCCTATTCCCCGCCCGAGGGCGCCTATGGCTGGTGCGCCTATACCGACGGCACCGATGTGGACCGCTGCGCGCTGCGCCAGTGCGCCCAATTCGGCGGCACGGCCTGCGAGGTCGTCGCAAGCTGCGGCGAAGGCGACAATGCCGTCGCCCTTGCCCAGCCGCCGGCTGCCGGGATCGGGGTGGCCTGCGCCATGGGCAACCCGTTCACGGCGCGTGCCATCGCGCTTGCCGCCTGCATGCGGGCGGTCAATGCCAATTGCTGGACGGATGCCGTCTTCGACGAGATCGGCCGAAGCCAGCCGGCCGAGGCGGTCTGGGCCGGTGACCGCGCCTTCTTCGCCACTGGCCTGCTCCAGATGCGCAACTTCAAGGTCGACGACCTGACCGACAGCCTCGACGCGCAGGCCCGCGCCGCGCTCGCCGAATTCCAGTCCGGCGTCGGCCTGCCCGCGACAGGCGAGCCCGACAACGACACGCTCGGCCGGCTCTTCTGGGCCGTCTCCGTCGGCGCCTTCACGCGCGAGCTCGGCGCAAGCTTCCTCGACGTCCATGCCGACGACCTGCGCGGCCGCGCCTGGGGCCATGCCGAGCGGGGCAATCCGCCGCGCATGGTGGGCGAGGAATGGCTCGCGATGGACGAAACGACGCGCCTCAAGGCGGTGGCCACCTACCTGGCGTCGCGCGGCTCGGCCTGCTCGCTGCCCGCCAGGGGCGCCGTCACCCCCTTCCAGGACGACCCGGCCTTCTGGAGCATCGACTGCGCCGAGGGCGGCTACTCGCTGATCCTGGACGCCGACGGCGCCTCGACGATCATCTCCAACTAGGGCGGTGCCGCCGCGCGGCGCCCGGCCCGGGCCTCAGCCGCGGACCTCGGCGACGATCTCGCGCATCGTGTCGAGCGGCAGGTAGCCCCGCAGCATCGTGTCGCCCAGGACGAAGGTCGGCGTGCCGCTGATCTGCAGCTTCTGCGCCAGGGCGTGGTTCTCCTCGATGACCCGCGTCACCTCGGGCGCGTCCATCCCCGCCACGATCGCCGCCCCGTCCAGGCCCAGCCCGTCGGCGAAGGCGGTCAGCGTGTCGCGCGTGACCGCGCCGCGAAAGGTCTCGTAGAAGGCCCTGTTCACCTTCGCATAGGCCTCGGGCCCGGCGATCCGCAGGGTCGCGATGGCGAACTGCGAGGCCAGCACCGATTCGTCGCCGAGGATGGGGAATTCCTTGACGACATAGCGGATGTCGCCGTCCGACCGCACCAGCTCGGCCACCTCGTCATGCGCCTTCCGGCAGTAGCCGCAGCGATAGTCGATGAACTCGACCAGCGTCAGGCTGCCCTCGGGGTTGCCGCCGACGAAGCTGTGGTCGTCCCGGAACAGCGCGTCCCTGTTGGCCGCGATCAGCCCGGCATCGGCATCGGCCTGCTGCGCCTGCTGGCGGGCCTCCAGCGCCTGCGAGACCTCGATCAGGATCTCGGGGTTGTCCAGCAGATAGGCGCGGATCTCGGCCCTGAACTGCGCGCGTTCCGCATCCGACATCTGCGTGATGTCGAAGGCCTGCGCGGGCGCCAGCGCGGCCGCGGACAGCAAGAGGGCAGCAACAAGGGGCGATGGTCGCATTCCGGCTCTCCCGTCGGGCCGCGAGATCAATGCCCGATCGCGGCGGCCGCGTCCAGCCCGGCCCCGTCCTGCCGGGCCGCGGGTGGCGGGCGGCCGGGCCGGGCTTGACCCCCGTCCCCGGGCCTGAAATGACGCGGCAGGACGGGGGCGGAGGGGTGATGCGGTCATCGGTTCGGTCGGACATCGATCCCTTCATCGTGATGGACGTGATGGAGGCCGCGCGCCGCGCCGAGGCCGAGGGCCGCCGCATCATCCACATGGAGGTCGGCCAGCCCGGGACCCCCGCGCCCGCCGCCGCCCGTGCCGCGCTGGCCCGCGCCATGCAGTCGGACGCGCTCGGCTATACCGTCGCCCTCGGCCTGCCGGCCCTGCGCCGCCGCATCGCCCGCCACTACGGCGCGGCGCATGGCATCGACCTCGACCCCGCGCGCGTCGTCGTCACCGCCGGCTCCTCGGCCGCCTTCCTGCTGGCCTTCACCGCGCTCTTCGATGCCGGCGACCGCGTGGCCCTGGGCGAGCCCGGCTATCCGAGCTACCGCCAGATCCTGCGCGCCCTGTCGCTGGTGCCCGTCGGCATCCCGACCCGCGCCGAAGACCGCTTCCAGCCCCTCTCGGCCGACATCCCGCAGGACGTGCGCGGCCTCATCGTCGCCTCGCCCGCCAATCCCACCGGCACCGTGCTCGGGCGCGAGGCCCTGGCCGCGCTGATGGCGGCCGCGGCCGACCGCGGCATCGCCTTCATCAGCGACGAGATCTATCACGGCCTGACCTACGGGGCCCCCGCCACCTCGGCGCTCGAGATCGGCGAGGACGCCTATGTCATCAACTCCTTCTCCAAGTTCTACTCGATGACCGGCTGGCGCGTCGGCTGGATGGTCGTGCCCGCGGCCCATGTGCGCATCGTCGAACGGCTGGCGCAGAACATGTTCATCTGCCCGCCCCATGCCAGCCAGGTCGCGGCGCTGGCGGCGATGGACTGCGAGGACGAACTCGCCGCCAACCGCGAGGTCTACGCCGCCAACCGGCGCCTGATGCTCGAGGGCCTGCCGCGCGCGGGCATCACCCGCTTCGCGCCGCCCGACGGGGCCTTCTACCTCTATGCCGACGTCTCGGGCCTCACGCCTGACAGCCGCGACCTCTGCCGCCGCCTTCTCGACGTGGCGGGGGTGGCGGTGACGCCGGGGCTCGACTTCGATCCGCGGCGCGGCGCCGGCACCCTGCGCTTCTCCTATGCGCGGGCGACGGACGACATCGCCGAGGGGCTCCGCCGGCTCGAACGGCACCTGCCGGATCTCTGCGGCTGATCCGCCCCTTCCGCGGCGGCCGCATTCGGCTATCATCGCGCGAAAAACGGGCAGTCAGATGCGCATTCTCCGGGCCGTCCTCGCGGCCGTCCTCTGCGCCGCCGCCGTCGCCCTTGCCGGCGCGGCCGCGGCCGATCCGGGCCTCAACGCGCTCGCCCGCCTCGAATCCGCGGCGACGTCGGTCCGCGACGACGGCGGGGCGATCGTCATCGACCTGGCGCTCGACCGCCCCGTGCCATGGCGCCTGCACCTGATGGACGATCCGCCCCGGCTGGTGGCCGACTTCCGCGAGGTCGATTTCGCCGGGGCCGATCCCGCACGGGCCGACCGCTCCGACCGGGTCGGGGCACTCGCCTGGGGCCGCTTCGTGCCCGGCTGGTCGCGCATGGTCGCCACGCTGGACGGGCCCTACCGGATCGCCGTCGCCGCGATGCGCACCGAGGACGCGCCCGGCGCCACCCTGACGATCCGGCTCGAGCCGGTCGCCGCCGCCGCCTTCGCGGCCCTGGCGGCGCCGCAGCCTTCGGCCGACTGGGCGCTGCCCCGCCCCGCGCCGGTCGGCCCGCCACGGCCACGCCAGACCGGCGACCGCCCGCTCTTCGTCGTCATCGATCCCGGCCATGGCGGCATCGACCCCGGCGCCGAGGATGGCGGCCTCAGCGAGGCCGCGATCGTCCTGACCTTCGCCAGGGAACTGGCAGAAACGCTGCGCCGGGCGGGCATGGACGTGCTTCTGACGCGCGAGGACGACAGTTTCGTGCCGCTCGAACTGCGCATCAGCGTGGCGCGGGCGGCGGGCGCGGACGTGCTCCTGTCGCTGCATGCCGATTCCCTCGCCGCGGGCGAGGCGACGGGCGCCACCGTCTACGTGCTCGACCGCGACGCCGCCGACCTCGCCTCGGTGCGGCTGGCCGAGCGTCACGACAGGGCGGATCTCCTGGCCGGTGTTGACCTGAGCGGGCAGGGCGACGAGATCGCCACCGTCCTGATGGACCTCGCACGGACCGAGACGGCGCCCCGCGCGGCGCGACTGGCCCATGCGCTCGCCGATGCGATCGGCGCCGAGGGGCTGCGCCTTCACCGCCATCCGGTTCAGGGCGCCGGCTTCTCGGTCCTCAAGGCGCCCGACATCCCCTCGGTGCTGCTCGAGGTGGGCTTCCTCTCCTCCGACGACGACCGCCGTCGCCTCGCCGATCCGGGCTGGCGGGCGCGGATGCAGCGCGCGATCCTGGCCGGCCTCCAGGACTGGGCGGTGGCCGACGCGGCCGAGGCGCGGCTCCTGCGCCGCTAGGGCGCGTCGCGGCCTTCACGTTCGCGCGACCCGCCGCCTGCCGCACGGGCCGGCCCGCGGCCGCGCCGCGGCGCCGTCTTTGACGCGGGGGGGGCGCTTCCGGTATAGGTCTGCGGTCTGACGGTCATTGGCAGGGCGCGCGTGTTCCGTTTCATCCTCTCGTTCCTCGGGGGCGTGTTCAGCTGGATCGTCACCGGCGCGTTCTTTGCCGCGCTCACGGTGGGCGCGATCTTCTGGATGTATTCGCGCGACCTGCCCAGCCACCAGAGCCTCGCCCAGTACGAACCCAAGACCATCAGCCGCATCTATGACGGCGAAGGGCGGATGATGGACGAATTCGCCCAGGAACGGCGGATCTTCGCGCCCATCGAGGACATCCCCGACATCGTCAAGCAGGCCTTCATCTCGGCCGAGGACAAGAACTTCTACCATCACCGGGGCTTCGACGCGCGCGGCATGCTGGCCGCCATGGTCGAGGCCGTGCGCACCCGCGGGCGCGAGGTGCGCGGCGCCTCGACGATCACCCAGCAGGTGATGAAGAACTTCCTGCTCTCCTCGGACCGTTCGGCCGAACGCAAGATCAAGGAACTGATCCTGGCGACGCGGCTCGAGGAATCGCTCAGCAAGGACAAGATCCTCGAACTCTACCTCAACGAGATCTTCCTCGGGCAGAACTCCTTCGGAGTGGCCGCCGCGGCGCAGACCTACTTCAACAAGTCGCTCGCCGAACTCGACGTGGCCGAGGCGGCGACCCTCGCCGCGATGCCCCAGGCGCCGGGCAAGTATCACCCCGTGCGCGAGAAGGCCCGCCTGACCGAGCGGCGCAACTATGTCCTGCGCGAGATGTGGCAGAACGGCTATATCGACGAGGCCACCTACGAGGCCGAGAAGGCCAAGCCCCTGAAATCGGTCCAGAACGGCGACTATCCCGCCTTCAAGGACAGCCTGCCGCCCCGCGACTACTTCACCGACGAGATCCGCCGCCAGCTCTCGGCCGAGTTCGGCGAGGACGAATTCTTCGGCGGCGGCCTGACGATCCGCGCCACCGTCGATCCGGCGATGCAGAAGCTCGCCGCCCGCGCGCTCCAGAACGCGCTCGAGAAATACGACCGCGAGCAGGGCGTCTGGCGCGGCACCGGCAAGACGCTGCCCGCCGAGGTCCTGGGCGACGAGGCCGCCTGGCGCGCCGCGCTGGCCGAGGTGCCCGACCTGCCGCGCGATGTCGAGGGCTGGCACGCCGCCGTCGTCCTCGCCGTCGGCGACGAGGATGCGCGGATCGGCATCGAGGGCGTGAAGGAGGACGGGGACGGCCATTTCATCCCCGCCAGGGACGTGCAGTGGGCGCGCAAGCGGCTCGCCGACGGCAGCCTCGGGCGCAAGGCGAAGGTGGCCGGCGATCTGGTCGCGCCCGGCGATGTCGTCATGGTCCGCGCCGTGACCGACGACAAGACCGGCGAATTCGTCCGCTGGTCGCTGCGCCAGGTGCCCGAGGTCCAGGGCGGTTTCATGGCGATGGACGTCAATACCGGCCGCGTCGTCGCCATGCAGGGCGGCTTCAGCTACATGGCCTCGGTGTTCAACCGGGCGACCCAGGCGCAGCGCCAGCCGGGGTCGTCCTTCAAGCCCTTCGTCTATGCGGCCGCGCTCGATTCGGGCTTCTCGCCGGCCACGATCATCGTCGATGCGCCGATCACCGTGGACACGCCGCAGGGCCTGTGGACGCCCAAGAACGCCTCCAACAAGTTCTACGGCCCGACGCCGATGCGCACCGGGATCGAGCAGTCGCGCAACCTGATGACCGTCCGCATCGCCCAGGAGGTCGGGATGGAGACGGTCGCCGGCTATGCCGAACGCTTCGGCGTCTACGACTATCTCGCCCCCTACCTCGCCAACGCGCTCGGCGCGCAGGAGACGACGCTCTACAAGATGGTCGCCGCCTACGCGATGTTCGCCAATGGCGGCGAACGGGTGGAGCCGACGCTCGTCGACCGCGTCCAGGACCGCTTCGGCCGGACGATCTATCGCCACGACCAGCGGCAGTGCGACGACTGCCGCCTCGCCAGCCTCGCGCCCGGCGTCGCGCCCAGGATCGTCTCGAACCGCGAGCGCGTGATGGATCCGGTCACCGCCTACCAGCTCACCTCGATGATGCAGGGCGTCATCATCCGCGGCTCGGGCTCTGGCGTGCGGCTGCCCGTGCCGGTCGCCGGCAAGACCGGCACCACCAACGACGCCAAGGACGTCTGGTTCATCGGCTATACCTCGAACCTCGTCGCCGGCTGCTACATGGGCTTCGACCAGCCCCGCACGCTCGGCCCCGGCGCCTTCGGCGGCACCCTCTGCGTGCCCGTCTTCCAGGCCTTCATGCAGGAGGCGATCAAGACCTACGGCGGCGGCGAATTCGCCGTCCCGCCCGGCGGCCACTTCATCAAGATCAACCGCTTCACCGGCGAACGCCTGCCCGACGACGTGACCGGCGACTGGGTCCAGGCGGAATACTTCCGCGACGGGATGGAACCGATCTTCGGCCTCGGCGCGATGGTGGACGGCGGCTTCGCCATGGGCCAGAACCTGCCGCTCTTCGCCTATGGCGAATACGATGCCGGCGACGGCACCACGGTCACCACCTCGGACGGCGAGCAGAAGGTCATCCCCGGCAAGGCGGATTTCGGCACGATCAGCTCGGGCGGCCTCTACTGAGGGCCACCTGCACCCGCCGCGCCCCCCGCCGTGGCCGTCGCGCGCCCGGGCGGCGGCGCGCTTGCCGGGCCGGCCCCGAGCCGGTAAGAGGCGGGCCGCACGAACGGAGGTTCCATGCGCGCCGAGATCCAGAGCATCGCCGACAGCATCGCCCGGTCGCTGAAGCTGATCGGCCAGCGCATGGACTGGCAGACCGCGCCCCACCGGCTCGAGGAGCTGAACGCCCTGATCGAGGCGGGCGACATCTGGTCCGATCCGGCCAGGGCGCAGAAGATGATGCGCGACCGCCAGGCGCTGATCGACGGGATCGAGACCTACCGGCGGATCGAGCGCGAGCTCAGGGACAATGTCGAGCTGATCGAGCTCGGCGAGGCCGAGGGCGACGCCGCCCTCGTGGCCGAGGCCGAGAAGGCGCTGCGCGCGCTCAGGGACTTCGCCGGCCAGAAGGAGATCGAGGCCCTGCTCGACGGCGAGGCCGATGCCAACGACACCTTCCTCGAGATCAATGCCGGGGCCGGCGGCACGGAAAGCTGCGACTGGGCGGCCATGCTGGCGCGGATGCTTGTCCGCTGGACCGAGGCGCACGGCTACACCGTCGAGCTGCAGTCCGAGACCCCCGGCGAGGAGGCCGGCATCCGCTCGGCCTGCTACCGCATCAGCGGGCGCAATGCCTATGGCTGGCTCAAGACCGAGTCGGGCGTCCACCGTCTGGTCCGCATCTCGCCCTACGATGCCTCGGCGCGGCGGCACACCTCGTTCTGCTCGGTCTGGGTCTACCCGGTCGTCGACGATTCCATCGAGATCGAGATCCAGGACAAGGACATCCGCATCGACACGATGCGCGCCTCGGGCGCCGGCGGCCAGCACGTCAACAAGACCGACTCGGCCGTGCGGATCACCCACTTCCCCTCGGGAATCGTCGTCACCTCGTCGCTGAAATCCCAGCACCAGAACCGCGAACTGGCGATGAAGGCGCTGAAGTCGCGCCTCTACCAGCTCGAACTCGACAAGCGCAATGCCGCGATCAGCGCCCAGCACGAGGCCAAGGGCGAGGCCGGCTGGGGCAACCAGATCCGTTCCTACGTCCTGCAGCCCTACCAGATGGTCAAGGACCTGCGCACGGGCTACGAGACCTCGGATACCCAGGGCGTGCTCGACGGCGATCTCGACGGTTTCATGGCCGCGACGCTGGCGATGGACGTGGCCGGCAAGAGCCGGGCCGACGCCGCCGCGGCCGACCCCGCCTGAGCGCCGCATCGCCGCAGGGGGCTGTTCCCGAAAGGCGGGATTCGCGCTAGACTCCGCCCCGCGCGCGGAAAGGGGGGGACATGGCCGAAGGCCGGGCCGCTGGCGCAGCGCCTGAGATCAACGAACTGACAGTTGCCGACATCGGTGCCGTCCTGCGCGCGGGCCTCGGCGATTTCGCCCGCGCGCCCCTCTTCGGGCTGTTCTTCAGCGCGGTCTATGTGGCCGGCGGGATCCTCCTCTACCTCGTCTATGCCGCGGCCGGGCAGGAATGGTGGCTCGCCCCCGTCGCCGTCGGCTTCCCGCTTCTCGCCCCCTTCGCCGCGACCGGGCTCTACGAGGTCAGCCGCCGGCTGGAATCCGGCCGGCCGCTCGCCTGGGGCGCGGTGCTTGGCGTGGTCTTCGCCCAGAAGGACCGCCAGGTCCCGGCGATGGCCGCGGTCATCCTCGTCGTGTTCCTGTTCTGGATGTTCGTCGCCCATGCACTCTTCGCCCTGTTCATGGGCCTGCGCGCCTTCAATGCCGGCAACGACATCGCGACCCTGTTCCTCACCGGCAACGGGCCGGTGATGCTGCTCGTCGGCGGGGCGGTCGGCGCGGGCTTCGCGCTCGTGCTCTTCGCGACCACGGTCTGCGGCCTGCCGATGCTGCTCGACCGCGAGGTCGATTTCGTGACCGCGATGATCACCTCGGTCGCGGTCGTCCGCGCCAATCCCGGGCCGATGCTGCTCTGGGCCTGGATCGTCGCGGCTGCGCTCTTCGCGGCGATGCTGCCCCTCTTCCTCGGCCTCTTCGTCGCGCTGCCGGTGCTCGGCCATGCGACATGGCATCTCTACCGGCGGGCGCTCGAGGCGCCGCACCCGTCCTGATCCCGTCCTGAAACCGGGGCGACCGGGCAGCCAGGGGGCGGCCGCCGGGCGCGCGCCCGGCGCGGCGCCCCGCCGCCGCCCTGCGCCTCTTCCTTGCCCGGTCGCCCGGCCTGTCCTTCGCGGGACCCCTCCGCCCCCGCAAGGGCGCGCCCGCGGCGCCTCATGCGCCATCGCATCCGCAGGGGGGCGGCCGCCGGGCGCGCGCCCGGCGCGGCGCCCCGCCGCCGCCCTGCGCCTCTTCCTTGCCCGGTCGCCCGCGGCCGATCAGCCCGAGGCGGCCTCGTTCGTCAGGCGGATCGTGCCGAGGGGCGGCAGCGCCTTGGGCTCGCCCTGCGCCAGCGGGTCCTCCTGGCGCTGCACCGAACCCTCGAAATGGGCACCGGATTCGATGGCGATCGTCTTGTGGATGATGTCGCCCTCGACCCGCGCCGTCGAGGTCAGGCGCACCTTCAGCCCGCGCACCCGTCCGATCACCCTGCCGTTCACGACGATGTCGTCGGCCACGACCTCACCCTTGATCGTGGCCGTCTCGCCCACGGTCAGCAGATGGGCGCGGATGTCGCCCTCCACCACGCCCTCGACCTGGATGTCGCCGGTCGTCCTGAGGTTGCCGATCACCGTCAGGTCGGCCGACAGGACCGACGCGGCGGGCTTGGACTTGGTCGCCAGGGGGCTGAATTCGTTCATCGGTCTTGCTGCTGCCTCGGGTAGTTTCGGCTTCTCGGCTTCGGATCCGGCCTTCGGTCCCGGCTCGTTGATCCTGCTTCTAGAAAACATTGCTTGCCGCCTTGATGTAGGTCATCGGGTTCTTCGGTTCCCCGTCCACCCGCACTTCGTAGTGCAGGTGCGTGCCCGTAGAATTGCCGGAACTTCCCATAGCACCGATGCGGTCCCCGCGCGAGACCCTTTGCCCGACCCTGACCTCGATCCGCGACAGGTGGCCGTAGCGCGTGCTCAGCCCGAAGTCGTGGCGGATCTCGACAAGCTGGCCGTAGCCCGACATCGGCCCCGCCTTGACCACCACACCGTCGGCCGTGGCATAGATCGGCGCGCCGTAGCTGCCGGCCAGGTCGACGCCCGCATGCAGCCGCCCCCAGCGCCGCCCGAAGCCCGAGGTGAAGCGGAAGGCCGTCTTCACCGGGATGGCGAAGGGCGCCTTCTCGGCGGCGATCCGGTACATGTTCATCCGGTCCAGCCCCTCGAGGATGCGCGCCGCGCGCTGCGCGTTCGGATCGCTCCTCCCCTCGGCCGGAACGCCCGGCATCAGCGGCCCCAGCGTGCCGCCCTGGCCGGAATAGCCGCGCCTGACCGTGGCGATCAGGTCGTCGGGGTCCAGCCCGGCCGAGGTGAACATCTTGTCGAGCGGCGCCATCGAGATCGTCACCGCCTCCTCGAGCTGCGAGAAGATCTCGTCGTTGCGCTCCTCGGCCAGGCGCTGCTCGTAGATCAGGTCCTCGGTCTCGGCCCGCGCCGCGTCGGCCGCCCCCGCCATCGCGTCGCGCTCGCCGGCCGTGGCGTCCAGCGCCGCGGTCAGGAAGTCGACCGTCATCGACAGGTCCGCCTTCTCGGCCGCCTCGCTGCGCTGCGGGGCCGCGCCGCCCACCGCCGCCACCGTCATCGCCTCGAGCTCGTCGCGCGCCGCGTCGCGCTCGACCATGGCGCGCTTCAGCGTCTTCTGGATCACCTCGATCCCGGTCTCGAGCTCGCGCCGCCGCTCCTCCGAGGCCATGAGCTCGGACTGGATGGCCGAGACCTGCCGCAGCGCCACGGCAAAGCGCTCCTCCGCCGCCTTCGCCTCGTCGAGCCGCCGGTCGCGGTCGGCCGTCAGCATGGCCAGCCGCGACTCGAAGATCTCGCGCTCGCGCTGGGCCTGCTCGCGTGCCCCGCCGGACCCGATCGAATCCATGAAGAAGATCGCCGAGACGATGATCGTCCAGCCGATCAGCATCGCCCCGCCCGACAGGAGCAGCGCCTGGGTCAGCGGCCGCAGGCGCACGAAGCGCGTCTCGGTGTCGGATTTCAGGAAGAGCCGCCGCTCGGGCAGGTAGCCCTCGATCGCCGTGTTCACACGGTCCAGTATCCGTCTGTGCAATCCCAAGCCCCGTGCAGCAGTGTCAGGCCATGGACGCCACGCCCGCCTCATCCCCCGGCGGCCCGGCACCCGGACATCCAGCGCTTAGCAACCAATGCCTTGATCCGCAACAATTCGGCGCCCGCGCCGGTCCCGGCCCCGCCGGCGGGCGGGCGGCTTGGCAGATTCCCGCCGAAGCCCCGGGCCGGCGGCGTTGCAGCCTGCAACGGCCCGCCCCGCGCCTCAGTCCGCCGCGGCCTCACGCGCCACCAGCGGCCAGTAGAAGTCGGGCGGGATTCCCGCCTCGGCCCGCTTCTCCTCGTTGAAGGGCGGCTTCAGCGCCCCGTGGAAGTAGCGCCGCACCAGGGCGTGGAAGGCGGGCCTGGGGTCGATCCCGTGCCGCCCGCAGAGGAAGTGGAACCATTTCGAGCCATAGGCGACATGGCCCACCTCCTCGGCATGGATCGTCTCCAGCGCCGCCACCGCCTGCGCCAGCCCGGCGCGGCGGAAGACGTCGATCATCGCCGGCGTCACGTCCAGCCCCCGCGCCTCCAGGACCATCGGCACGACCGCCAGCCTGCCCATCAGGTCGCCGGCCGTGTCCTCGGCCGCGCGCCACATCCCGGCATGGGCGGGCAGCGCCCCGTAATGGCTGCCAAGCGCCTCAAGACAGTCGCAGACAAGGTTGAAATGCTTGGCTTCCTCGTCCGCGGCCTTGACCCAGTCGTCGTGGAATCCGGGGGGCATGGGCACCGCGGCGAAACGCGCCACGACGTCCCAGTGCAGATCGACGGCGTTCAGCTCGATATGGGCCACCGCATGCAGCAGCGCGATCCGCCCCGCCGCCGTGCCGGGCCGCCTTCGCGGCACGTCGCGCGGCGCCAGAAGCTCGGGCCTGGCGGGCCGCGCCGGCCGGTCGGGCGGGCGCGCATCGCCCACCGGAATGGCCTCGCCCGCCGCCCGGGCGGCGAACCAGCGCGCGGCATGGCGGCGCGACAGGGCGGCCTTGCGCCGCCCGTCGGCCGTGGTCAGGACCTCGACGGCCATCGCGCTCAGCGTCGCGGGCCCGCCCGCCCCGGCAGCCTGCGGCGCCGCCGCCATCATTCCCCTCCGCGCCGCACGGGGCTAGAGCGCCCGCGCCGCGGCCAGAACCTCCTCGGCATGGCCCCTGACCTCGACCTTCGGCCAGACGCGGGCCACCCTGCCCGTGCCGTCGATCAGGAAGGTCGCGCGCTGGATGCCCATGTACCTGCGCCCGTACATGCTCTTCTCGACCCAGGTCCCGTAGCGTTCGCAGGTATCCGACCCCTCGTCGGAGACCAGCGTCACGCCCAGCCCGTGCTTGGCGCAGAACCGGTCGTGGCTGCCGGCGCTGTCCTTCGAGATGCCGATCACGGTCGTGCCCGCGGCGGCGAAGTCGGCGGCCAGGCGCGTGAAGTCCAGCGCCTCCAGCGTGCAGCCCGACGTGTCGTCCTTCGGATAGAAGTAAAGCCCCACCTTGCCCGGCCGCAGGGCCGAAAGCGAAAGCGTCCCGCCGCCGGATTTCGGCAGGGTGAAGTCCGGTGCGCTGTCTCCGGTGGCGATCATCTGCGGTCCCGTTCCCTCGAATCTGTGAGCCTGCCCTCGTTTTAATCCGGGCGTTCCGAAGTTAAAGGGAAGCCATGGACAGCCAGAACCCAGACGCGGCCGGGGCAGGGGGGGGCGCGGCCCCGTCCCCCGGCGCCCCGCCGAAGGCCACGCGCAGGCGCCGGCCGCAGCGGCGCGGCCGGCGGCGTCGGCCGACGCTCTGGACCGGGCCGCTGCGGCTCTTCGCCAAGGGGATCATCCTCGCGGCGGCCGTCGTCATCGGGCTCCTCTTCCTTGTCGGCCGGCTGATCCCCGCGCCGGACTGGGCCGTGCACGAGGTCGAGGGCCGCATCAATGCCGCGCTCGGCGGACAGGCGACGGTGGCCATCGGCGGTATCGAGGCGCGGCTCGGCACGCATCTCGTGCCCGGCGTGCGGCTCAGGGACGTGACGATCCGCCTGCCGGACGGCCGGCCCGTCGCCACCGTGGACGACCTCTCGGCAAGCTTCGACCCCGGCCGCCTCGCCAGGGGCAGCTTCGCGCCGCGGGTGATTGCGCTCAGGGGGGCCGAAATCGCGCTCGACCGCCTGCCTGACGGCCGCTTCGACCTGCCGGTCGCGGCGGTTCCGGCAGGATCGGCTGCCCCCGCAGGCACAGCGGCCGAGGCGGCAGTGGCAGGCGAGGCGGTCGCGGCTAAAGGGGCTAAAGGGGCGGAAGGGGCGGAAGGGGCGGGGCCGGGCGCCGCCCGTGCCGGGACGGTCAGCCCGGTCGAGGCGCTGGGCGCGCTCGATTCCTTCTTCAGCCTGCCGGGGCTGGCGGCGGTCGAGCGGGTCGAGCTCTCGGGGATCTCCGTCAGCATCGCCGATGCCGCGACCGGCCGCACCTGGCGGGCGGACAACGGCAAGGTCACGCTCGACCTGACGCCCGACAGCATCGCCGCGGCGATCGGCCTCGATGTCGCCGGAACGGGCGACGTGCCCGGCCGGGCCGAGGCCGACTTCGCCTCGCGCAAGGATTCGCCGGATGCGCGCTTCGAGGTGCGGGTGCGTGACCTGCCGGCCCGCGACGTCGCCACCCTGTCGCCCGGCCTCTCCTGGCTCGGCATCCTCGATGCGCCGATCTCCGGCCTGATCCGCACCGGCTTCGACGAGACCGGCGCCCCGCGCGAGACGGTGGCCACCCTCGACATCGGCAGCGGGGCGATCCGGCCCGAGGGCGGGTCGCGGCCCGTCGCCTTCGACCGGGCGCATCTTGCGGCCCGCTTCGACCCGGTCACCCGGACGATCAGCTTCCGCGATGCCGCCTTCGACAGCCGCGCGGTGCAGGTATCGGCCGAGGGGACGGGCTGGGTCAGGTCCGGCGCCGACGGCGTGCCCTCCGGGCTCGTCGCCCAGATCCGTCTCGCCGGGCTCAAGGCCGATCCCGAGGGGCTCTTCGCCGATCCCGTCGCCTTCCCCGAAGGCACGGTGGACCTGCGCATCGGCTTCCGCCCCTTCTCGGTCGAGATCGGGCAGCTCACCCTCGTCGGCGACGGTTCGCGCATCGCCGCCCGCGGGCGGCTCGGCGCGGATGCCGGGGGCTGGACGGTGGCCCTCGATGTCGGCATCGACGCCATCGACAGCGCCCGGCTCCTCGGGCTCTGGCCCGTGCAGGTGGTGCCGCGGACGCGGGCCTGGCTTGCCGCCAACGTCGCCACGGCCCAGCTCTTCGACCTCAAGGCCGCGCTGCGCCTTGCGCCCGGCGCCGAGGGGCGGATCGGCCTCGGCTACGAATTCCTCGGGGCCGACGTGCGCTTCCTGCCCTCGCTGCCGCCCATCGAGGACGGCGCGGGCTATGCCACGATCCACGACAATGCCTATACGCTGGTGCTCGAGAAGGGCCATGTCACCGCGCCCCGCGGCGGGACGGTTGACCTTGCCGGTTCGGTCCTCTCGGTCCCCGACATCCGCGTCCTGCCGGCTCCCGCCCGCGTCACCCTGCGCAGCGACAGCACGATCACGGCCGCCCTCGCCATGCTCGACGAGCCGCCCTTCCGCTTCCTGTCCAGGGCCGGCCGGCCTGTCGATGCGGCCGAGGGGCGGGCGCGGATCGAGGCGGTGCTCGACTTCCCCCTCAAGGCGAAGGTCCAGCCCGGCGAGGTGGACTTCACCGTCGCGGGCGTGCTCACCGATGTCGTCTCCGACCGGCTGGTGCCCGGCCGGCCGCTCGCCGCCGACCGGCTCGAGGTGCGGGCGACCCCGGCCGGCATGGACATCTCCGGCCGGGGCACGCTGTCGGGGGTCCCCTTCGATGCCGTCTGGCACCAGCCCTTCGGCCCCGGGACCCGCGGCGTCAGCAGCCTCGAGGGGCAGGTGGAGCTCTCGCCCGCCTCGCTCGCCGCCTTCGGGGTGAACCTGCCCCCCGGAAGCGTCTCGGGAACCGGCTCGGGCAGGCTCCGGCTGGATTTCGCGCCCGGCCGGGCGCCGCGCTTCAGCCTCGGGTCCGACCTCGCCGGCCTCGCCCTCGCGGTGCCGGGCCTCGCCTGGCGCAAGGGCGCCGCCGCGACGGGCAGCCTTGCCGTCGAGGGCACGCTCGCCACGCCGGACGCGCCGCCCTCGGTCACCCGCCTCGCCCTCGCCGCGCCGGGTCTCTCGGCCGAGGGGCAGGTCGCCCTGCAAGCCGATGGCAGCCTCGCCCGGGCGACCCTGGGCCGGGTCCGCCTCGAGGACTGGTTCGACGGCAGCCTCACGCTCGAGGGGCAGGGCCGCGGCGCGGTGCCGGCCCTCCGCGTGACCGGCGGCACGGCCGACATCGGCCGGGCCCGTTTCGCCGCCGCCGGTGCCGCCGGCGCCGCCCCGCCCCTGACCGTCGCCCTCGACCGGCTGCGCGTCACCGACAGCCTGTCGCTCACGGGCTTCACCGGCGACTTCACCACCCGGGGCGGCCTGACCGGGCGCTTCCGCGCCGCCGTCAACGGCGAGACCGCGATCTCGGGCGCCGTCGAGCCGCGCGACGGGCGCTCGGCCTTCCGCATCAAGGCGGCCGATGCCGGCGGCCTCTTCCGCTCGGCCGGCGTCTTCTCGCGCGGGCGGGGCGGGGCGCTCGACATGACGCTGCTGCCCGTCGGCGCCCCCGGCAACTATGCCGGCCGGCTCTCGATCAAGGACATCCGCGTCGTCGATGCCCCCGTCCTGGCCGAGCTCCTCGGCCTCGTCTCCGTGGTCGGGCTCATCGAGCAGCTCTCCGGCCCCGGCATCCAGTTCGGCGACGTGCGCGGCAACTTCCGCCTCTCGCCGGACGCGCTCACCATCACCGGCGGATCGGCGGTCGGCGCCTCGCTCGGCGTCTCGGGCATGGGCAGCTACAGCTTCGCCTCCCGGCAGATGGACATCGAGGGGACGATCTCGCCACTCTACCTGCTCAATGTCGTCGGCTCGCCCTTCACCAAGCGGCGCGAGGGGCTCTTCGGCTTCACCTACCGGCTGCGCGGGGCGGCCGATGCGCCGAAGGTCAGCGTCAACCCGCTCTCGATCCTCACGCCCGGCCGCTTCCGCGAGATCTTCCAGTCCCCCCCGCCGCCCCCGCCCGCCGAATGAAGCTCTCGGATTTCGACTTCCCCCTCCCCGAGGCGCTGATCGCCACCCGGCCCGCGCGCCCGCGCACCGCCGCGCGCCTGCTCGTGGCCGAGGGCGACCGCCTCCTCGACCGCCACGTCCGCGACCTGCCCGAGGTGCTGCGCCCCGGCGACAGGCTCGTGCTCAACAATACCCGCGTCATCCAGGCGCGGCTCACCGGCACCCGCCGCCGGACGACGGGGCAGGGCGAGAGCATCGCGCGCATCGAGGCCACGCTCCTCGAACCCGATCCGGGCGGCGGCTGGCGGGCGCTCGTGCGCCCCCTCAGGAAGCTCGCCGCGGGCGAGCGCATCGACTTCGGCCACGGGCTCTCGGCCGAGTTCCGCGGCAGCCGCGACGGCCAGGCGATCCTCGCCTTCAACCTCGAGGGCAGCGCCTTCGACGCGGCCCTCGCCGAGGCCGGGCAGATGCCGCTGCCCCCCTACATCGCCCAGCGCCGCGCCCCCGACGCGGCCGACCGCGAGGATTACCAGACCGTCTTCGCCCGCCATGCCGGCGCCGTCGCCGCCCCGACCGCCTCGCTGCACTTCGACCGCGCGCTCCTGGCCGCCCTTCGGGCGAAGGGCGTGGCGATGACCGAGGTCACGCTGCATGTCGGCGCCGGCACCTTCCTGCCGGTCAAGGTCGAGGACGTGACGACCCACCGGATGCACGCCGAATGGGGCGAGGTCACGCCCGGGGCGGCGGCCGAGATCAACGCGACGAAAGAGGCCGGCGGGCGGGTGATCCCGGTCGGCACCACGGCGCTGCGGCTGATCGAAAGCGCCGCACGGGCCACGGGCCGGGTGGAACCCTGGCGTGGCCCGACCGACATCTTCATCTATCCCGGCTTCGCCTTCCGCGTCACCGATGCCCTGATGACCAACTTCCACCTGCCGCGCTCGACCCTGATGATGCTCGTCGCCGCGCTCATGGGGCGCGACCGGATCATGGCGATCTATGCCCACGCGATCGACCGGGGCTACCGCTTCTTCTCCTACGGCGACGCCTCGCTGCTGGTGCCCGCCGGGGCCGCGCCGGCCGGCGCCCAGGCGTGACCGGACATCGCCGCGCCGCGGCCTCACGCCGCCCGATCCCTGTCGCGGTCCCAGCCTGACCAGGCGGCCCTGCCGCAGGCGCAGGCGGCTCGGACGCATCGCCACGGGGTCCCGAAGGCAGGCAGCGCCCCCGCGGCCCACGCCCCCGCACCGGCGCACGTCCCGTCGCGCCCGACCGGGCCCGCGCCACGGGGCCGGGAAGGGGGGACGGGCCTTCGAAGGCCCGTCCGCCCGCCGCGCGGGGCGCGGCGGGCGGGATGCGGTTTCGAAACCGCATCCCGCGCTCCACCCCCCGCGCGCCCTCTGCCGCCGGCCGCGCCTGCATCCCCCGGCGGGCCTTTCCGCCCGCGCGCCGCAGGGCTAAGAACGCGGCATCCCTGACCGGAGGCCCCGCATGCTCACCGTCCTCGCCAGTTCATGGGCCCTGCTCCTCGGCATCATGCTCCTGATGATGGGCAACGGCATCCAGGGCACGCTTCTCGGCGTGCGCGGCGGGATCGAGGGCTTCTCGGCCGCCGAGATGTCCTATGTCATGGCGGGCTACTACGCGGGCTTCCTGCTCGGCTCGCGTCTGGCCCCCGACATGATCCGGCGGGTCGGGCATATCCGGGTGTTCTCGGCGCTTGGCTCGCTCATCTCGGCGGTCCTCGTGCTCTACCCCGTGGCGCCGGACTGGATCGCCTGGGCGGCGCTGCGCGCGGTCATCGGCTTCTGCTTCTGCGGCGTCTACATCACCGCCGAAAGCTGGCTCAACAACTCGGCCACCAACGAGACGCGGGGCCAGGCCCTGTCGCTCTACATGATCGTCCAGATGATCGGCATGATCGCCAGCCAGGCGCTGATGAACGTGGCCGATCCGGCCGGGTTCGAGCTCTTCATCCTGCCCTCGGTCCTGGTCTCGCTGGCCTTCATGCCGATCCTGCTCACGGCGGCGCCCGCGCCCTCCTTCGAAAGCACCGCGCCGCTCAGCTTCGCCCGCCTGTTCCAGGCCTCGCCCCTCGGCTGCGTCGGCATGTTCCTGCTCGGCGGCATCTATGCCGCGCTCTTCGGCATGGCGGCCGTCTGGGGCTCCGAGGCCGGGCTGACCGTCGGCCAGATCTCCACCTATGTCGCGCTCATCTTCGTCGGCGGCCTCATCTCGCAGTATCCGATCGGCTTCGCCTCCGACCGGTTCGGACGGCGGCGGATCATCCTCGGCCTCGGCCTGGCCGGGGCGGCCGTGGCGCTGCTGGCGGCCGCCCTGCCGCTTCATGCCGTCGTCGTCTTCGCCATCGGCATCGCGCTGGGCGGCATCGCCAACCCGCTCTATGCGCTGCTGCTCGCCTATACCAACGACTTCCTCGACAATTCCGACATGGCGGCGGCCTCGGCCGGGCTCATCTTCATCAACGGGCTCGGCGCCATCGGCGGCCCGATCCTCACCGGCTGGCTGATGGTGCGCTTCGGGGCGGATGCCTATTTCCTGTTCATGGGTGTCCTGTTCCTCGCCCTCGCGGGCTACGCGGCCTGGCGGATGACGCGCCGGTCGGTCCTCGGGCCGGCCGTGCCCAGCGGCATCGCCGTCATGTCCACCTCGGCCTCGGCGATCGCCGTCGAGGCGGCGATGGAGGCGCGCGAAGGCCGCGCCCGCGCCGCTTCGGGCCCGGGGCACTAGCCAACCGCGCGCCGACCTGCGACGCTTCCCCCGCGGCAGGAGGAGCCATGACCACACCCGACGCGATTCTCGACTTCTGGCTGGGCGAGGTCGGCCCGGAAGGCTGGTACCGGGCGACGGACGAGGTGGACGAGGCCGTGCGCAGCCGCTTCGGCCCGTCCTGGGAGGCGCTGCGCGTCGGCGATCACGCCGACTGGCTGGCCACGCCCCGCGGCGCGCTCGCCTACCTGATCCTCGCCGACCAGTTCCCGCGCAACATGTTCCGCGGCGACCCGCGCGCCTTCGCCACCGATGCGCTGGCCCGCGACGCGGCGCGGCGCGCGCTGGCGGCCGGGCACGACCTGGCCACGCCGGCGCCCGAACGGCAGTTCTTCTACATGCCCTTCGAACATTCCGAGTCGCCCGCCGACCAGGACCTCGCCGTAACGCTCATGGAAGAGCGCCTCCCCGGCGATCCCGAGATGGCGCTGCATGCCCGCGCCCATCGCGAGATCATCCGCCGCTTCGGCCGCTTTCCCTTCCGCAACGCCGCGCTCGGGCGGACGACCAGCGCCGGGGAACAGGCCTTCCTCGATGCCGGCGGCTATCCCGCACTGGTCCGCTCGCTCTCGGGCCAGGGCCATGACGGCGGCGCATGACGGCCCTTCCGGCCCCGCGCGTTGTTCCGGGCCGGAAAACGGTTTAATGGTGAACCATCTGCCCCGGGGGAGGATGCGCGATGGCTGAACAGGCATTCGACGTTGTGGTCATCGGCGCCGGTCCCGGCGGCTACGTCGCCGCCATCCGCGCCGCCCAGCTCGGCCGCAGGGTCGCCATCGTCGAACGCGAGGCCCTGGGCGGCATCTGCCTCAACTGGGGCTGCATCCCGACCAAGGCGCTGCTGCGCTCGGCCGAGGTCCTGCATCTGATGCACCGGGCGAAGGAGTTCGGCCTCAGGGCCGAGGGGGTGGGCTACGACCTGCCCGCCGTCGTCGCCCGCTCCCGCGCCGTGGCCCGGCAGCTCTCGGGCGGCATCGGCCACCTGATGAAGAAGAACAAGGTGACCGTCGTCATGGGCGAGGCGACGATCCCCGCCCCCGGCCGCGTCGCCGTCCGCACCGCCGCCGGCCCCCAGACGCTCGCCGCCCCGGCGATCATCCTGGCCACCGGCGCGCGGGCGCGCGAACTGCCGGGGCTCGAGGCCGACGGCAGGCTCGTCTGGTCCTACCGCCACGCCCTCGCCGCCGACCGCGTGCCGAAGGACCTGCTCGTCATCGGCTCGGGCGCCATCGGGATCGAGTTCGCCTCGTTCTTCAACACGCTCGGCGCGAAGACGACCGTCGTCGAGGTGATGGACCGCATCCTGCCCGTCGAGGATGCCGAGATCTCGGCCTTCGCGAAGAAGCAGTTCGTCAGGCAGGGGATGACCATCCTCGAGAAGGCGACGGTGAAGAAGCTCGACCGCGGGGCCTCCACGGTCACCGCCCATGTCGAGAAGGACGGCAAGGTCACGACCCAGGCCTTCGACACCGTGATCTCGGCCGTCGGCATCGTCGGCAATGTCGAGAACCTCGGGCTCGAGGCGCTGGGCGTCAAGGTCGACCGCACCCATGTCGTCACCGACGAATACTGCCGCACCGGCGTGCCCGGCCTCTATGCCATCGGCGACGTGGCCGGCCCCCCCTGGCTTGCCCACAAGGCCAGCCACGAGGGCGTGATGGTCGCCGAGCTGATCGCCGGGCAGCATCCGCACCCGATCAGGCCGAACTCGATCGCCGGCTGCACCTACTGCCACCCGCAGGTCGCCAGCGTCGGCCTGACGGAGGAGAAGGCGAAGGCGGCGGGCCACGAGGTCAGGGTCGGCCGCTTCCCCTTCATCGGCAACGGCAAGGCGATCGCGCTGGGCGAGAGCGAGGGGATGATCAAGACCGTCTTCGACGCGAAGACGGGCGAGCTCCTGGGCGCGCACATGGTGGGCGCCGAGGTGACCGAACTCATCCAGGGCTACGTCATCGGCCGGACGCTCGAGACGACCGAGGCCGAGCTGATCGGGACCGTCTTCCCCCACCCGACGCTCAGCGAGATGATGCACGAATCCGTGCTCGACGCCTTTGGTCGGGCGCTGCACATCTGATGCCGCCCCGCCGCGGGCGCGCCTGACGGGGACCGCCCGCATGAACCGCACGGCCGCCGCCATCCTTGCGGTCTGGATCGCCGGCCTCGGGGCCGCCGCCCAGTTCGGCAAGATGTCGGTGATCTACGACCTGCTCGCCCCGGCCTATCCCGGCCACGGGCCGGCCGCCTTCGGCCTTGCCGTGTCGATCGTCGGCCTCGTCGGGCTCGTCCTCGGCACCACGGCGGGCCTTCTCGTCACCCGCGCCGGCCAGCGCCGCACCCTTCTGGCCGCGCTTGCCGCGGGGGCCGCGCTCTCGGCCCTCCAGGCGACGATGCCCGCCTTCCCGGTTCTCATCCTGACCCGCCTGCTCGAGGGCCTCTCCCACCTTGCCATCGTCGTCGCCGGCCCGACGCTGATCGCCGCCCTCGCGCCACCCGCGCAGCGGCCGCTGGCGATGACGCTGTGGTCCAGCTTCTTCGGCGTGACCTATGCCGTGCTCGCGCTCGCCGCCCCGCCGCTCGTCGCACTGGGCGGGGCGCGGGCGGTGCTGCTCGCCCATGCCGGCTTCATGGCCGGGGCGGCGGTGCTCCTGGCCCTGCTCCTGCCGGCCGATGCGCCGTCCGCCCCGCGGGCCGGGGGCGGGGGCCTGCTCGCCCGGCACCTCGCCATCTACGCCTCGCCGCGGATGGCCGCGCCCGCCATGGGCTTCTTCTGCTACACCTTCCTCTACGTCGCCGTGCTCACCCTGCTGCCGCCCGAGGTGCCGCCCTCGCACCGGCTGGCGGCGGCGACGGGAATGCCCCTCGTCTCCATCGCCGTCTCGCTGACGCTCGGCGTCAGGCTCCAGGCGCGGATCGGCGCGGTCGGGGCGGTGCAGGCGGGCTACCTCGCGGCGATCCCGGCCTTCCTCGCGCTCGCCCTCTTCTGGGGTTCGGGGGCGGGGATGCTGGCCGCCGGCCTCTGGCTGTCGGGCGCCCTCGGCGTCGTCCAGGGCGCCAGCTTCTCGGCCATCCCCGAACTCAACGCCACGGCCGAGGACCGGGCCGGGGCGGCCGGCGCCATCGCCCAGCTCGGCAATCTCGGGACGACGACGGGAACGCCGCTCCTTGCGGTCGTCCTCTCCGCCGCCGGCGCGCCCGGCCTCGCCGCGGCGGCCGTCCTGGCCTGCCTCTGCGGCGTGGCGCTCCACGCGCTGCAGGCGCGGCGCCGTCAGGCGCTGACGACCTGACCGCCCGCGGCCACCCAGTCGCCCAGGCCGCCGATATTGACCACTTCGGCATAGCCCAGCTGGCGCATGATCTGCGCCGCACGCCCCGACCGGCCGCCCGAGGCGCAGTAAAGCGCCACCGGCCGGCCGTCGGCCAGGGCCGCAGGGCGGTCGGGCGCGGCGGGGTCGGTCCGCGTCGGGATCAGGCCCAGCGGAATGTGGATCGCACCCTTGGCCAGGCCCGAGGCGCGGATCTCTGCCGTCTCGCGCACGTCGATCAGGGCCATCCGTCCGGCGGCAACCTCTGCGACGACTTCGGCGACGGGGCGGGACTGTCCCGCGGGGCGGGCGAACAGGTTGAACATGGCGCGATCCTTGCGTGGTGGTCCGCCTCAAATATTCCATTTTCCGAATATGTCAATATCCTTCCCTCGGCAGGCGGCCGCCGGGTTCACCCTTCGTTCTCATTTTCGTGTTGGCGGCACGCCCGGCCTGCACTATCTCTTGGGCGTTGGACGCCGGGGGCGTGATGGCCGAGCAGACGCATATCGAGGTTCGCGGCGCGCGCGAGCACAACCTCAAGAACATCGACGTGGACATCCCCCGCAACCGGCTGGTGGTGATCACCGGGCTTTCGGGCTCGGGCAAGTCCTCGCTCGCCTTCGACACGATCTATGCCGAAGGCCAGCGGCGCTATGTCGAATCGCTCTCGGCCTATGCGCGGCAGTTCCTCGACATGATGGGCAAGCCCGACGTGGACCACATCTCGGGCCTGTCGCCGGCGATCTCGATCGAGCAGAAGACCACATCCAAGAACCCGCGCTCGACCGTCGGCACGGTGACCGAGGTCTACGACTACCTGCGGCTTCTCTTCGCGCGCGTGGGCACGCCCTACAGCCCGGCGACCGGCCTGCCGATCGCCGCGATGCAGGTGCAGGACATGGTGGATGCGGTCATGGCCATGCCCGAGGGCACGCGCGCCTACCTGCTCGCCCCCGTCGTGCGCGACCGCAAGGGCGAATACCGCAGGGAATTCCTCGACCTCAGGAAGCAGGGCTTCCAGCGGGTGAAGGTCGACGGCGCCTTCCACGAGATCGAGGATGTCCCCGCGCTCGACAAGAAGCTGCGCCACGACATCGACGTCGTGGTGGACCGCATCGTCGTGCGCGAGGGGCTCCAGACGCGGCTTGCCGACAGCTTCCGCACGGCGCTGAACCTCGCCGACGGCATCGCCATCGTCGAGACCGCGCCCGACGACGGGCAGGCGCCGGTGCGCACCACCTTCTCGGAGAAGTTCGCCTGCCCGGTCTCGGGCTTCACCATCCCCGAGATCGAGCCCAGGCTCTTCTCCTTCAACGCACCCTATGGCGCCTGCCCGGCCTGTGACGGGCTCGGGGCCGAGCTCTTCTTCGACGAACGCCTCGTGGTGCCGGATGTGACGCTCCGGCTCAGGGACGGGGCGCTCGCGCCCTGGAACAAGTCGAAGTCGCCCTATTTCGTCCAGACAATCGACGCGCTCGCGCGGCATTACGGCTTCGATGCGAAGAAGCCCTGGAAGGACCTGCCCGAAAGCGTGCAGAAGCTCTTCCTGTACGGCTCGGGCGAGGAGGAGATCGAGTTCACCTTCGACGAGGGCGGGCGCGTCTACAAGGTGAGCCGCGTCTTCGAGGGGGTGATCCCCAACATGGAGCGGCGCTGGCGCGAGACCGACAGCGCCTGGGTCCGCGAGGAGTTCGAGCGCTACCAGAACAGCCGCCCCTGCCATGTCTGCGGCGGCCACCGGCTCAAGCCCGAGGCGCTGGCCGTCAGGATCGCCGGCCTGCATATCGGCGAGGTCGTGCAGAAGTCGATCCGCGAGGCGCTCGCCTGGGTCGATACCGTGCCCGCCAGCCTCTCCGCCCAGCGGAACGAGATCGCCCGCCTCGTCCTCAAGGAGATCCGCGAACGCCTCGGCTTCCTCAACAACGTGGGGCTCGAATACCTCACGCTCGCGCGCGCCGCCGGCACGCTCTCGGGCGGCGAGAGCCAGCGCATCCGGCTGGCCAGCCAGATCGGCTCGGGGCTGACGGGCGTGCTCTACGTCCTCGACGAGCCCTCGATCGGCCTGCACCAGCGCGACAACGACCGCCTGCTCGCCACCCTCAGGAACCTGCGCGACCAGGGCAACACCGTGCTCGTCGTCGAGCACGACGAAGAGGCGATCCGCGCGGCCGACTACGTGCTCGACATCGGCCCCGGCGCGGGCGTCCACGGCGGCCAGGTCGTCGCCCGCGGCACGCCGGCCGAGATCGCCGCCGATCCCGCCTCGCTCACCGGCCAGTATCTCTCCGGCGCCCGCGCCATCCCCGTGCCGCGCCTGCGCCGCCAGGGCTCGGGCAAGGCCCTCACCGTGGTCGGCGCCACCGGCAACAACCTCAAGGGCGTCACCGTCGACTTCCCGCTCGGCCGCTTCGTCTGCGTCACCGGCGTCTCGGGCGGCGGCAAGTCCACGCTGACGATCGAGACGCTCTACAAGAACGCCGCCCTGCGCCTGAACGGCGCGCGCGAGACGCCCGCCCCCTGCGAGACGATCCGCGGCTTCGAGCATCTCGACAAGGTGATCGACATCGACCAGCGCCCGATCGGCCGCACGCCGCGGTCGAACCCGGCCACCTACACGGGCGCCTTCACCCCGATCCGCGACTGGTTCGCGGGCCTGCCCGAGGCCAGGGCGCGCGGCTACCAGCCCGGCCGCTTCTACTTCAATGTCAAGGGCGGCCGCTGCGAGGGCTGCCATGGCGCCGGCGCGCTGAAGATCGAGATGAACTTCCTGCCCGACGTCTACGTCACCTGCGAGACCTGCAAGGGCCACCGCTACAACCGCGAGACGCTGGAAATCCGCTTCAAGGGCAAGAGCATAGCCGACGTTCTCGAGATGACGGTCGAAGACGCGCAGGACTTCTTCAAGGCCGTCCCCGCAATCCGCGAGAAGATGGACGCCCTCGTCGAGGTGGGCCTCGGCTACATCCAGGTCGGCCAGCAGGCGACGACGCTCTCGGGCGGCGAGGCACAGCGCGTCAAGCTCTCGAAGGAGCTCAGCCGCCGCGCCACGGGGCGCACCCTCTACATCCTCGACGAACCCACCACGGGCCTGCATTTCGAGGATACGCGCAAGCTGCTCGAGGTGCTGCACGCCCTCGTCGACCAGGGCAACACCGTCATCGTCATCGAGCACAACCTCGACGTCATCAAGACCGCGGACTGGATCATCGACATCGGCCCCGAGGGCGGCGACGGCGGGGGCGAGATCGTCGCCACCGGCACCCCCGAAGAGGTCGCGAAGAACCCGCGCAGCCATACCGGGCGCTACCTCGCGCCGCTGCTTGCGCCGCGCCCGCGGGTCGCCGCCGAATGACCGCACGGCCCCGCATCGGGCTTGCGCTCGGGGCGGGGGGGGCGCGCGGCTGGTGCCATGTCGGGGCGGTCCGCGCGCTCGCCGGCCTCGGCATCCGCCCCGATGTCGTGGCCGGAACCTCGATGGGCGCGCTCGTCGGTTCGGCCCTGGCCGCAGACCGGCTGGATGCGCTCGAGGCCTGGGCGCGCGGGCTCGGCTGGCGCAACGTCCTGTCGATGGTCGATGTCCGCCTGACCGGCGGCGGCCTCGTCGGCGGCGCCGGCATCGACCGGGCGCTCGCGGCGATCGGCGTGCCCGAGGATTTCGCCGCCCTGCGCCTGCCCTTCCTTGCCGTCGCCGCCGATCTCGCGACGGGCGAGGAGGTCTGGCTTCGCGACGGCCCCCTGCGCCAGGCGGTGCGCGCCTCGGTGGCCATTCCCGGCGTCTTCACGCCCTGGCGGATCGGGCCGCGCTGGCTGGTCGATGGCGGCATCGTCAACCCGCTGCCCGTCTCGGCCGCCCGTGCCCTCGGCGCCGATCTCGTCATCGCCGTCAACCCGAACGACCGCGCCGCCGGCCTCTACTGGGATCCCGCCGCGCCCTCCGCCGTCGCCGGGGCGCTGGCCGAGGTCCTGCCCAGGCTGCCCGACGCGCTCACCGCGCTGTGGCGCCCCGCGGCGCCGGCAGAGCCCGGCCCGCCGCCCTTCATGGAAACGGTGGGCGCGGCCATCGACATCATGACCGAACGCATCCTGCACGCCCGGCGCGCGGCCGAACCCCCCGATGTCTATCTCGGCGCAAGGCTCGGGCGGATCGCCGTGCTCGAACTGCACCGCGCCGCCGAGGCCATCGCCGAAGGCGAACGCCTCGTCGCGGACGCGGCACCGCAGATCGCCGCCGCGCTGGCCGCAGCCGCCGGCGGCCCGCCCGTCAGGCGTGCCTGACCGGGCAGGTCGAGATCCCGAGGATCGAGTAGACCGGGCAGGTGCCGAACAGGCCGGTGACCAGCGGCACGACGCCCGCAAGCTTCGCCCAGTGCCAGAAGCCCTGGCCCTGATCGATGAAGAACCAGGCGATCAGCGCGATCCCCAGCAGGATCCGCAGCACGCGGTCGACGGTCCCGACATTCGTCTTGAACATGTCCTCACTCCTTCTCCCTGCGGGGCGGATGAATCCCTCCCCGCAGGCCGGACCCTGCCACCGTCCGCCGAAGGCGTCTGTGACTCAGATCACGTCCGGCCGATCGTTTCCGGGCGCCTCAGGCGAAGGCCTCCGCCATCAGGCGCAGGCGGCGCGGGTCGATCAGGCGCACCTGCCCGCGCTCGGTGGCCACAAGGCCCTGGTCCTCCATCGCCAGAAGCCGGCGCGAGACGACCTCGCGCGCCGTGCCCAGGCGCAGCGCCAGGTCCTGATGGGTGGCGCGCACCAGCCCGTCCTCGGCAAGGTCCAGCAGGGTCCGCGCAAGGCGGCTCTCGATCCGCTGGAATGCCACCCGTTCAAGGACCTGCATCGTCCCCTGCATCCGCGCGGCAAAGGCGGCAAAGACGAATCCGCGGAAGGCGGGCGACGTGTCCATCAGCGCCAGGAACAGGTCGCGCGGCACCAGGACAAGGCGCGATTCGGCCGCGGCCACCGCCTCGCCCGAATAGTCCCTGTCTCTTATACACATCT
>JAOADN010000149.1 GCA_026417295.1 Paracoccaceae bacterium
GATTAAGACTGATGCCCCTGGCCGCTACTTCCGGCCGGAGCAGTTTGAATCAGTGACCTGATGAAGAAGGGATTAAGACAATGCGCCAGTGCGTAGTGCATGGCCTCGTGCGTTTGAATCAGTGACCTGATGAAGAAGGGATTAAGACGGTGAAGGGGTACCAGGCGAGGACTTGAACGTGTTTGAATCAGTGACCTGATGAAGAAGGGATTAAGACAAAGACTGTCTAGGGTCTTCTCATTTCCCTTGGTTTGAATCAGTGACCTGATGAAGAAGGGATTAAGACCGAGTTCGGACGATCATATCCGTTCTCCGAAATGGTTTGAATCAGTGACCTGATGAAGAAGGGATTAAGACCTCGGCTGTGATCGGTGTTTTGCCCGCGTTTTCGTTTGAATCAGTGACCTGATGAAGAAGGGATTAAGACCTCGCCCTTGGCGAGTTTGACAGCTTTCATTGGTTTGAATCAGTGACCTGATGAAGAAGGGATTAAGACACGTTCGCCGTGAGACAAATCAATGGTTTTCATAGTTTGAATCAGTGACCTGATGAAGAAGGGATTAAGACAGTACGTGGGGATCAACTCGATCATCTCGCTCAGGTTTGAATCAGTGACCTGATGAAGAAGGGATTAAGACGGCAGCAAGGTCTTGTCCTTTCTGAGCCACGCCGTTTGAATCAGTGACCTGATGAAGAAGGGATTAAGACGTGGGATGAGGTGGGCCCACTTCCGGGGCACGTTTGAATCAGTGACCTGATGAAGAAGGGATTAAGACAAACTCTATGCTTGAGAGCGACACGCCGCCCCGTTTGAATCAGTGACCTGATGAAGAAGGGATTAAGACACGCCCTCAGCGTAATTGACCGAGACCACCACCGTTTGAATCAGTGACCTGATGAAGAAGGGATTAAGACTCAGATCACTCGCCGCATCGACCTGGGCGCGAAGTTTGAATCAGTGACCTGATGAAGAAGGGATTAAGACCGGGGCGTCCCAGCTCCTCGCACGCGGCCACGCCGGTTTGAATCAGTGACCTGATGAAGAAGGGATTAAGGCTGCCGTGTTGCTCCGCCATGCCACTCAATGGCGCGTTTGAATCAGTGACCTGATGAAGAAGGGATTAAGACTGGTCTGGAGGGGGTGTCCATACCATGCCGCGTTTGAATCAGTGACCTGATGAAGAAGGGATTAGACGCGGTGTCTATCGCGTGCGCTGAGTTTTGGTCGCGGCTTAC
>JAOADN010000150.1:0-560 GCA_026417295.1 Paracoccaceae bacterium
TGAAGACTCGACCTGATGAAGAAGGGATTAAGACATCAGATAGCGAGTAGGGTGCCTCGGCAGCCGCGTTTGAAGACTCGACCTGATGAAGAAGGGATTAAGACCTCCTTCATCCACTTGTCGCAATCCCACTTGTTTGAAGACTCGACCTGATGAAGAAGGGATTAAGACGGCGGCGCAAGACTCCTCGAAGGCCGCCCTTATGTTTGAAGACTCGACCTGATGAAGAAGGGATTAAGACGCCGTCTCCGGCGCGGAGCGGAGGATCTCCTCCGTTTGAAGACTCGACCTGATGAAGAAGGGATTAAGACAAGACTTAATTTTTAATTATGTTTTAACAAGTTTGAAGACTCGACCTGATGAAGAAGGGATTAAGACAAATATACCTACTAGTTCTCATAGATGGAGAAAGTTTGAAGACTCGACCTGATGAAGAAGGGATTAAGACAAGACTAATGGCGATCATTGTTCTCCCTGCGCCAGTTTGAAGACTCGACCTGATGAAGAAGGGATTAAGACTGTCGTCAAGCCGTCCATCCCTGGCGATACGGGGTTTGAAG
>JAOADN010000150.1:570-1113 GCA_026417295.1 Paracoccaceae bacterium
GGATTAAGACGGCCGAGCGGTTAATGTTTTTGAGTGCTTGCAAGTTTGAAGACTCGACCTGATGAAGAAGGGATTAAGACGCGATAGACGGCAGCCTCTTGCGCGCGCACGGCGTTTGAAGACTCGACCTGATGAAGAAGGGATTAAGACGTGTCGACGCGCGCCTTCCCCTCCCAGCCCTGGTTTGAAGACTCGACCTGATGAAGAAGGGATTAAGACTCCAGACGGAAGCGCACCTTGGCCTTGCCGGTGAGTTTGAAGACTCGACCTGATGAAGAAGGGATTAAGACTGCGTCTTGCGCCCGCTTTCGTCGCGTCTCGTGGTTTGAAGACTCGACCTGATGAAGAAGGGATTAAGACGATGTTCTTGAGTGCTTGAAGTGCCATGGTGGGTTTGAAGACTCGACCTGATGAAGAAGGGATTAAGACGCCAGCTACCACACAACGCTCGCCAAAAGGCGACGTTTGAAGACTCGACCTGATGAAGAAGGGATTAAGACGTGTAGATGAGATCATCCACCGCAGCATCGGCCGGTTTGAAGA
>JAOADN010000151.1 GCA_026417295.1 Paracoccaceae bacterium
GTAAGCCGCGACCAAAACTCAGCGCACGCGATAGACACCGCGTCTAATCCCTTCTTCATCAGGTCACTGATTCAAACTGCCGCGGTGCAGGCCGCGGCCATGCAGTTACTGTCTTAATCCCTTCTTCATCAGGTCACTGATTCAAACTTACCATCAAAAACTTGGCCAAATGGGCCCTGAGTGTCTTAATCCCTTCTTCATCAGGTCACTGATTCAAACCAACGGCTGTGGTGTACCTCACAGATGGTGATGGCGTCTTAATCCCTTCTTCATCAGGTCACTGATTCAAACCAACGGCTGTGGTGTACCTCACAGATGGTGATGGCGTCTTAATCCCTTCTTCATCAGGTCACTGATTCAAACCGTGGAAAGTTACAAATTGTAACTTGTTCATTGTGTCTTAATCCCTTCTTCATCAGGTCACTGATTCAAACCCTTCTGACCCCGCGAGGGGCGTCGGTGTCCCCTTGTCTTAATCCCTTCTTCATCAGGTCACTGATTCAAACGTGCGCTATATGATTTCCTATATGGAACCTGTCGGTCTTAATCCCTTCTTCATCAGGTCACTGATTCAAACGGGCGACAAAGAAAAACCCATGAGCTCCGCAGGTCTTAATCCCTTCTTCATCAGGTCACTGATTCAAACGTGGTGTCTCCGGACACCGGTCCCACGGCGCTGCGGTCTTAATCCCTTCTTCATCAGGTCACTGATTCAAACCGCGCAAGCGCAAGCTTGTGTCCAAGACCGGCAGTCTTAATCCCTTCTTCATCAGGTCACTGATTCAAACTCGACACATTTGACACGACCGCTTTCAACAGTCTTAATCCCTTCTTCATCAGGTCACTGATTCAAACATGCACATGCAGGAGATCAACCACCTGGAGAAGGGTCTTAATCCCTTCTTCATCAGGTCACTGATTCAAACAGGTGTCCAGTGCAAGTGTCGCCCCGACTGGTTGTCTTAATCCCTTCTTCATCAGGTCACTGATTCAAACAGGATTCTGGCGTACATCCTCGAACCGCTCGGGGTCTTAATCCCTTCTTCATCAGGTCACTGATTCAAACCGCACGCGCCGATAAACCCTTATAGATCAGCACGTTACGA
>JAOADN010000152.1 GCA_026417295.1 Paracoccaceae bacterium
TCTACCCCTCTTGCAAAGACGTGGCTAGGAGAGATAACTTTATGGACGGGTTCAAACTTGCTAAGCGTCTTCGTAACATGCTGATCTATAAGGGTTTATCGGCGCGTGCGGTTTGAATCAGTGACCTGATGAAGAAGGGATTAAGACGCCCGATCCGCTCGGGCCGGCGATAGCCAGGCGGTTTGAATCAGTGACCTGATGAAGAAGGGATTAAGACCTCTCGAGGAGGGACATACCCTTTTCAGTTAGTTTGAATCAGTGACCTGATGAAGAAGGGATTAAGACGTAGAACGCCGCCTGCACGTCGTAGCCCAGGGTCGTTTGAATCAGTGACCTGATGAAGAAGGGATTAAGACATGCGCCTGCCCCTGGGTATGATCGGGCCAGGGCAGTTTGAATCAGTGACCTGATGAAGAAGGGATTAAGACATTCTTTCTGCAATTGCTCCGAATATTGGAGGTTTGAATCAGTGACCTGATGAAGAAGGGATTAAGACCCCACGAGGCTGTAGTTGGCGGCATAGATCTTGTTTGAATCAGTGACCTGATGAAGAAGGGATTAAGACGATACTCGCGCCATGACGCCAGCAGCGCCGCGTTTGAATCAGTGACCTGATGAAGAAGGGATTAAGACAGGTGGAAGGCCTCGATCAGATGATCGACGAGGCGTTTGAATCAGTGACCTGATGAAGAAGGGATTAAGACATCCCGTGCCGAAGTCGTCGATCGAAAAACGGGTTTGAATCAGTGACCTGATGAAGAAGGGATTAAGACCCCAGGTGCGCGCGAAGTACGCGCCGGTCTGTTTGAATCAGTGACCTGATGAAGAAGGGATTAAGACTTGCCCGAGCGTTTCAGTTGCGCGTAGGCGATGGAGTTTGAATCAGTGACCTGATGAAGAAGGGATTAAGACAGGAAGTCCGGGCGACACTTGCATTCGATGCCGGTGTTTGAATCAGTGACCTGATGAAGAAGGGATTAAGACAGTAACTGCATGGCCGCGGCCTGCACCGCGGCAGTTTGAA
>JAOADN010000153.1 GCA_026417295.1 Paracoccaceae bacterium
GTTTAGATCAAATGGATCGGGCGAACCGACCGTCGCCCAGAGCTCGCCCGTCGCATGCGCGGCGACCAGGATGGCGGCCGACAAACGCCCGCCGAGCCGCTCGGCGCGTTCGGCGGCCAGATGCTCCAGACGCCCCTGGAGCTGGGCATCCAGGGTCAGGTGCCAGCGCAAACGCCCGGGATCAAGGCCCTGCAGCCGCCACGCAAGATGCGCCGCCAGATGCGGCAGCGGGCGGCGGGCCTTAGGCAGGGGGGTGCGCAGGGCCTCTGCAAGCTCCAGATGATCGATGAGACCCAGCGCCGCAAGACGCTGCAGGATCCGCTCGCGCGCCTGTTGAAGGGCCTTAGGATGGCGATCAGGGCGACGGCGTTCAGGCGCCTGGGGCAGCGCGATCAGGAGCGCGGATTCAGCCACCGTCAGATGCCTAGGCTCATGCCCAAACCAGGCCCAGGCGCCCGCGCGTATCCCCTCGAGGTTCCCGCCATAGGGCGCAAGCCTCAGATAAAGGGCAAGGATCTCCTCCTTGCTTAGCCTGCGCTCGAGTGCCAGCGCCAAACGGATCTGGCGCAGCTTGCCGGCTAAGGTGCGGGTCGAGCGCCCATCCAAGAGACGTACGACCTGCATCGTCAGGGTCGAGCCGCCCGAGACGACCCGTCCCTGGCTTGCCCACTGCCAGGCCGCGCGCAGGAGCGCCCAACCATCGACTCCAGGATGCGCGGAAAAACGCCGGTCCTCGATCGCCTGAAGCATCGCGAGGTAGCGCCCATCGACCTCAGTGGGTTCGACCGCAAGACGCCTTCGCCCATCGGCAAGCGCACCGACATAAAGCAACCGGCCCTCGCGGTCGCGCATCTCGACGACGGTTGGAGGGCTAAGATCAGGGAGCGGTGTAGCAGCGACCCACAGCTCAAGGCCAAGCCAGGCCGACCCTACTAGGAGAAGCCCGGCAGATATCAGGGCCCAGAACCAGGGCCTTGGAGCGAAGCGGTCTTTATACACCGCCTTGGTCTTATC
>JAOADN010000154.1 GCA_026417295.1 Paracoccaceae bacterium
GTGCAAGCTTTGGGATAAGGAACGCTCGGTGATGAGAATCGGTGTCTATGGCGACCCAGCAGCATGTCTGGAAACCCGCCATATCCTGGTATTTTTGGGTTGTTCCGTCGCCGAGCTGACCAGTCTCGATCAGGCCGGCGGGCTGGGTCTTCAGGCGCTGTGGCTCTGCGAGACGGGTGCTGCACTCGCCAAGATCATGGCGCAGGTCCCCGCCGGCCTGGGGCTGGTCTGTCAGCCTACCGACGGCGATCAGGCGCCAATACGCGAGGCAGGGCGCGCCTATATCGTCGATCCGCCACTTAAGCCCGGCCTGGTGATCGAGGTCTTGCAGCGGTTGGCGCTGGATGGCGATCCAGGACCCCTGGATGCGCCCGATCTGGTGGGGCGCCATCCACGGATGCTGGCGGTCAAGCGCCTGATCGCCCAGGTTGCACCCACAGATGCAACCGTGTTGATCCTGGGCGAGACTGGCGCGGGCAAGGAGCTTGTCGCGCGCGCCATCCATGCCGCATCCAGCCGTGCGGACAAGCCCTTCGTCGCGGTCAACTGCGGGGCGATCCCCGGCGATCTCTTGGAGAGCGAACTCTTTGGCCATGAGAAGGGCGCCTTTACGGGGGCCTTCACCAGCCGCGCCGGCCGCTTTGAGCTGGCCGGGGATGGGGTGCTCTTTCTCGATGAGATCGGCGATATGCCCCTGCCCATGCAGGTCAAGCTCTTGCGCGTATTGCAAGAGCGGACCTTTGAGCGGGTAGGTTCGAACAAACCGATCCACACCAACGCCAGGATCATCTCGGCCACCCATCGCGATCTCGAACAGGCGGTGGCGGCTGGGTTATTCCGCCAAGACCTCTTTTTTCGGCTCAATGTCTTTCCCATTGAGCTCCCACCGCTGCGCGAGCGCACCAGCGATATTCCCTTGTTGATCGATGCCATTGCGGCGCGCCTGCGCGCCCAAGGCCAGGAACCAGCCCATCTGACC
>JAOADN010000155.1 GCA_026417295.1 Paracoccaceae bacterium
AGAGTCTTAATCCCTTCTTCATCAGGTCGAGTCTTCAAACTGCAGAACGCGTGGACATGTCGCGCGCCGTCGTCTTAATCCCTTCTTCATCAGGTCGAGTCTTCAAACCCCAGCTCATGGATATGCTCCAGGGCTGGGAGGGTCTTAATCCCTTCTTCATCAGGTCGAGTCTTCAAACGCCGGGGTGAGCGGCATCCTCACCCCGGTGCTATCGTCTTAATCCCTTCTTCATCAGGTCGAGTCTTCAAACCGCCAGTAGGCCGTGAGTTACTGGCATAACGAAGGTCTTAATCCCTTCTTCATCAGGTCGAGTCTTCAAACCGCGGGAGATGAGAAAGCCCGACACAGCTTTTCACGTCTTAATCCCTTCTTCATCAGGTCGAGTCTTCAAACGATGTCATGCCAGGAGACATTGGGGGATGGATCGAGTCTTAATCCCTTCTTCATCAGGTCGAGTCTTCAAACCCCGCCGATAAATTGTAACTTACACTGAATAAGGTCTTAATCCCTTCTTCATCAGGTCGAGTCTTCAAACTTACCGATAAAAACGGTTGGACAGTAGCGCACGAGTCTTAATCCCTTCTTCATCAGGTCGAGTCTTCAAACTATCTTTAGTGATATTATTCCATACTTTATAGTCTTAATCCCTTCTTCATCAGGTCGAGTCTTCAAACAGTGAGGAATTTGCGAACAATTTTAAATCTTAATACGTCTTAATCCCTTCTTCATCAGGTCGAGTCTTCAAACTAACTTTTATAGCGATGATGATTTTATTATTTTGTCTTAATCCCTTCTTCATCAGGTCGAGTCTTCAAACCGGAAGATCAGGGAGAACAAATACGGCTGGGTCTTAATCCCTTCTTCATCAGGTCGAGTCTTCAAACAAGGCCAAGGGGCCTAATACTTACCGGCGTCAGGGTCTTAATCCCTTCTTCATCAGGTCGAGTCTTCAAACAGCGTGGCATCCCGAAAGGGGG
>JAOADN010000156.1 GCA_026417295.1 Paracoccaceae bacterium
TATAACCCATTGATTCACAAGAGTTATTTCGGGCTTGCGGTTTGAAGACTCGACCTGATGAAGAAGGGATTAAGACAGTACGGCCGCGCGCTTGCGGCCTACGCCGTAGGTTTGAAGACTCGACCTGATGAAGAAGGGATTAAGACGCCCCTGCAAGATGTCGTAGTCGGCCATGTTCCGTTTGAAGACTCGACCTGATGAAGAAGGGATTAAGACACGAGCCCAGGGTCGACGCCTTCACGACAGTGGTTTGAAGACTCGACCTGATGAAGAAGGGATTAAGACTCCTTGACGTCTGTTTTCCTCGGTGAAGATCGTTTGAAGACTCGACCTGATGAAGAAGGGATTAAGACGTCGCACCGCTTTGGGTGCGACCATACGTCCCGTTTGAAGACTCGACCTGATGAAGAAGGGATTAAGACAGCACTCCCCGTTCCACACGAGGAGTGGGTAGGTTTGAAGACTCGACCTGATGAAGAAGGGATTAAGACACTTAAAGCCCTAGGAGATTTTTATTTACTGTGTTTGAAGACTCGACCTGATGAAGAAGGGATTAAGACACGTGCCATCACCGTGTAGCACGCTGGCATGCCGTTTGAAGACTCGACCTGATGAAGAAGGGATTAAGACCGAGTAATACCCCTCCAGCCAGGCACGCCTAAGTTTGAAGACTCGACCTGATGAAGAAGGGATTAAGACAAATTGTAGAAATTCCTTACTTTATGCCGGACGTTTGAAGACTCGACCTGATGAAGAAGGGATTAAGACGAAATATACGGATGCACCAGCGGCAACGTAGGGTTTGAAGACTCGACCTGATGAAGAAGGGATTAAGACCATCGAGCGTTCCAAGCGAACGAGAAGAGCTTTGTTTGAAGACTCGACCTGATGAAGAAGGGATTAAGACGCTCATTCTTCTTG
>JAOADN010000157.1 GCA_026417295.1 Paracoccaceae bacterium
CGTGGGGGCCTCACGGGAAACTGGCTTGATATTCCTGGGGGCGACCAGCAGGATGTACGCCTGGTGTGCGCGTTAGATCAAATGGCCGACGACGGCAATTCGTCCAGCGGTAAAGTCGCGGCTAGTCCAATTTCGTACACACCAAGTGTAGACTGCTGGGCCCTGAGCGGCCTGGTCGATGCGCACCTTGCCATCCTGCCCTGAAGTCCGGCACCCCCGAGCCCGGCAACGTTGGCAGCCTTTCTGGTCTTTCGGTCATGCCCGGGATGGAACCAGCTTGCGTCCTAGACCTTGACGCGGTGCAGGTGCGCCGCGGCGGGCGCGCGGTGGTGCGCGCGGTGAGCTGGCGGCTGCCGGCAGGGGTGGCTGTGCTCTTGGGCGACAACGGCGCGGGCAAGTCCACGCTGCTGGCCGCGCAGGCGCAGCGCCTGGCGCTGGACCCCGAGGCGCTGCGCCGCCCGGCGCGCACCTACTCCAAGGGCATGACGCGCAAGCTGGCGCTGACGGCGGCGTTTGTCTCCGCCGCGCAGCTGCTGGTGCTGGATGAGCCGGCCAGCGGGCTGGACCCCACGGCGCGCGCGGCGCTGCTGGACGAGATCGAGGCTGCCGCCGCGGCCGGGCGCAGCGTGCTGCTGACTTCGCACGCGCTGGCCGATGCCGGGCGCCTGGCCACGCGCGCCGGCGCGCAGCTGGCGATCATGAAGGACGGCGCGCTGGCCGCCGCCGGCAGCCTTGCGCAGGTGCTGCAGCAGAGCGGCGCTACCAGCCTTGATGAGGCGTTTGCGCACGCGGCACGGAGGGCGGCATGAGGCGCGCGTGGCATCCCCATGTTCGGGCCGCGGCGCAGGTCGCGCGCGTGACGGCGCTGGAGGCCTGGCGCGGCGCCTGGCTGCGCGCCGCGCTCGGGGCGCTGGCC
>JAOADN010000158.1 GCA_026417295.1 Paracoccaceae bacterium
ATTCAACCCTTCGGACTACGTTTGAAGACTCGACCTGATGAAGAAGGGATTAAGATGGTGATGTGGCAGTACGGCCAGCGTGCCGCCGCGTTTGAAGACTCGACCTGATGAAGAAGGGATTAAGATCGCTGCTTCGTGTGCTACTGTCCAACCATTATTGTTTGAAGACTCGACCTGATGAAGAAGGGATTAAGATAAAGACTATTCGGGGTCTTCTCATTTCCCCTGGTTTGAAGACTCGACCTGATGAAGAAGGGATTAAGATGGCAAAAAGACACGCGGTTTTGATTAATGCCAGGTTTGAAGACTCGACCTGATGAAGAAGGGATTAAGATTAAGAGACGGAAAAATTGCTCTCAAGTTACAATGTTTGAAGACTCGACCTGATGAAGAAGGGATTAAGATTTGTAACTTTGGAAAGTTACAATGCTCGCCCGTTTGAAGACTCGACCTGATGAAGAAGGGATTAAGATGGTTTTTCCGCCCGGACAAGATAAATTTTGGTTTGGTTTGAAGACTCGACCTGATGAAGAAGGGATTAAGATTTGATCGAAGTTTTGAGGCAAAGGGCCTCGTTTGTTTGAAGACTCGACCTGATGAAGAAGGGATTAAGATGCGCTGGCGCGCTCGGCCTCGTCGCCCGGCGCATGTTTGAAGACTCGACCTGATGAAGAAGGGATTAAGATCACTTCAATAGCTGAAGTGCGCCGCGATACTTGGTTTGAAGACTCGACCTGATGAAGAAGGGATTAAGACGCCGGTCGCGGCCGACGTGATCCTGCGCGTGTCCTCCGGTTTGAAGACTCGACCTGATGAAGAAGGGATTAAGACTGGGCATGATCGGGCCAGGGCAGGCCGCGGAAGTTTGAAGACTCGACCTGATGAAGAAGGGATTAAGA
>JAOADN010000015.1 GCA_026417295.1 Paracoccaceae bacterium
GGGCTGGGAGATGTGTATAAGAGCCAGGCCCCCCGCCGCGCCGCCCGGCCTGTCCGCCTGGCGCCGGACGGGCCTGCGCAGGCCCGTCCCCCATGCCGCTTCGAAGCGGCATGGGACGCGGTTTGAAAACCGCGTCGCCGCGCGCCCCCGCATTGCGCTCGCCCCCGGTTCTGCGCTTTCCTGCGCGCGACGAGATGCGCCATGGGGGAAGGGCAGGATGAAGCCGGACCGGCCGGAAGGACCCGAACCGCCCGACGCCGCCGCGCGGCGTGCCGTCCGCCCGGTCACATGCTACCCCGTGGACGGGCTGCCCCCGCCGGACCTCGCCCGCGCCCGCGCCATGCGCCAGGGCGCGACGCGGGTCGCCCGGGTCGTCGTTCCGCCGCGCGATGCGCGCTGCTTCCGCGTCCCCGCAGGGCACTTCTTCCGCATCCTCAGCATCGACGGACCGCAGGTCGGCGACCTCAACCTGTGGAACGCGGCCGACCTGTCCGAGCGCTTCTATTCCGGCAAGACCCGGGCGCTGCACGGCACGCACCTGTCCACCGGCGACCGCATGTGGTCGTCCCTTCCCCATCTCAGGCCGATGGCCACGATCACGGCCGACACGCTGGACTGGTACGGGTTCGATGCCTTCGGCTGCTCGGTCCATGACGTGATCGGCACGCGCTGCGATCCCTACACGCACAACCTGCTCTCCGGCGGGCAGTATCACCACTGCTGCCATTCCAACCTCGCCCGCGCGCTGGCCGCCGAGCTCGGGCTCACCCCGCGCGAGGCCGAGGCGCATGTGCACGACGTGCTCAACGTCTTCATGTGCACGGGCTTCGACCGCGCCACCGGCCAGTACATCATGAAGGCAAGCCCGGTCCGCCCGGGCGACTTCATCGAGTTCCTCGCCGGGATCGACCTTCTCGGTGCCCTCTCGGCCTGCCCCGGCGGGGACTGTTCGGCCGAGCATTCCAGCGATGCCGCCGCCTGCTTCCCGCTCTGCGTCGAGGTCTACCGCCCCGCGGCAGAGGCCCTCGCCGCCTGGCAGCCGCCGCCGCGGGGCGGCTACGACCGCACGCACGGGCCGTGAAGGGCGCGCCGGCCCCCACGGGCGCCGGCATCGCGCGGAGGCGGCCGGGATCGCGGTGCCGCCGCAGCCCCCGCCCGGCCGGCAGGTGGCCCTACGCGAAGGCCGCGGCCAGCGCGATCTCGACCATGTCGCCGAAGCTGCGCTCGCGATCCGCGGCCGGCAGCGCCTCCTGCGTCACGAGGTGGTCCGAGATCGTCAGCACTGCCAGCGCGCGGGCCCCGAGGCGGGCAGCGACGGTATAGAGCTCGGCCGTCTCCATCTCCACCGCGAGGCAGCCGTGGCGCGCGAGCACCGCGCCGAGGTCGGGGCGTTCGTCGTAGAACGTGTCCGAGGACAGGATGCCCCCCACATGGAACGGGGTGCCCCGCGCACGGGCCGCCGCGACCGCCGCTTCGAGCAGGCCGAAATCGGCGGCCGGGGCGAAGTTCACCTCGCGGAACATGGTGCGCGAGGGGGTCGAGACCGACGAGGCCGTCATCGCGATCACCACGTCGCGGATCCGCACCCGGTCGAGCATCGCCCCCGCCGAGCCGATGCGGATCAGCGTCCGGGCGCCGTGGTCGCGGATCAGCTCGTTGGCATAGATCGACAGGGACGGCATGCCCATGCCCGAGCCGTGGATGGTCACAGGATGGCCGTTCCAGCGCCCGGTGAAGCCCAGCATCCCGCGGACGGCATTGATCTGGCGGACATCCTTCAGGAAGGTCTCGGCCGCCCAGCGCGCCCGGTAGGGATCGCCCGGCAGAAGGACGGTTCCGGCGATGTCGCCGGGGCTGGCGCCGATATGGGTGGACATCGCCCGGGCCTCCGCGTTGCGGGCCCGAGGCTAGACGGTCGGCGCGCCGGGCGAAAGGTCAGTCCGGCGCGTGCCGAGCAAGCGCGGCGAAGATGTCGCGGTTCGGGCAGAAGCGGGCCTCTGCCGCCGGGGCGCCCGGATCGTCCAGGAAGGCGGCGCATTCGACGGCCGCAGCGCAGGCCCCGCACTGCGCCAGGCTCGCCGCATAGTCGTGCCGGTTGAACTGGAAGTCGAGATCGGTCAGGCCGAAGCGCCCCGCCATCAGACCCTGCCGCACGACCACGTCGGCCGGGGCATCGACGATGCGGTGCAGCTCGCCCCGGCTCAGCCCGATCTCGTCAAGATCGCGCGCCGACAGCGCGTCGATCTCGTCGTCCTGCCGGCGCTTCTCCAGCCAGCCGCTCAGGTATCCCGCCATGGCCCGTCCTCCGCTCCGGCTGCGCCACCGCTTTTCAATGTCGCGCCGTGCGGGGGGCCTGCGCCTTGACCTGCGTCAAGCCCCGGCGGTCACTCGGCCGCCGCGCGGGCCGGATCGGCCAGCGCCACGATGTCGGCCATGATCCGGTTCAGCGCAAAGTCCTTGGGCGTGTAGACCTGCGCCACGCCCAGGGCCCGCAGACGCGCCGCATCCTCCTCGGGGATGATGCCGCCAACCACGACCGGCACATGGCCAAGGCCCGCCGCCGCCAGGCCCCGCAGCACCTCGGCCACAAGGGGCAGGTGGCTGCCCGACAGGACCGACAGGCCCAGGACATGCGGTTCCTCGGCGCCGGCTGCGGCCACGATCTCGGCCGGCGTCAGGCGGATCCCGGGATAGACGATCTCCATCCCGCAGTCGCGCGCGCGGGCGACGATCTGCTCGGCGCCGTTGGAATGGCCGTCCAGCCCCGGCTTGCCCATCATGAACTTCAGCCGCCGCCCCAGCCGGGCCGAGGCCGCGTCGACCGCGGCGCGCAGGTCGTCCAGCCCCTCGGTCCGGTTCGACGGGCTGCGGCTGACGCCCGTCGGGGCGCGGTATTCGCCGTGCACCGCGCGCAGGACCCCGGCCCATTCGCCGGTGGTGACGCCGGCGCGGGCCGCCTCGATCGAGGGGGGCATGATGCCGGCGCCGGTCGCGGCCGCCCGCCGCAGCGCCGCCAGCGCCGCCGCGACGGCCGCCGGATCCCGCGCGGCGCGCCAGGCCCGCAGGCGCGCCACCTGCTCGTCCTCGACCTCCGGCGGCACGGTCAGCACCGCGCCCGGCCCGGCGGCCAGCGGCGAGGGTTCGCCCCCCTGCCAGCGGTTCACCCCGACGACGACCGTCTCGCCCGACTCGATGCGGGCGATGCGCTCGGCATTGGCCTCGACGAGGCGCGCCTTCATGTAGCCGATCGCCGCCACGGCCCCGCCCATGGCGTCGATCTGGGCCAGCTCGGCGCGCGCCGCCGCCTTCAGCTCGTCCACCTTGCGGGCGACTTCCGCATTGCCGTCGAAGAGGTCGCCGTATTCCAGCAGGTCCGTCTCGTAGGCAAGGATCTGCTGGCTGCGCAGCGACCACTGCTGGTCCCAGGGGCGCGGCAGGCCCAGCGCCTCGTTCCAGGCAGGAAGCTGCACCGCACGGGCGCGGGCGTTCCGCGACAGCGTGACCGCCAGCATCTCGAGCAGGATGCGGATCACGTTGTTCTCGGGCTGCTGCTCGGTCAGGCCCAGCGAGTTGACCTGCACGCCATAGCGGAAGCGGCGGTCGCGCGGATCCTCCACGCCGTAGCGGTCGCGGCAGAGCTCGTCCCAGAGTTCCGCGAAGGCCCGCATCTTGCACATCTCGGTGACGAAGCGGATGCCGGCATTGACGAAGAAGCTGATGCGCCCCACGGCGGCGGGAAAGTCCGCGGCCGGGATCCGGGCGCGCAGGCCGTCGAGCACCGCGCAGGCGGTGGCCAGCGCGAAGGCCAGTTCCTGTTCCGGCGTCGCCCCGGCCTCCTGCAGGTGGTAGGAGCAGACGTTCATCGGGTTCCATTTCGGCATGTGCCGCCCGGTCCAGGCGGCGACATCCGCGATCAGCGCCAGCGAGGGCTCCGGCGGCAGGACATAGGTGCCGCGGCTGAGGTATTCCTTGACGATGTCGTTCTGCACCGTGCCCTGCAGGGCGGCGATGTCGGCCCCCTGTTCCCCGGCGACGACGACGTAGAGCGCCAGCAGCCAGGGCGCGGTGGCATTGATCGTCATCGAGGTGTTCATCCCGGCCAGCGGGATCCCGTCGAAGAGCGCCCGCATGTCGCCCAGGTGGCAGACCGGAACGCCGACCTTGCCGACCTCGCCGCGGGCCAGCGGATGGTCGCTGTCATAGCCGGTCTGGGTGGGCAGGTCGAAGGCCACCGACAGGCCCGTCTGGCCGCGCGCGAGGTTGGCCCGGAAAAGCGCGTTCGACGCCGCGGCGGTCGAATGCCCGGAATAGGTGCGGAACAGCCAGGGCTTGTCGCGTTCGGGCATCTCTGATCGTCCAGCAAGAAAATTGCGCCAGGAACCGGATACGCGACATTTCATGTCACGTCAATTCGCCGCGCTGCGGCATCCGGGGATTGCCGCCCTGTGCCGGTCCTGTCAGGCTGCCGCCGATGTTCGCCCCGGTAGCCGTTCCGCTCTGGCTCCTCGTGCTGATCGTGGCCTTCGCGACGGTCGCCTTCCTGTCGCATTTCCTCTTCCCTTCGGTGCGCTGGTTCTTCCGCCGCCGGATGGAGCGTGCGGTGGTCGAGCTGAACCGGCGGCTCGACCGGCCGATCCAGCCCTTCAAGCTGATGGCGCGCAACGACATGATCATCCGGGTCATCCACGACCCCAAGGTGATGGAGGCGGTCGTCGCCGAGGCCGCCCAGACCGGCGAGCCCGAGACCGTGGTCCTGGAACGCGCCCGCCGCTACGCGCGCGAGATCGTGCCCTCCTTCTCGGCCACGCTCTACTTCGGCGTCGCCATGCGGCTGGCCAGATGGCTGGCGCGGCTGGCCTACCGGGTGCGGGTGGGCAAGTTCGACGCCGAGGAGATCCGCGCCATCGACCGCGACGCGACGGTGGTCTTCGTGATGAACCACCGCTCGAACATGGACTACGTGCTGGTCACGCATCTGGCCGCCAGCCGCTCGGCCCTGTCCTATGCGGTGGGCGAATGGGCGCATGTCTGGCCGCTCTCGGCGCTGATCCGGGCCATGGGGGCCTACTTCATCCGCCGCCGGCACAACAGCGCCCTCTACCGGCGGGTCCTGGCCCGCTACGTCCAGCTTGCCGTCGAGGCCGGGGTGACGCAGGCGGTCTTTCCCGAGGGCGGGCTCAGCCTTGACGGGCGGGTGGGCGCGCCGCGCCTCGGCATCCTCAGCTACATCGTCGGCGGCTACCGGCCGGAGGGGCGCGACGTCGTCTTCATCCCGGTGGCGCTGGCCTATGACCGCGTGCTCGAGGACCGCGTGCTCATCGCCGCGGCGGCGGCGGGCGAGCGGCGCTTCCGCGCCTCGGTCGGCACGATCCTCGCCTTCCTGCTGCGCAACCTGTGGAAGAAGCTGCGCGGCCGGTTCCGGCGGTTCGGCTATGCGGCCGTGGGCTTCGGCACACCGGTCTCGCTCGGGGCCTTCCTGGCTGCCGGCGGGGGGGATGCGACCGAAAGGCTGGCCGCCGAGCTGATGGACAGGATCTGCCAGTCGCTGCCTGTCCTGCCGGTGCCCCTGGTCGCGGCCGCCATCGCCGACGAGGCGGGCCTGCCCCTGGCCGAGGTCCTGGCCCGGTCCGAGTCCATGGTGGCGGCGCTGGCGGCGGCGGGGGCAGAACCGGTGCTGCCGCCCGGCGGCGTCAGAGGCGCGGTCGAGGCGGGGATCGACATGCTGGTGCTGCGGCGCATCCTGCGGCGCGCCGGCGACCGGATCGAGGTGGCCGAAGGGCAGGGCCCGATCCTCGGCTTCTACGCGGCGGGCCTGCGGCAGCATGCCGATGCGGTGGCTGCCGCCGCCGCAGCCGCCGCCTCGGCCGGGGCCGCGCCCGCCCGCCCGCCGCGCCGCCGCAGGGCACGCGCGGTCGTGCGGACATAAAATTACAAAAGCAGCACTTTCTTTATTGCAAAGTTGCGCGCAAGATTCTAACCCATGCCGACCGGCGGCGCGATTCTGCGCTGCGGCAAGAGGGCGATGCGGTGGAGGTCACGATGGCTCTTGATGCGAAGGCGGCCACAACCGGCAAGGATCTGTACGAGATCGGCGAGATGCCGCCCCTCGGCCATGTGCCGGCCCGCATGTATGCCTGGACGATCCGGCGCGAGCGCCACGGCACGCCCGACACGGCCATGCAGGTCGAGATCGTCGAGACGCCCACGATCGATTCCCACGAGGTTCTCGTCCTGGTGATGGCGGCCGGCGTCAACTACAACGGCATCTGGGCTGCGCTCGGCAAGCCGATCAGCCCCTTCGACGGGCACAAGGCGCCCTACCACATCGCCGGCAGCGATGCCTCGGGCATCGTCTGGAAGGTCGGCGACAAGGTGAAGCGCTGGAAGGTCGGCGACGAGGTCGTCGTGCACTGCAACCAGGACGACGGCGACGACGAGGAATGCAACGGCGGCGACCCGATGTTCTCGCCCAGCCAGCGGATCTGGGGCTACGAGACGCCGGACGGCAGCTTCGCGCAGTTCACCCGCGTCCAGGCCCAGCAGCTGATGACCCGGCCGCGCCACCTGACCTGGGAGGAAAGCGCCTGCTACACGCTGACGCTGGCCACCACCTACCGGATGCTCTTCGGCCATGCGCCGCACGACCTTCAGCCGGGGCAGAACGTGCTGGTCTGGGGCGCCTCGGGGGGGCTCGGCTCCTACGCGATCCAGCTCGTCAACACCGCGGGCGCCAATGCCATCGGCGTCATCAGCGACGAGGACAAGCGCGACTTCGTGATGGGGCTCGGCGCCAAGGGCGTGATCAACCGCAAGGATTTCAACTGCTGGGGCCAGATGCCCAAGGTCGGCTCGCAGGAATACCGCGACTGGTTCGCCGAGGTGCGCCGCTTCGGCAAGGCGATCTGGGACATCACCGGCAAGGGCGTGAATGTCGACATGGTCTTCGAGCATCCCGGCGAGGCGACGTTCCCGGTCAGCGTCTTCGTGGTCAAGCGCGGCGGCATGGTGGTGATCTGCGCCGGCACGACCGGCTTCAACCTGACGCTCGATGCGCGCTACCTGTGGATGCACCAGAAGCGCGTGCAGGGCAGCCACTTCGCCAATCTCAAGCAGGCGAGCGCGGCCAACAAGCTGATGCTCGACCGCCGGCTCGATCCCTGCATGTCCGAGGTCTTTCCCTGGACCGAGATCCCGCAGGCGCACATGAAGATGCTGCGCAACGAGCACAAGCCGGGCAACATGGCGGTCCTCGTGCAGGTGCCGCGCGCGGGCCTGCGCACCTTCGAGGACGCGATCGAGGCCGCACCCCGGCCCTGAAGCGGGGCGGGAGAAGGGGGCGGGGCCGCGCCAAGCGGACGGACCCGGCGGGCGGACGCGGCGCCCGCCGCCCATCCTTCCCGTGCCGGCTGCCGGTCCCCCGCCGCGCGCCTCCACCCGCTGCCCGCCCGTCCCCCGCCGCGCGCCTCACGCCGTCTGCCGGCGCTCGCCTTCCGGGACGGGCCCGGGGCTCCGGCTGCAACCCGCGGGTTGCGCCACCTCGCGCCCGGCCGGCCCCGATCTGCGCAACCAAGTCCAGCGATAACAATGGCTTATCAGCGATGCCCCCCCCATTTTCGGCGAGTTGAAGAATCGATTAACGGAAACGAACCTGTTCGTGTTGGGGTTGTTTGTCGTGTTGGGGACTAGCTTCACGCGGAGGCTGCCATGCAGTATGACTGGATCATCGATGTCCTGAGCGACCTCAAGACGTTCGCCCAGTCCAACGGCTTGTCGGCACTGGCCGAGCAGCTGGACGATTCGATCCTGGTGGCGGCGACGGAGATCGCGCAGGCCGAGGAGGAGTCCGTCGGAGGGATGCTCAGGAATGCCGAGCCAGCTGGAGCGCTTCATCGAGCTCATTCAGCCGGTGACAACGTTTGACGGCCTGAGCGCAGCCGTCACCCAGGTCCGTGACCAGTTGGATGTCGAACACGTCGTCTACCATTCGGTGAACAGCACCGGAGAGCAGTATGCGGCGCTGACCTACCCCGCCCAGTGGGTGGACCGCTACATCGCGCAGGACTATGCGCGGATCGATCCTGTCGTGCTGGGCTGCTTCCGCCGGTTCCATCCGGTGGACTGGAAGCGCCTCGACTGGACGCAGCGCGCCGCGCGCGCCTTCCTCGGCGAGGCGCTGGATGCCGGTGTCGGCAACCAGGGCTTCTCGGTGCCGATCCGCGGCCCGAACGGGCAGTTCGCGCTGTTCACCGTGTCGGACCGCCGCTCCGACCGGGAATGGGAGAAGTTCCAGAAGGAGCACGTCGCCGACTTCCTGATCCTGTCGCACTACCTGAACCAGAAGGCGCTGGAGCTTGAACGCGGCAACGACTTCCAGACGATGAACAGCCTCTCGCCGCGCGAGGCCGACGCCCTGACCATGCTGGCGATGGGGCTGAACAGGTCGCAGGCGGCCGAGAGCCTGTCGATCTCGGAACACACGTTCCGCGTCTATGTCGAGAGCGCGCGGCTGAAGCTCGGCGCGGCCAACACCACCCATGCGGTGGCACGCGCGATCGCGCTGGGCTTCGTGATGATCTGACCGCCCAAGGGCGCCCCGGGCGCACCCCGCGCGCCCGCTGTCCGTGAAGCGGCCGCGCGCCCGGTTCATCCGGCGTAAAGCCTCGCCGGCCTAGCCCCCTTTCCGTCACAAGGACGGAGAGGGCAGATGCTGCGCTTCATTCACGGCTCCGAGCTCGCGGCGTTCCCGCGCCTGCGGGAGACGATGTTCAGGGACAGGGCGGCGCAGTTCCGCGACCGGCTCGGCTGGGCGGTCACGGTCGATGCGGCGGGCTGGGAGCGGGACGAATACGACCGGCTCGATCCGCTCTACGTGATCTGGGAAGGGGCGGACGGCCGGCATGGCGGCTCGATGCGGTTCCTGCCGACGACGGGGCGCACCATGCTGGCCGAGCATTTCGCCGAGCTGCTCGAGGGGCGGAGGCTCGCCGATCCGCGGATCTGGGAATGCACGCGGTTCTGCCTGTCGGTCGATGCGCCTCCCGGCGTCTCGGCGGCGCTCATGCTGGGCGGGGCGCAGGTCGGCACGGCCTTCGGGCTGACGCATGCGGCCGGGGTCTTCGACGCAAGGATGATCCGCATCTACGGGCTGCTCGGCTGGCCGCCCGAGATCGTCGGCAGCCGCGGCTCGGGTGCGGGGCGGATCAGCCTCGGCCTCTGGGCCTTCTCGGACCGGATCCGCCTGGCGATGGCGGCGCGGGCCGGCCTGTCGGACGAACTGGTGCGGCACTGGTTCCTGCGGTCGCGTCCCGGCATCGCGCGCGCGGCCTAGGCGCGGGTTCCCTTTCGCCGCCGGCGGACTTACGGTCGCCGGCGATGACCCAGCCCCTTCCTGCCCTGTCTCCCGACCAGTCGCGCGCCTGGGATGCGCTGTCGGCGGCATTGCGCGGCGCCGGGATCGACCTGGCGGAGGGCGCGTTGCGCCCCGACGCGCCCGAACGCAAGGTGCTGCGCGCCGTCGTCGGGCGCGCCGGTTCGGGCAAGACGCTGCTCCTGGCCGCGCTGACGGCGGCGCTGGCCGCGGCCGGGGTCGAGGCGGTGCTGCCGGACTGGGAGGGGCGCCCCCGCCGCGACCGGCGGAGCTTCGCCGTGCTCGCGCCCACGAACAAGGCGGCCAGCGTCCTGCGCGCCCGGGGGGTCCCGGCGACGACCATCCACCGCATCCTCTACACGCCGGTCTACGACCCCGAATACGAGAAGATCGCGGCCTGGCTGGCCGGGCAGGGGCCGCGCCCCGAGGTGGCCGGAATCGCCGCGGCGGCGCTCGACCGCGCGCAGGCCTTCCATGCGCAGGTCCGCTCGATCCCCGGCGCGCTGGCCGCGATCGGGCTGCGCGGATCCGACTTCATCCGCGGCTGGAAGCGGCGCGACGATCCGCTCGACATCGGGCTGGTGGACGAGGCGTCGATGCTGGACGACCGGATGCTCGCCGACCTGCGGCAGATCTTCCCCACGCTCGTGCTCTTCGGCGATCCCGCCCAGCTCGCCCCCGTCGGCCAGTCGGGCGAGATGGTGTTCGACCGCCTGCCCGCGGCGTCGATCCTGCGGCTGGGGCGCGTGCACCGCCAGGCGGCCGACAGCCCGATCATCGGGCTTGCCCATGCGCTCGGCGACGAGGCCACGGGGTTCGAGGAATTCGAGGCGCTGGTGCGCCAGGCCGCGCGCGAGGACGACCGCGTGGTCTGGGCCGAACGCGTCGAGGCGACGCTGATGGCGCGATCGCCCGTCCTGGTCTGGCGCAACCAGACGCGCATCCGCCTGATCCAGGCCTTCCGCATGGCGCATGGTGCCCCGCCCGATGCGCTGCTGCCGGGCGAGCCGCTGATCTGCGACGGGATCGAGCTGCCCCTGCGGCACCGCAGGAAGCGCATCGACCTCGAGGCGCGGGGGCTCATCAAGGGCGCGCAGGCCATCTGGCTCGGGCCGGGGACGAAGCCGGGCTTCTCGCGGCTCTACCTGCCCGGATCGGACGACCCCGTCCTCGGCGCCGCCTCGATCATCAAGATCGAGCGCGAGGGCGAGGAAGAGCCCTTCATCCCCTACGCCGCCCAGATGGGGGCGGTGTTCCTGCACGGGGCGGCGGTGACGATCCACAAGGCCCAGGGATCGCAGTGGGAGGACGTGCAGCTCTTCGCGCCCGACATCTGGGCGGCCTACCGCTCCGGCCGGGTCGAGGCCGGGATCCCGCTGTGGAAGCGGCTGGCCTATGTCGCCGTGACGCGGGCCGAGAAGCGGCTCCACTGGGTCGTGCGCAACCGGCTGGCGATGCCGGCAGCCCCGCTCGGGACGGCCGACCTGCCGCGCGGCGGGGCGGCGCTCCGGCTTGCCGGCGGGTGACGCCGCCGCCGCAGGCGACGGGCCTTGGAAGGCCCGTCGCGCCGCCGCCGCGCGGCGGCGGCGCGATGCGGCCGCGCGGCCGCATCGCCGCCCGCATCCCCGGCCCCGCCGGGGGCGGCGGACGCGGTTGCGAAGCGGCGCCCCGGCGCCGTAGTCTCGCCGCCAGCATCCCCCCTGCGAGGCCCCCCATGCGCTGCGTATTCGTCCAGTTCCGCTGCCACCCCGGCAAGACCTACGAGGTCGCCGATGCGGTCTACGACCGCGAGGTGGTGTCCGAGCTCTATTCCACCTCGGGCGAATACGACCTGATCGCCAAGGTCTACATCCCCGAGGACGAGGATGTGGGCCAGTGGCTGAACGCGCGGCTCTTCGACATCCCGGGGATCAGCCGGACCCTGACCACGATGACATTCCGGGCCTTCTGATGGGCGGCAGCATCGTCATCACCGGCGCGAGTTCGGGAATCGGCAGGGCGACGGCCGAGCGCTTCCTCGCGGGCGGCTGGAACGTGGCCCTGCTTGCGCGGCGGGCCGCGGCGCTGGCCGAGGTCGCCGCCGGCCGGCCCGCGGCGCTGGCGCTGCCCTGCGACGTGACCGATCCCGCGCAGGTGGACGCGGCCTTCGCGGCCGCGGCCCGGCACTTCGGGCGGATCGATGCGCTCTTCAACAATGCCGGCGTGTCGCGCCCGGCCGCGCCGATCGACGAGATCCCGCTCGAGGACTGGACGGCGACGGTCGCGGTCAACCTGACCGGCATGTTCCTCTGCGCCCGCGCCGCCTTCCGCCAGATGCGGCGCCAGGATCCGCAGGGCGGGCGGATCGTCAACAACGGCTCGATCTCGGCCCATGCGCCGCGCCCCGGATCGGTCTGCTACACCACGACCAAGCACGGCGTCACCGGCCTGACCAGGACGCTGGCGCTGGACGGGCGCCCCTTCGGCATCGCCTGCGGCCAGATCGACATCGGCAACGCGCTGACCGACATGGCGGCGCGATTCCGCACCGGGGTGCCCCAGGCCGACGGCAGCATCCGCACCGAGCCGGTGATGGACGTGGCCGATGTCGCAGGCGCGGTCTGGTCGATGGTCACCCTGCCGGCCTCGGCGAACGTGCTGTCGATGACCATCATGGCGACGAACATGCCCTTCGTCGGGCGCGGCTGAGATGCGGCCCTGCCGGCGGCGCTGGTGGCGAGGGCCGGGAATGGGCGGCGGGGGCCCGGGAAGGGGCGGCGGGGGCACGCGCCCGCCGGGTCAGGAACGGACGTAGCGGAAGGCGACCGAGGCGCCCCAGCCGGCCAGCGCGGCGATCACCAGCGCGAGGATCCCGTTCGATACCGGGAAGTCGCGCGCGATCCGGTAGACCATCCGCTCCAGCCCGACCTTGCGGACCTGGATGATCTCGGACCGCCTGTCGATCACCTTCCTGTCGCGCAGCAGGAAGATGCGCGTCTCGTAGGCGCCCTCGGTCAGGTTCGCCGGCAGCGCGATGTCGGTGCGGAACAGCGTCTGCTCCGACAGCTCGACCGCCCCCTGCGACAGCTCGTAGGCCCCCTTCTCCTCCTTCAGGCGGATCAGCGCGTCGGTGAAGGCCTGCGAATCGGTCACGTCCTGCGGCGCGCCCACCGACCGGACCTTGCGCGGGATCGAGATCTTGTGGCGCAGATCCTCGGTCTCCGACAGGATCCTGCCCAGCGGGCCGGTCGTCGCCACCTCGTAGAAGCTCGGGGCGCTGTCCACCGTGACCGACTGCGTGTTGACCCAGATGCCCCAGCGCCGGTCCTTGCGCCGCACCACGACCGGGGTCGAGGGCCCTTCGACGGTCACGATCACCTCCAGCCGCGGCCCCCCGGGAATCGGCTCCTCGCGCTTGACCGCGCCGTAGATCAGGATGTCCGAACCGTCGAAGCTTGCGGTGATCGACACGTTGTCCTCCGACAGCCCGGTCACCAGCCTTTCGGCGGCGGCGGGCGTCGCGGCCATGAGGGCCAGCGCAAGGGCGAGACGCAGCCTCATGACCGCACCGGGGCGAGGGAGTAGAGCTCGGCGGGCTCGAGCAGCAGGTCGAGCGCGATCTTCAGGCAGACGGCCAGCACCAGCAGCGCCAGCAGGATGCGCAGCTGCTCGGCCTTCAGCCTGCCGCTGAAGCGCGAGCCGACCTGGGCGCCGACGACCCCGCCGAGGATCAGGAACAGCGCCAGCAGCAGGTCCACCGACTGGTTGGTGATCGCATGCATGAAGGTCGTGAACCCCGCCACGAAGATGATCTGGAAGAGCGAGGTCCCGACCACGACCTTGGTCGGCATCCCGAGCAGGTAGATCATCGCCGGCACCAGGATGAAGCCGCCGCCGACGCCCATGACGGCGCCGAGCAGCCCCACCCCCACCCCGACGACGACGGGCGGGATGACGCTGATGTAAAGGCCCGAGGTGCGGAACTTCACCTTGAACGGCAGGGCATGGACCCAGCCGTGATGGGCGCGCCTCACGGGCGGCGCGCTGCCCTTGCTGCGCATCAGCGCGCGCAGGCTTTCCTGCAGCATCAGCGCGCCGACGACCCCGAGGAACAGCACGTAGCTGAGCTGCACGACCAGGTCGATCTGGCCGAGCCGCGACAGCAGGTTGAAGACCCAGATCCCCAGCGACGACCCGGCGATGCCGCCCACCAGAAGGACGGTGCCCATGCGGAAATCCACCGTCTTGCGCTTGAGATGCGCAAGCACCCCCGAGATCGACGAGGCGACGACCTGGTTGGCCCCCGTCGCCACCGCCACCGGGGGCGGGATGCCGATGAAGAACAGCAGCGGCGTGATCAGGAAGCCGCCGCCCACGCCGAACAGGCCCGACAGGAGCCCGACGATCCCGCCCAGCCCGAACAGGACGAGGACGTTGACCGCAACCTCAGCGATGGGCAGATAGATCTGCATCGGCGCCTCGGGACCGGCCGCCACCGGCCGAAGTTTCTTGGTGGTTTGCAACAGTCATGCGCCCGTCGCGCGTGGCTGTCAAACGAACGCCGGCGGCCGTCATGCGACCGGCGCGGGGCGTTACCTTTCGGCAAGCCCCCGCAGGAATCGTCGGAGCACGCGCTCCAGCTTTTCCGCCCCCAGGGGCGCCATCGCCTTGGTATGCTCGTGGCTGATCTGCTCGTCGCTCAGCCCGGCTGCCATGTTGGTGATCACGCTCACCGCCGCCACCCGCAGCCCGAGGAACCGGGCGAGGATCACCTCGGGCACGGTCGACATGCCCACGGCATCGGCGCCGAGGATGCGTATCGCGCGGATCTCGGCCGGCGTCTCGAACGAGGGCCCGGAATACCAGGCATAGACACCCTCGGGCAGGGCCAGGCCCTCGGCCGCGGCGGCAGCACTCAGCCCGGCCCGCAGGCCGGGGTCGTGGGCCGCCGTCATCGGCACGAAACGGGCGTCCGAGGCCTCGCCGATCAGCGGGTTCAGGCCCGAGAAGTTGATGTGGTCCGACAGCAGCATCAGCGATCCGGGCCCGCGCCCGGGCACCAGCGACCCGGCCGCGTTGGTCAGGATCACCGCTTCGGCCCCCAGCGCCTTCAGCACCGCCAGGGGCAGGCGCATCGCGTCGGGGCGCCCCTTCTCGTAATAGTGCTCGCGCCCGCCGAAGACGGCGACGCGCACGCCCTCCAGCATGCCCACCGCCAGGACCGGGCTGTGGCCCGAGACGCCGGCATGGGGGAACCCCGGCAGGTCGGCATAGGGGATCGCCGCCCCCTCCACCGCGCCGGCGATGTGGCCGAGGCCCGACCCCAGGACCAGGCCAAGGCGCAGCGGCGCCGCGCCGGCGCGCGCCCGGATCAGGGCGGCCAGGTCCTCAGCGCTCCTTGACATAGGGCTCGCCGCCGGCGCGCGGCGGGATCGCGCGGCCGACAAAGCCCGCGAGGATGATGATCGTCAGGATGTAGGGCAGGTTCGCGGTCAGCTGCACCGGCACGGTGAAGGCGCCGATGTCGATGTTCTGGTAGCGGTTGGCGATGGCCTCCAGCCCGCCGAACAGCAGGCAGGCCCACATGCAGTACCAGGGCCGCCACTTGGCGAAGATCAGCGCGGCCAGCGCGATGTAGCCCCGTCCGGCCGTCATGTCGCGGCCGAAGCCCGCCGACAGGCCGATCGCCATGTAGGCGCCGGCCAGCCCGCACAGAAGCCCGGTGATGGCCACCGCCGTATAGCGCAGCCGGACGACCGAGATGCCGGCCGTGTCCACGGCGGCCGGGTTCTCGCCCACGCCCCGCAGGCGCAGCCCGAAGCGGGTGCGGAAAAGCAGCCAGGATGTCGCCGGCACCGCCGCGAAGGCGACATAGACAAGGATCGAATGCCCGCTCAGCAGGTCGGCATAGATCGGGCCGATCACCGGAACCGGGCGGATCTGGTCGGCGAAGGGCAGGATGATCGGCGCAAAGCGCCCCGCGCCGAACGAGACCGGGGGGGTGCGCCCGCCCTGGCCGAACAGGTCCTCGGCGACCAGCACCGTCAGCCCGGCGGCCAGGAAGTTGATCGCCACGCCCGAGATCAGCTGGTTGCCGCGGAAGGTGATCGAGGCCAGGCCGTGCAGCGCCGCCAGCGCCATCGACCCGGCGATCCCGGCCAGAAGGCCCAGCCAGACCGAGCCGGTGACGAAGGCCACCGCCCCCGACACCATGGCCGCCATCAGCATCTTGCCCTCGAGCCCGATGTCGAAGACGCCGGACTTCTCGGAATAGAGGCCCGCAAGGCAGGCGAGCAGCAGGGGCGTGCTCAGCCGCACCGTCGAACCGAGGATCTCGATGAGCGTGGCAAAGTCCATCACGGGCCGCCCTGTCCCTGCGGGGCGCCGCCGCGCCGGCCGGCCGCGAAGGCGCGTTCCAGCGGCGCGCGCACCATGTTGTCGAGCGCCCCGGTGAACAGGATCACCAGCGCCTGGATCACGGTGACAAGCTGGCTGGGGATGTTCATGGCCAGCGACAGCTCTGCCCCGCCCTGGTAGAGGAAGCCGAACAGGATCGCCGCCAGCAGCACGCCGAAGGGGTGGTTGCGCCCCATCAGCGCCACCGCGATGCCGATGAAGCCCGCGCCCTCGACGGCGTTCAGGATCAGCCGCTTCTGCCCGCCCATCGTGCCGTTGATCGCCATCAGCCCGGCCAGCGCGCCCGAGATCAGCATCGCCAGCATGATGATCCTGAAGGGCGAGATGCCGGCATAGATCGCCGCCTTCTCGGACTTGCCGAAGGCGCGGATCTCGTAGCCCAGCCGCGTGCGCCACAGGAGAAGCCAGACAAGGAAGCAGGCCAGGAGCGCGATGAAGAAGGTGATGTTGGCCGGCGTGCTCTTGGTGAAGTACTGCCCGACCAGCGGCAGGTCGTAGAAGGTCGGCAGGCGCACCGCCTCGCCGAAGCGCGCGGTCGAGGGGTCCATCGACCCGGCCGGCTTCATCCAGTTGACCAGAAGATAGTTGAGCAGCCCGCCGGCGATGAAGTTGAACATGATCGTCGTGATGACGATGTGGCTGCCGCGCCGGGCCTGAAGCCAGGCCGGGATCGCCGCCCAGAAGGCGCCGAAGGCGGCCGCGCCGATCATCGCCGCGACCAGGGCGATGGTCCAGTGCGGCCAGGGGATGTAGAGCAGCACAAGCGCCACGCCCAGGCCGCCCAGCGTCGCCTGCCCCTCGCCGCCGATGTTGAACTGGCTGGCGTGGAAGGCGACCGAGACGGCAAGGCCGGTGAACAGGAAGTTGGTGGCGTAGTAGAGCGTGTAGCCCCAGGCATAGGCCGAGCCGAAGCCGCCCTGCACCATGATCCGCATCGCCTCGACCGGGTCCTGCCCGATCGCCCGGACGACGATGCCCGAGATCAGGAAGGCGATGACCAGGCTGATCAGCGGAACGAGGAAGGCATCGGCCCAGGCTGGCATCCTCTGCATGTCAGGCCGCCTTTCCGGCCGTGGCCTCGACCCCGGCCATCAGCAGGCCGAGCTCGCGCTCGTCGGTCTGGTCCGGCAGCCGCTCGCCCATGATGCGGCCGTCGAACATCACCGCGATCCGGTCGGCCAGCGACATGATCTCGTCCAGCTCGACGCTGACCAGAAGCACCGCCTTGCCGGCGTCGCGCAGGGCGACGATGCGGCGGTGGATGAACTCGATGGCGCCGATGTCGACGCCCCGCGTCGGCTGCCCGACAAGCAGGAGGTCGGGGTTGCGCTCGATCTCGCGGGCGACGACGATCTTCTGCTGGTTGCCGCCCGAGAAGCTCTTGGCCGGCAGCCAGCAGTCGGCCGGGCGCACGTCGAAGCGCTCGATCTTGCCCATCGCGTCCTTCCGCAGCGCCTCGTTGTCCATCAGCCAGCGGTTCTTCTGGTAGGCCGGATCGTCCTGATAGCCGAAGGCCATGTTCTCCCAGGCCGTGAAGTCCATGATCAGGCCCAGGTTCTGGCGGTCCTCGGGGACATGGGCGATGCCCGCCCGCCGCCGCGACCTTCCGTCGGCGTTCCTGCCCGCCAGGTCCAGCGGCACCCCGTTCAGCTTCACGCTTCCCGTGCCCCGCGCGATGCCGCCCAGCACCTCCAGAAGCTCCGACTGCCCGTTGCCGGCCACCCCGGCGATGCCGAGGATCTCGCCGGCGCGGATCTGCAGCGAGATGCCCTTCAGCCGCTCGACCCCGTCGTCGTCCCGCACCCGCAGGTCCTCGATCTCGAGGACCGTCCGCCCCGGGCTGGCCGGCCCCTTGGGCACGTGCAGCAGCACCTTCCGCCCGACCATCAGCTCGGCCAGCTGCTCTGGGCTGGTCTCGGCCGTGCGCACCGTCGCCACCATCTCGCCGCGGCGCATGACGCTGACGTTCTCGGTGATCTCCATGATCTCGCGCAGCTTGTGGGTGATCAGGATGATCGTCTTTCCCTGGTCGCGCAGGTTGGCGAGGATGCGGAACAGGTGATCCGCCTCGTCGGGGGTCAGCACGCCCGTCGGTTCGTCGAGGATCAGGATGTCGGCATGCCGGTAGAGCGCCTTGAGGATCTCGACCCGCTGCTGGTGGCCGACCGAGAGGTCCTCGATCAGCGCATCGGGGTCGACGTCCAGCTCGTAGTCGCGCGCCAGTTCCGCCAGAAGCCGCCGCGCCCTGTCCACCGAGGGCCGCAGGAGCGCCCCGTCCTCGGCCCCGAGGATCACGTTCTCGACGACCGAGAAGTTGTGCACCAGCTTGAAGTGCTGGAACACCATGCCGATCCCGGCGCGGATCGCCGCCTGGCTGTTGGGGATGGAGGTCGGCCGCCCGTTGATCAGGATCTCGCCCGCATCCGCCCGGTAGAAGCCGTAGAGTATCGACATCAGCGTCGATTTCCCCGCGCCGTTCTCGCCGATGATGCCGTGGATCGTGCCCTTGCCGACCCGGATCGAGATGTTCCGGTTGGCCTGGACCGGCCCGAATGCCTTCGAGATCCCGCGCAGCTCGATCGCCGGCGGCACGTCTGCCGGGGCGGCATCGGAATGCCGCCCCGCAAGGCCCGTCAGGGCCATGTCAGCACATACCCGTCAGGGCCATGTCAGAAGGTCAGCGCCGGGCAGGTCTCGTCCGACATGTAGTCGTGGACCTTGATCTCGCCCGAGATGATCTTGGCCTTGGCCTCGTCGACCTTCGCCTTCATCTCGTCGCTGATGAGGGATGCGTTGTTCTCGTCCAGCGCATAGTCCACGCCGCCCGCCTTCAGGTCCATGACGTTGACGCCGGGCTTCATGTCCACGCCTTCCTTGAAGGCCTCGTAGACGGCGTTGTCCACCCGCTTCATCATCGAGGTCAGGACCTGCCCGGGATGCAGGTAGTTCTGGTTGGAATCGACGCCGATCGAGAGGATCCCCTCGTCGGCCGCCGCCTGCAGCACGCCGATGCCCGTGCCGCCCGCGGCGGCATAGATGACATCCGCGCCCTGCGCCTTCTGCGCCTTGGCAAGCTCGGCCCCCTTCACCGGGTCGTTCCAGGCGGCCGGCGTCGTGCCGGTCATGTTGGCGACGATCTTGGCATCGGGATTCACGGCCTTGACGCCCTGCGCATAGCCGCAGGCAAAGCGGCGGATCAGCGGGATGTCCATGCCGCCGACGAAGCCCACCGTGCCGGTCTTCGAGGCCATGGCCGCCAGCATGCCGACAAGGTAGCTGCCCTGGTCCTCGGTGAAGACGACCGACTTCACGTTGGGCTGGTCCACGACCATGTCGATGATCGCGAACTTGGTGTCGGGAAAGTCGGGGGCCACCGTGTTCAGCACGTCGCCGAAGGCAAAGCCCGTCATGACGACCGGGTTCGCCCCCGATTCCGCCAGCCGCCGCAGCGCCTGCTCGCGCTGCGCCTCGGACTGCATCTCAAGCTCCTTGAAGGTGCCGCCCGTCTCCTCGGCCCAGCGCTTGGCGCCGTTGTAGGCGGCCTCGTTGAACGACTTGTCGAACTTGCCGCCGAGGTCGAAGATGATCGCCGGATCGGCGACCGCGGCCGCGGCGGTCAGCGCCAGCGACGCGGCGGCGCCGAGAAGTTTCGTCATCAGGCTCATGGAAATCTCCCGGTTCGTGTTTATCAGGCCGCCTCGCGGCGTGCCGCCCGCCGTTCAGGGCGGGGCGATCTCTGTCGGATCGCGCCGATTAGGGCCAAGGGTGCCGGGCCGGTCAACAGGATTCTTGCGGTCCCGCGCAAGGATTTTGACCTTCCGGTCAGGGCTGCCCGCCAAGCCGGCGGGAAAGCGCCAGCGCATCCTCGCGCGCCCCGTCCGGGCGGGCGAAATAGCCCCGGCGGCGGCCCGCCTCGACAAAGCCCGCCCCGCGATAGAGCGCGCGGGCGGCGGCGTTGGTCTCGGCCACCTCGAGGACGGCCCGTTCCGCGCCTTCGGCGGCCGCCGCGTCCAGGAAGCGCGCCAGAAGATCGCGGCCGATGCCCCGGCGCCGCATCGCGGGCAGGACGGCCAGGGTCAGGATCTCGGCCTCGCCGGCGACCACCCGCCCCAAGAGGAAGCCGCCCCCGGCCGCGACCAGCCTGACGGTGGGATCGCCAAGCAGGGCCGCGAACTCGGCCTCGCTCCAGGGCCGCGGAAAGGTGAAGCAGGCGGCATGCAGGCGCGCCAGCGTCTGCGGGGTCACGGCAGGATCACCGGCGGCGGCTGCGACGGCGGCGCGGCATCGGCGGGCCGGACATAAAGCGGGGCAGGGCGGGGGACCGGGTCGCCCGTCGCCAGCCTCGCCGCGGCGAGCCGGGCGATGATGCCGGCATCCGCGATCTCGGGCAGGTCCTCGCCGGGCAGGCCCAGCGCCGCCCCGACCGCCCGGCCCGCGGTGCCCGCGACGCGCACCGGCAACAGGCCCGCCGGCAATGCCGGGGCCGAGGGATCCAGAAGGAAGGGCGCGCCCGCCTCGGCCACGGCCGCGCCGCCGGCCGCCCCCGCCGCCAGGGCGACTGGCGCGGCATGAAGCGCCCCGCGCGGGCCGGCCAGCGTGACGAGAAGCGGGCCCGCCGCCCCGCCGGCCCCCTCCGGTCGCTGCGCCTGCGCTGCCATCACGCGAAAGGCCGAGACGCCGACCGCCGGGATGCCCAGGGCCAGGGCGAAGCCGCGCGCCGCGGCCACGGCGATGCGCAGGCCGGTGAAGTTGCCGGGGCCGGTGCCCACGGCGATCGCATCGATCCCGCGCCAGGACAGGCCGGCCGCGGCCAGCACCTCCTCCAGCATGGGGATCAGGCGTTCGGCCTGCCCGGTCGGCATCGACTCGGTCTGCGACCGGACGATGCGCCCTTCCGAAAGCAAAGCGGCCGCGCAGTGCGCGGCCGACGTGTCGAAGGCAAGGATCGTCGGGTCAGGCGGCAACGGGCCTGACCTCCGTGACCTCGGGGATGTAGTGCCGCAGCAGGTTCTCGATCCCCATCTTCAGCGTCAGGGTCGAGGACGGGCAGCCCGCGCAGGCGCCCTGCATGTGCAGGTAGACGACGCCGCGGTCGAAGCCGTGAAAGGTGATGTCGCCGCCGTCCTGCGCCACCGCCGGGCGGACGCGGGTGTCCAGCAGGTCCTTGATCTGGCGCACGATGTCGCTGTCCTCGCCCTCGTGGGCGACATGGCCGCCGGCGGCCTCGCCCTCGATGGCCGGCGCGCCCGACTGGAAATGCTCCATGATCGCGCCAAGGATCGCCGGCCTGGCATGTTCCCACATGATCGCGTCCGCCTTGGTCACGGTCACGAAGTCGGACCCGAAGAACACGCCCGTGACGCCCTCGACGGCGAAGATGCGCCGCGCCAGCGGGGATTTCGCCGCCGCCTCGGCATTCGGGAAGTCGGCCGTGCCGACCTCCAGCACCGTCTGACCGGGCAGGAACTTCAGCGTCGCGGGGTTCGGCGTGGCTTCCGTCTGGATGAACATGGCTGTCTCCGACCGTTCCTGTCGGATATGCGCCCCGGTCGACGCGAAGTCAAGGATTGGAACGGTTCCAGACTGGCGCCGGCGGCGCACGGCGGGCGGGCGATCGATTCGGATTGATGAACGGATGGTAAAGCCGAATCATTCACACCAGCAATATCAATGGGTTGACATGGTGTCCCATTGTGGGACACCCCTCCCGCGGCCCTGTCCGGCCCCGTTCCGGCCCCCTCAGGTGATCTCCTCCAGCCGCTCCTTCGAGATCTCGCCGGGCACGATGGTGATCGGGATCGGCAGCGTTCCGGCCGAACGGCTCATCGCCGTGACCAGCGGTCCGGGCCCGGACTTGTCGGTGCCCGCGCCAAGGACCAGGACGCCGATCTCGGGATCCTCGGCGATCAGCGCCAGGATCTGGGCCACCGGCTCGCCCTCGCGGATGACCAGCTCGGGGTTCACCCCGTGGCGGTCGCGCATCCACTTGGCGAAGACCTCGAAATGCGCCTCGATCCGCTCCCGCGCCTCGGCCCGCATGATGTCGGCCACCCCGAGGAAGCCCTGGAACTCCTCCGACGGGATCACCGACAGGATCTTGACCCCGGCCCCGGTATGGGCTGCCCGAAGCGCGGCGAACCGCATCGCGTTCAGGCATTCTCGGCTGTCGTCCAGCACGACCAGGAACTTGCGCATGCCCTCTCCCCAGTGCGGCGGGGATCATGGCCGTTCCCGCAGCGCAAGGCAACGGGGCCGCTTTACGCCGCCTTAGCCACGCCTGCCGCAATCTCGGCGCGACGACCGGCCGGTGGCCGGGCAGGGGGCCATCATGGACGACCGCGCATTCCGCGGCGCGCCGTTGCGGGCGCGAAGCCTCGATCTGGCGCTGGCCGCGGTCCTTCTCGCACCGGCCGCGCTCCTCTGCGCCGCCATCGCCCTTGCGGTGCTTCTCGCCGACGGGCGGCCGGTGCTCCACCGGTCGGACAGGGTGACCACCGGCGGGCGCATCTTCACGCTCCTGAAGTTCCGCACGATGCGGCCCGATCCGGCGGAAGGCGGCGGGGAAGGGGTGACCGGCGGCCACAAGGCATCGCGCGTCACGCCGCTGGGCCGGTTCCTCCGGCGCAGCCACCTCGACGAGCTGCCGCAGATCCTCAACATCCTGCGCGGCGACATGGGATTCGTCGGCCCGCGCCCGCCCCTGCCCTCGGTCGTGGCCCGCCACCCGCAGGTCTACGCGCGGGTCCTCGCGGAACGGCCGGGGCTGACGGGCCTCGCCTCGCTGGTGTTCCGCACGCGCGAGGCCGCCCTGCTTTCCGACGTGTCATCGCAGGCCTCCGCCGAGGAGGTCTATGCGCGTCGCTGCCTTCCCGCCAAGGCGCGGCTCGACGGGCTCCGCCGTGCCCGGCCCGGGCTGGCGCTGGACCTGCTGATCCTCGCCGGCACCGTGTCGGGGCGATCGTCCCTGCCGTTCCGCCGATTCTGCAGGCGGCTGTCGCATCGGCGGGTCCGGCTTAACCCGATCGCAGGAAAGTCTGTGAACATTCACGGAACAGGCCGTTGAATCGGGCGGCGGGTCAAGAACTGATCGCGGAGAGAGTTGGATGCGCAACGCCACGGGCTGGGCGGAGGGGGCAGATGATTTCGGCCGGCGGATCGGCCGGATGCCCGATGATCCGGCGGGTGAGGCGGGTGGATCGCCTCCCGACAGGGCGGATGACGACCTCGGCCCGTCGACCTCGTCCTGGTACCGCGGCCGATCCGTCCTCATCACCGGGGGCGGCGGCTCGATCGGGTCGGCGCTGGCGCTGCGGCTCGTCCGCCTGGCCCCGTCGCGGATCGTCCTTCTCGATCATGCGGAGGGTGCCCTCTTTTCGGCCGGGCGCGCGCTCGCCGCGGCCGCGCCCTCGTCCCTGCGGGTCGAGACGGTCCTCGGCTCGGTCTGCGACGGCCGCCCGGTTGCGCGGGCGCTCGGCTGGGGCGCGGACATCGTCTTCCACGCCGCCGCCTGCAAGCATGTCCCGCTGGTCGAGGCGAATGTCGCCGTCGGGGTTGCGACCAACGTCTTCGGCACGCTCGGCCTGCTGCGTCAGGCACGGGAGGCCGGGGTGGGCCGGTTCGTCCTCGTCTCGACGGACAAGGCGGTCCGCCCGGCCGGCGCGATGGGCGCGACGAAACGCCTGGCCGAACTTGCGGCGATGGATCTCGCGCGTCGTCCCGGCGCCCCGCGCACCGCGGTCGTCCGTTTCGGCAACGTGATCGGATCCTCGGGGTCGGTGGTTCCGCTGCTGCGCGACCAGATCGCCCGCGGCGGTCCGGTCACCGTCTCCCATCCCCGGGCGGAGCGCTACTTCATGACCATGCGTGAGGCGACGGCCCTGCTGCTGCATGCGGGAAGCCGCATGTCGGGGGGAGAGACCTTCATGCGCGACATGGGACCGCCCGTGCGCATCCTGGATCTGGCCGAACGGCTGATCGAGGAGGCCGGGCACGGGGCGCCCGGTTCGCCGAAGGCGCGCCCGGCGATCACCTTCACCGGTCTGCGCCCGGGCGAGAAGCTCTGCGAGGACCTGCCCGACTGGCCCGGAGAGCCGGTCGAAGGCGCGGCGGGCCTGCGCAGGGCCTTCGAGCCTGTCCCCAGCGAGATCGAGGTCGCCGCGATGCTGCGGCTGCTGCGCGAGCGGCTGGACGCCGGCGAGGAGGAGGCCCTGCGGGCAACCTGCCTTGCGCTTGCGGGGCGGCACTGGGCAGAGGGTGCCCGGACCCCGGCGGTGGCGCAATGACGGCCCGTGCGACGGGCCCGCGGCCCGGCGAGGCAGCGGCCACCGGCCGGGAGCGCGCCGGGGAGGCGGCCGGACGGCGCGGCAGCAGGGCGCCGGGGGGAAGCCGGCGGGGCGATGTGCTCTTCATCCTCGGCATGCATCGCAGCGGCACCTCGTTCCTGGCCAGCTGCGCGCCTGCCTTCGGCTACCGGCTGCCGCGCGACATGGCCGGGCCGCAGGACGACAACCCGAAGGGCCATTTCGAACCGGCTGCGGTCGTCGCATTCAACGACAGCTGGCTCGGCGAAAGGGGGCACGGCTGGGACCGCATCGTCCCGCCGGCGGAGGACGAGACTTCCCCGCCCGCAGCGATCGCCCGGACCGGGGGGGCAACGGAGGAGGCCGCCGTTGCGGCGCTGCGGCAGTCCTTCGGCCGGGCAGGGCGCATCTGCATCAAGGACCCGCGTCTCGCCTTCACCCTGCCGGTCTGGCGGCGGGTGGTCGCGGCCGCCGGCATGGCGCCGCGCTGCCTGATCACCGTCCGGGACCCGGCCGAGGTGGCACGGTCGCTGGGCCGGCGCGACGGACTGCCCTCCGGNCTCTGCGCCGTGATGTGGACGATCCAGACGATCGCGGCCTTCCGCGCCTCGGCCGGGCTGCCGCGGGCCGTCCTCATCTATCCCGACTGGGCGGCGGACCCAGGGGCTGCCCTGTCCGCGGCCTTCCCGCGCTGCGGGATCGCCGCGCGCCCGGACCGTGCCGCCACGGCCGTGCGCAGCCTTTTCGCGCCCGCGGCCGGGCCGGAGCCGGCGGACCCCCTGCCGGGAGAGGCCGGCGCGGTGGCCCGTGCCCTGTTCGAGGCAGTGCGGGACGCCGCACGTGACGGGGGGGCGCCGCCGGAGGACGTCCTGGCCGATGCCGGCCGTGCCGTCGAGGCCGCGGGCGCCGCCGCCATCGCGGCGGCCCGGACCGCGTCGGGGCGAATCCTCGACGCCCAAGGGCTCGCCCACCGGCTGGCGCAGGAGGGGCAGGCAGCCAGCGCGCGCGCCGCCGGGGCCGAGGCGACGGCCCGGCGCCTGGCGCGGCAGCTTGCGGCGACCGAACGGCAGCGCGATGCCGAGGCGCAGCGCCTGCGGGGCGTTGCACGCGACTACCGTGCGCTGGAGGGAACCCTGCGCCGCACCGAGGCGCAGCGCGACCGGGTCCTGGGGCTGCTCGCAGCCGGCGAGGCGCGGGCCGCCGTCGCCGAGGCGGCCCGCGCTTCGGCCGAGGCGGCGAGGAAGGCCGAGCGCGATGCGGCCCAGGCCGAGCGCGATGCGGCCCTGGCCGAGCGCGATGCCGCGGCGGCCGCACGGGACGCGGCCCTGGCCGGGCAGGATGCCGCAGTCGGGGCGCTTGCCGTCTGCCGGCAGGAAGCGACGGCGCTGACCGGCGAGATCGCTTCCCTGCGCGGCGAGATCGACGCGGTGCGGGCCGAGCGCGACTCGCTGCGCCGCCTTCTGGAGGAGACCGAGATGCGCTACCGCGCGGAGCGGCTGACCGTGCTGCGGCCGGCCTACAGGAAGGTCTACCGGGCCGCGGGGCGCGGCCTGCGCCTCTGTCTTCCCGCCCCCGCGGTAGAGCGGCTGAAGCGCATCGTGCCTAATCCGGACGCGATCCCCGCAGCGCTCGCCCATGTGCCGCTGCCCCCGCCGCAGCCGGCGCATCCCGGCGCCGCCGCAGTCCGCCCGGCCGATCCGTCGGGGCCGCCCGACATATTCGTCTTCGCGATCATCGACTGGGACTTCCGGGTGCAGCGCCCGCAGCACCTCGCCCGGGAATTCGCCCGCCGCGGTCACCGCGTCTTCTATGTCGAGATGCAGTCGGGGACCGGCGGCACCGACCTGCGCGGCATCGACGAGGGGCTTTTCGTGCTGCGCCTCGGCGCCGGCCCGGCGGGCTTTCCCGCCCCCTATACGGGCCGCCCGACACCAGAGCAGACGCGCGACTTCCTCGACCGGTTCGATGCCTTCTGCGACCGCGCCGGCACGACGCCAGAGCGGCTTGTCGTCGTCCAGCATCCGTTCTGGTGGCCCTTCCTCCGCCATCTCGGCGGCGACAACCGGCTTGTCCTCGACTGCATGGACGAGATCGCGGGCTTCGCCAATACCGAACCGCATGTGCTCGAGGCCGAGGCGGAGCTGGCCGCGGGCTGTGACCGCATCGTCGTGTCCTCCGCATGGCTCGAAGGCAAGCATGCCGGACGGGCCGGCGATGTGCGCCTCGTCCGGAATGCGGTCGATCCGGCGGCCTTCCGGCTGCGGAGGGGCGGCGCGGTCCCCGTCCCGGCCTGGCTGCCAGCGGCGCAGGAAGGCCCGTCCGGCCCCGCCCTGAAGGCAGGCTATGTGGGCGCGATCGCCGAATGGTTCGATGTCGATCTCCTAGCGGCGACCGCCCGGCTGTGCCCGGACATCGCCTTCCATCTCTGCGGCGCGGTCACGGCACCCGACGCCCTGCGCCTGGGGGACCTGCCCAATGTCACCCTCCATGGCGAGATCCCCTATGCGGATGTGCCCGGCTTCATCGCGGCCATGGATGTCATGACCATCCCCTTCCGTCTGCTGCCCATCATCCGTGCCTGCGATCCGGTGAAGTTCTACGAACATTGCGCCGCCGGCCGGCCCACCGTGGCCACCGCGCTGCCGGAGCTCGACCGGGCCGGGGACCTCGTCTTCCGTGCCGGGGCGCCGGCGGACTTCGCCGCCGGTCTGCGCGCCGCTGCGGCTGCAGGCCGGGATCCGGCCTTCGTGGCCCGTCTCGAGGCCTATGCCGCCGCCAACACCTGGGCCGCCCGCGCCGCCGATTTCCTCGACCACGTCCTCGACGTGCCGCTCGTCTCCGCGGTGATCCTGTCGCACGGCCGTCCGGACCTGACACTCGCAGCGCTGGAATCGCTGGCCGGCGAAAGGCCCGCCTATCCGCGGCTCGACATCATCGTGGTCGACAACGCATCGGACCCCGCGGATCTCGCGGCGCTGCGCCGGGGGCTCTCGCGCTTCCCTGCCGTCCGCCTTGTCGAGGCGCCACGCAACCTCGGCTTCGCCGCCGGCAACAATCTCGGGATAGCGGCGGCGCGGGGCGATTTCGTGCTCCTGCTCAACAGCGACACCTTCGTGCCGGAGGGGGCGATCGCCGCCATGCTGCGCCACCTGCAGCGGAACCCCCGGATCGGGGTCGTCGGACCGCTGACGAACCGGATCGGCAACGAGGCGCAGGTGCCCGTCGCCTACGGCGACATCGCCGGCATGCGACAGGCGGCCCGTCGGCTGGTCAGGGGCTATCGCGGCACCTGGACCGAGGTCGAGGTCTGCGCCTATTTCTGCGTGATGTTCCGCGCCGCCGACCTGGCGCGCTTCGGGCCGCTGCCGGAGATCTACGGGACCGGCATGTTCGAGGACGACGACCACTGCCGGACCATAAGGGCCATGGGCTTCAGCTGCGCGCTGGCCGAGGACGCCTTCGTCCACCACCACCTCTCGGCAAGCTTCGAGGCGCTTGGCGCGGAGGCGCGCGCCCGCCTCTTCGCCCGCAACCGGCAGATCTTCGAGGGCCGCTGGGGCCCGTGGACCCCGCACCGGCACCGGGACGTGCGACCGCCCGACCGCATCGGAGTGGCGGCATGACGCGCACGGTCATCTGCCACTACCACATCTTCAAGAATGCGGGCACGGCCTTCGACCATGTCCTGTCGGCCTCGTTCGGCAACAGGCACATCGCCTTCGACGGTCCCTTTCCCTTCTTCACGATCGACCAGGAACAGCTTGACCGGATCATCACCCGCAAACGCGAGGCCGTCGCCTTCTCGTCGCACCAGATCCACCTGCCTGCGCCCGAGGGGGTCGGCTACCGCGTGCTGCCGGCCCTGTTCCTGCGCGACCCGCTCCTGCGCGTGGCGTCGATCTGGCGCTTCAAGCGGCTGGCCGACGATGGCACGGCCACGGCGGCTGCGGCGCGGCGCATGGGACTGGCGGACTGGGTGCGTCATTCCCTCGACGACCCCGACGAGGTCGTCCATGTCTCGAACGCGCAGACCCGCCACCTCGGCGCCGCACCGCGCTGCCGGCCGGCCCTCGTCCGGCGGCCCTGGGGCATCGAGTACGACCTCGACCGGGCGCTTGCGAACCTGCGCTCGGTGGTTCTGCTCGGCCGGACCGAGCATTTCGACGACGACCTCGCCCGCATCGCGGCAAAGGCCGCCGGCCACGGTCTCTCCCTCGTCCGGCCCGCGGACCTGCGGCGCAACGCCACCGATGATCGCCGGCTCTCGCCGGAGGAGCGGCGCGCCGAGCTGACACGCATGCTCGGCGAGGCGCTGGCCGGACGCCTGGCCGAGGCCAATGCCCAGGACAGCGCGCTCTGCGCCGCGGCCGCGGCCCTGCTTTCCGCCGGGGACGCGGGCCGGGACGCGGCAATGGGCGATCCGGCCCGCGCCCGGCCCTGCGACGCAGCGGAAGAGGGCCCGGGGACGGCGCGGAACGGGCGGCAAGGCGCGGCGCCGGAGGGCGGAGAGGCCCCGGGCCGGAACGGCCGGCATTCCGCGGGTCCGGAGGGCGCCGGGCCGGGCACGGGACGGGGCGGCGGAAGCGGCACGAAGCCGGACGCCGGACCCGGCGACGGGCGGGGCACCGGCCCGCGGGGGGAAACCTGCGGGGCGCATGTCGGTGCACCGGACCGGGCGCATGCCGGGGCACCGGGCGCGGCACCGGGCGGCGCACACGGCGGGGCACCGGGCGCGGCAACGGACGGGGCAACTGGCGGGGCAACTGGCGCGGCAACGGCCCCGCGGCCGGGGGCCGCGGCGGATGACGGGAGGGCCGCGGCATGACCCTGCGCGTGCTCTGCGTCCTCGGCACCCGGCCCGAGGCGATCAAGATGGCGCCGGTGATCCGCACCCTGCGGGCCGACCCGCGCTTCGACGTGCGCGTGCTGGCGACGGCACAGCACCGCGAGATGCTCGACCAGGTCCTCACCACCTTCGGCATCGTGCCCGATGCCGATCTCGACGTCATGCGCCCGGGTCAGGGCCTCGGGGCGCTGACCGCACGCCTTGTCGAGGGGCTGGATGCCGCGATCGCGCGCGAGGCGCCCGATGCGGTGCTTGCCCAGGGCGACACGACGAGCGTCCTCGCGACGGCGCTGGCGGCCTTCTACCGCGGCGTGCCCTTCGGCCATGTCGAGGCCGGCCTGCGCACGGGCGACCTGTCGGCCCCCTTCCCCGAGGAGCTGAACCGTGTCCTGGTGGCGCCCATGGCGCGCTGGCACTTCGCGCCGACCGAGGGCGCGGCGGCCGCACTTCTGGCCGAGGGCATCGCGCCCGACCGCGTCCACGTCACCGGCAACACGGTGATCGATGCGCTGCTGCAGGCGCCGGCCCCCGCCGACCCGGCCGCAGCGGCCCCCTTCGCACCGCGTCAGATCCTGGCCACGCTGCACCGGCGGGAGAATTTCGGCCCGCCGCTCGCCCGCATCCTCGAGGCCATCGCCGGCCTTCTGGAGGAGCATCCGGACTGCGGGGTCCTGCTGCCCGTCCATCCGAACCCCGCCGTGGGCCCGGCGATCCGCGACAGGCTGGGCGGCCACCCGAGGGTGCGCCTGGTGGCGCCGCTCGGCTATGCCGACTTCGTTGCGGCGATGCGGGCCTCCTACCTGATCCTCACCGATTCCGGCGGGGTGCAGGAGGAGGCGCCGGCCCTTGGTGTCCCGGTCCTCGTGCTGCGCGAGACGACGGAGCGGCCGGAGGCCGTGGCCGCCGGGGTCGCCCGCCTGGTCGGGACCCGGCCCGCAGCGATCCGCGCGGCGGCAGGAAGCCTGCTCAGGGATCCGCGGGCGCGGGCCCGCATGATCACCGGCCGTTCGCCCTATGGCGACGGGCGGGCGGCCGGTCGGATCGCGGCCATCCTGGCCGCTGCCTGAGGGCGCTTCGCCCGCCCCCGGCGCCACAGCCTGCGCGCCCGGTGCGGCCGGGCGGGCACGACCCGGGCCGCCGGAGGTTGCGGCGCGCCGATGGCGCGGGCCGGAGGGTGACTCCGCGCCCGGGTGCTGCGGCCGGACGTCGCGCCCGGGCGCCGCCTCCGGACGCAGCCTCCGGACGCCGCGACGGAGGAAGGCGGCGCGCGGACGGGCGGCGGGCTCGGTCGCGGAGGCGGGGTGGCGGCGCCACGCCGGCCGCAGAGCGGCCGCACGGGCGCAGGCGAGGGCATGCGCGGCTGGGCCCCGCAGGCGCAGGCCGACTGCCCGGCCCGCAAGGGAAGGCTGCACCCCGGGGAACCGGAAGGGGGCCGCCTGCGGGATCAGTCCCTTCGAACCGTCCAGGGCCGGCGGTAGACGAACTCCTGGAGATTGGGACCCGGCCCGATCCGGTCGATGACGACGAAGCGGCCGGGCGCCGCAAGCGGTGTCAGGACGCCGTGCCAAGAGCCGCGCAGCAGGTTCACCGCCTGCCCCGGCGCCGTGAGGAAGGCGCGCGGCCGCCCCGGCTGACCGCCTTCGTCCGGGGCGACGATCACGAGGAACGGGGCCGGCCAAAGCGGGACGAAGGCCTGCGAACCCATCGGATGCCGCTCGACGAGGTCGAGGACCAGCGGCAGCCGCCGGGGCACCGCGTCGAAGACCGAAAGGCCCGCCCGTCCGTCGCCGAAGTCGAGCCGCGCCCGGTCGTGCCATCGCCCGCAGAGCCCGGCATTGATGATCCGGTCGGGCGGCCCCTCGGCCTCGAGCACGTCGCCGAAGGCCGCGAAGGCGGCCGCCGTCAGCGGCTCGACCGGCAGGTCGCGGCGCGTCACGCAGGCCTCACCGGCCGAACGCGCCCGGGCCGCGCAGCCGCGGGTGACGGTTGACGTCCTTGTAGAGAAGGTAGCGGAATGGCTCCGGCCCGGCCGCGACGCAGGCCTGCGGGCAGAAGGCGCGCAGCCAGAGGTAGTCGCCCGCCTCGACCTCGACCCAGTCGCGGTTGAGCCGGTAGACCGCCCGTCCCTGAAGGACGTAGATCCCGTGCTCCATCACATGCGTCTCCTCGAAGGTGATGCGCCCGCCCGGCCGGAAGGTGACGATGTTGACATGCATGTCGTGACCCAGATCGTCGGGATCGACGAAGCGCGTCGTCGCCCAGACGCCGTCGGTGCCGGGCATGGCCACGGGGGCGACTTCCGCATCCGAGGTGATGAAGGGGGCGGGCACCGCCGTGCCCGGCGCAGGCTCGTAGATCTTCCGCAGCCAGTGGAAGCGTGCGGGGTGGTCGGTCCCGTTGTGCAGGGTCCAGCCCAGACCGGGCGGAAGCCAGGCATAGCCCCCCGGGCCGAGGGCGCGGCCGGCCCCGTCGAACTCCAGCCAGATCTCGCCCGCGGTGACGAAGATCACCGCCTCCGCCCCCGGATCGGGCTCGGGCGAAAGGGACCCGCCGCCGGGGCCGACCTCCATCAGGGCGTGGCAGAAGGTCTCGGCGAAGCCGGTCATCGGCCGGGCGACGATCCAGGCGCGGGTGCCCGTCCAGCCCGGCAGCAGGCTGGTCACGATGTCGGAAAAGCAGCCGCGCGGGATGACCGCATAGGCCTCGGTGAAGACCGCCCGCCCGGTATGCAGGGCGTTCTGCGGCGGCAGCCCGCCCTGCGGCGCGAAATAGCCCGTCATCGAAGGAGTGTCCCTATCCTGAGTTCGGCGATGCGTTCGACCTGGCGGCAGGCCTCGGCGAATTCTGCGGCGCTGTCCTGGTCCAGCCGCCGGCGGAAGGCGGCGAGGATCGAGGCCTTCGTGTGGTCGCGCACGGCGATGATGAAGGGAAAGCCGTGGCGGGCGACATAGGCCTCGTTCAGCCGCGCGAATTCGGCACGTTCCGCATCGGTCAGGGCGTCCAGCCCCGCGCTGGCCTGTTCGGAGGTCGATTCGGCGGTCAGCCGCCGTGCCGCGGCAAGCCTGCCCGCGAGGTCGGGATGGGCACGCAGGACCGCAAGGCGTTCGGCCTCCGTGGCCCGCCGGAAGGCCCGCGCCAGCGCCGAGGCGAGGCCGGCGGCGGTGTCGTGCACGGGCCCGAGTTCGCCCTCGAAGGCGCGCTCGGCCACCCAGGGCGAATGTTCGTAGACGCCGCCGAACCGCGAAAGGAAGGTCTCCCTGTCCATTTCCGACGGCCGTTCCCGGCGGTGCGGCGGATGGCGCGCCTGCCAGTGCCGGGCGATCTGGCCGCGGGTGGCGAACCAGACGCCCTCGTGGGCGCGCGCATGCTCGATGAACCGCTTCAGCCCCACCAGGCGCCCCGGCCTGCCGGCCAGCCGGCAGTGCAGACCGACCGACATCATCTTCGCCGCCCCGGCGGCGCCCTCGGCGTAGAGGCAGTCGAAGGTATCGCGCAGGTAGGCGAAGAACTGCTCGCCCGTGTTGAACCCCTGCGCGGTCGCAAAGCGCATGTCGTTGGCGTCGAGCGTATAGGGGATCACGAGCTGGTCGCGCTCGCCCGCCCGGATCCAGTAGGGCAGGTCGTCGTCATAGGCATCGCTGATCCAGTCGAAGCCCTGCTCGGCGGTCAGGCGCACCGTGTTGGCCGAACAGCGCCCGGTATACCATCCCGCCGGCCGCGACCCGGTGACCTCGGTGTGCAGCCGGATCGCCTCGGCGATGGCCGCGCGCTCCTCGGCCTCGGGCATGTCGCGATGCTCGATCCATTTCAGGCCGTGGCTGGCGATCTCCCACCCCGCGGCCTGCATGGCGCGCACCTGCTCGGGCGCCCGCGCCAGCGCCGTCGCCACGCCGAACACGGTCACCGGCAGCCCGCCGAGCAGCCTGTGCAGCCGCCAGAACCCCGCCCTGGCCCCGTAGTCGTAGATCGACTCCATGTTCCAGTGCCGCTGCCCCGGCCAGGGCTGCGCGCCGATGATCTCGGACAGGAAGGCCTCGGAGGCGGGGTCGCCGTGCAGGATGCAGTTCTCGCCCCCTTCCTCGTAGTTCAGCACAAGGCTGATCGCGATGCGCGCACCGCCCGGCCAGTCCGCGTCGGGCGGGGCGGCGCCATGGCCGATCATGTCGCGGGGATAGCGGTTCACGAGGCCTCCTCGGGGTCTTGCGGGTGAAGTCTAAGCATCCCGCCCCGGCGGATTCTATCAAGAAAGCGCTGAAGGTGCTGCTGCACCCGGCCCGGATCGATTCCCGCGCGCCTTTGCGCCAGACTGGCCGTGCACGCATCCAAGGGAGTGACGGCCGTGGCCGAAGGCTACCTGACGACCCATGTCCTCGACACCGCACGCGGCTGCCCGGCCGCCGGCATGCGGATCCTTCTCTACCGCGTCTCCGGCAACAGCCACCGCAGGATCGCCGAGGCCGTGACCAACGCTGACGGCCGGACGGACGGCCCGATCCTGCCGGCAGGCCGGTTCGCGACCGGCCTCTACGAGCTGGTCTTCCGTGCCGGCGACTATCTGCGGGCGACGGGCCAGGCCGGGGCGGAGCCCCTGTTCCTCGACGAGGTGCCGATCCGGTTCGGCATGGCGGAGCCGGCGCATTACCATGTGCCGCTCCTTCTGTCGCCCTACGGCTATTCGACCTATCGCGGCAGCTGAAGCCACGCCGCGTCGAGGCCTTCGGTCGCCGCCGCCAGATCGGCCCGGCAGCGCGCCACCATGAAGTCGCTGAACAGCGCCACCTTCGGGTCCTTGAGCTTGCGGTGGGGTGTCAGGCAGGCCAGCGACGTTGGCAGGGGCGGGGTGGCCGTGGCAACCGGGACGAGCCGGCCCGCCCGCAGGTGCTCGGCGATCTCGAAGACCGGCTTCAGCACGATGCCGCGCCCGTCGAGGGCCCAGCCCGTCAGCACGTCGCCGTCGTCCGACTCGAAGGGGCCGCCGATCTCGAAACGGCGCGGGCCCTCGGGCGTCATCAGGGTCCAGCGGAATTCGGTCGCCCCGGGGAAGCGCAGGTTCAGGCAGTCGTGCCGCTGGGCGACGAGCGCCTCGCCATCCGCGGGCATGCCGCGCCGCGCGATGTAGGCGGGCGAGGCGCACAGGACGCGCGGACAGTCGGCGATGGCGCGAACCTTCAGCGAGCTGTCCTCGAAGGGGCCGAAGGCCACCGAAAGGTCGAGTCCCTCGGCCGTCAGGTCGATCCGCCGGTCCGACAGGCGCAGGCGGATGTCGATCAGCGGATAGGCGTCCTTGAAGGCGGGAACATGCGGCGCGATGAAGCGCCGCCCGATGCCCAGCGGGGCGGCCACGAAGACGGTACCGCGCGGGCTGGCCGTCGCGTTCATCACCGCCGCCTCGGCCTGCTCCACCGCGTCGAGGATGGCCAGCGCCCCCTCGTAGAAGATGCGGCCGTTCTCGGTGGGCTGAAGCTGGCGCGTCGTCCGGTTGAATAGGCGCACCCCGAGATGCTTCTCGAGCTCGGCGATGCGGGCCGAGGCGACGGCGGGCGAGGTCCGCTGGTCGCGGGCGGCCGCGCTCATGTTGCCCAGTTCGTAGACCCGCACGAACATGCGGATGTTGGCGACGTAGGACATGGGACCCCTGACGGCGCGGTTCCGGCGGTCATGCCGGGGCGCCGAGATTATCGCGCAAAGCCTGAAAGTCCTAGGCAATTCCCTTCGCTGGCCGGAAGGCCGCGCCGGCCCTAGGCTGTGCCCGGCCGGCGGTCCCGAGGAGAACCCGCATGTACGACTTCATCGTCCTGTCCGAATGGCTGGAATTCGCGGTCCGCTGGACGCATGTCATCACGGGGATCGCGTGGATCGGTTCGTCCTTCTACTTCATCGCGCTCGACCTCGGTCTCCACCGCGACCGGGCGCTCGAAAGCGGCGCGGACGGCGAGGCCTGGCAGGTCCATGGCGGCGGCTTCTATCACATCCAGAAGTATCTCGTGGCACCCGACCGGATGCCCGCCGACCTGACCTGGTTCAAGTGGGAAAGCTACGCGACCTGGCTGTCCGGCTTCGCCATGCTGGTCCTCGTCTACTATCTCGGGGCTGACCTCTACCTCGTCGATCCCGGCGTGCTCGACATTCCGGTCTGGCAGGCGATCGCCATCTCGCTGGCCTCGCTCGGCCTCGGCTGGGTCCTCTACGATTCGATCTGCAGGTCGCGCTTCGGCGACGACAACACCCGCCTGATGATCGGGCTCTATGCCATCCTGGTGGCGATGGCCTGGGGCTACACGCAGGTATTCTCGGGGCGTGCCGCGCTCCTGCATCTCGGGGCCTTCACGGCGACGATCATGACGGCGAACGTGTTCCTCGTCATCATCCCCAACCAGAAGGTCGTCGTGGCCGACCTCATCGCCGGGCGCATCCCCGACCCGCGCTATGGCAAGATCGCCAAGCAGCGGTCCACGCACAACAACTACCTTACCCTGCCCGTGCTGTTCCTGATGCTCTCGAACCACTATCCGCTGGCCTTCGCCAGCCAGTGGAACTGGCTGATCGCCAGCCTCGTCTTCCTCATGGGCGTGACGATCCGGCACTGGTTCAACAGCCACCATGCGCGCACAGGCAATCCGCGCTGGACCTGGCTTGCCACGGCGCTGATCTTCCTGCTGATCGTGTTCCTGTCGTCCCGTCCCCTGTTCCGCGCAGAGGGCGGGGAGACGGCGGCGGTGCCCCTGACACCGCAGGGCGCGCGGCTGGCGGCGGCGGCCGGGATGGACGAGGTGGAGTCCATCGTCCTGGGGCGCTGCGCGATGTGCCATGCCGCCGAGCCCGCCTTCGACGGCATCCACTGGGCGCCGAAGGGCGTGCTGCTGGAGACCCGCGAACAGATCGCCAACGAGGGGCGGCGCATCTATGTGCAGGCCGGCCTGACCCATGCCATGCCGCCGATGAACGTGTCCTTCATGGAGCCTGCCGAACGCGCCGCGATCGTCGCCTGGTTCCGTGGGGCGGGGGGCTAGCAAGGGGTCTCCACCTCGGCGCGGCGCGGGTCTATGTTGCGCGCCGCCACGCCGCGGGGGCGTGACCAGGGGGATCCGCCATGCGCGACGCCATCATCCTCAATCCGGCCGACAACGTGGCCATCCTCGCCGAGCGTGCGGCCCAGGGAAGCGATCCCCTGCGCCTCGGGGTGCCGCTGGCGGCGCCGGTGCCGGCGGGGCACAAGGTGGCGCGCCGGAACATCCCGGACGGGGCCGAGATCCTGAAGTTCGGCCAGATCATCGGCCACGCGGTGGGCGACATCCCTGCCGGCGCCCATGTCCACACGCACAACTGCGCCTTCTCCGACCATGACCGCAACTACCGCATCGGTGCCGACCTCGAGGCCGCGCGTGCGGCGATCCCGCAGATCGCGCCGCGCAGCTTCCGCGGGTACGTCCGGCCCGGCGGGCAGGTCGGCACGCGCAACTACATCGCGCTCTGCGCCACCGTGAACTGCTCGGCCACGGTGATCCGCCGCGCCGCCTTCGAGATCGAGGCCTCGGGGATGCTCGACGACTATCCCAATGTGGACGGCGTGGTCGCCTTTGCCCACGGCACCGGCTGCGGGATGGCGGCGGAAGGGCGGGGATTCGACATCCTGCAGCGGGTCCTCTGGGGGCATGCGACCCATCCCAATGTCGGCGCGGCGGTCTTCGTGGGCCTCGGCTGCGAGGTCATGCAGATCGCCCGGATGAAGTCGGTCTTCGGGGCGGCGAATGCCGGGCGGTTCCACGGCCTGACGATCCAGGAGACCGGGGGAACGCGCGCCACGATCGCCGCGATCCGGGCCAGGGTGGCCGAACTCCTGCCCGAGGTGAACCGCGCGGTCCGGCAGGATTGCCCCGCCTCGGCGCTGCGCGTGGCGCTCCAGTGCGGGGGGTCGGACGGGTTCTCGGGCATCACCGCGAACCCGGCGCTCGGCGTGGCCTCGGACCTCCTCGTCGGGCTCGGCGGCACCGCGATCCTGTCGGAGACGCCAGAGATCTACGGGGCCGAGCAGCTCCTGCTGCGGCGGGCGGCCTCTCCCGGGGTGGCCGAGCGGCTGATCGACTGCATCCGCTGGTGGGAAGGCTACACGGCGATGAACGGCGGCAGCATGGACAACAATCCCAGCCCCGGCAACAAGGCCGGGGGGTTGACCACGATCCTCGAGAAGTCGCTCGGTGCCGCCGCCAAGGGCGGTTCGACTCCGCTGACCGCCTTCTACGACTATGCCGAACAGGTCACGGCGCCGGGATTCGTCTTCATGGACACGCCGGGCTACGACCCGGTCTCGGCTACAGGGCAGATCGCGGGGGGGGCGCAGGTCGTCGTCTTCACCACGGGCCGGGGATCCGCCTTCGGCTCCAAGCCGGCGCCGACGATCAAGCTGGCCACGAACGATTCGCTCTACCGCCAGATGCCCGAGGACATGGACATCAACTGCGGCGACATCCTGTCGGAAGGCCGCAGCCTGCAGGACAAGGGTCTGGAAATACTTGAAAAGATCCTCGCGGTGGCATCGGGCGAGCGGTCGAAGTCCGAGGCGCTGGGGCTTGGCGACAACGAATTCGTGCCCTGGACCGTGGGCGCGGTGATGTGAGGCGGCGGGGCGGGTAGGGGCAGATCGCAGCCGCCCCGCTGCGAACACATCGTTTCGCGGGCGCAGAAAATTGGCTGATCCGCGCCCCCCGACGCGGGAAAATGCCCCCTTTCCGGCATCAAATCCGGCGGATTCACCGGCAATTGTTCCTGTACGAAATACAACCTGCGGTTGTCAAGATTCGAACACGGCTTTGACACCGGAATTGCACAGGTGCGCCCGAATTCGGACATTTCTGAGAAGAATAAGTTAATTCAGCGTAACGATTGTGGCGGTTGGAAGGACACACCAGCAACAGCAGAACACCAGCACCGGAGTAGACCCCCATGACCTCGCTCATCGAAAAAGCCCGCCTCGGCCGCATGAACGCACTGGCCGGACTGCCTTCGGGACAGGGTGCGGACGCCCGCATCCGCAACGCGATCCGCCACGAGAAGGTCACATTCATCTCCAGCCGCGCGCGGACCGCCGCGGACAGCTTTACGGCATAATCACGGCACCTGACGAGGTTGCCGATCCTGGGGGCGGGGCGCGTGGCGACACGCGCCCTCGGCATTTCTGCGGTGCGGAACGGGCCCGTTCCGGCGGCGGGCGGGGGGGGGCCGGAAAGGGTGTCCCACGATGGGACACCCTTTCGGGGCCAATGAAATCAAGGGCATGGCTCCGCGATTAGGGATTCGTTCATGAACCGGTCACGGTTCGTTCGCGTGCCGCCGGGGCCGGGTGCGGGGCCCCGCGCGCCGCGAGGCGCGCGCCCCCCTTTCCCCCTTCCGGCGTCACAGCAGACGCCAGACCTCCTTCGCGGCGTGCACGATCCTGCCGCCGGGGCCGGGTGCGAGGCCCCGCGCGCCGCGAGGCGCGCGCCCCCCTTTCCCCCCTTCCGGCGTCACACCAGGCGCTCGACCTCCTTGGCGGCGCGCACGAAGTCGCGGAACAGGGGGGCGGGGTCGAAGGGCTTCGACTTCAGCTCGGGGTGGAACTGCACGCCGATGAACCAGGGATGGTCGCGGACCTCGACGATCTCGGGCAGGCGGCCGTCGGGCGACATGCCCGAGAACCACAGGCCCTTCTCCTCGAGCTGCTGGCGGTAGCGGATGTCCACCTCGTAGCGGTGGCGGTGGCGTTCCTCGATGGCCAGCGCGCCGCCATAGACGCGGCTGGCCAGCGATCCCTCGGCCAGCACCGCGGTATAGGCGCCAAGCCGCATCGTGCCGCCCTTGTCGTCGTCGATCCGCCGGGCGACGGTGTGGTTGCCCTGCACCCATTCCTTGAGATGGTAGACGACGGGGGTGAAGCGCCTGCCGCCCGATTCGTGGTCGAATTCCTCCGAGCCGGCGTTGCTGATCCGGGCGAGGTTGCGGCTGGCCTCGATCACCGCCATCTGCATGCCGAGGCAGATGCCGAGATAGGGCACCTTGCGCTCGCGGGCGAAGCGGGCGGCGTTGATCATCCCCTCGGTCCCGCGTTCGCCGAAGCCGCCGGGCACGAGGATCGCGTGGAACTCGTCCAGATGGGCGGCGGGGTCCTCGCGCTCGAAGATCTCGCTGTCCACCCAGTCGGCGCGGACGCGGACCCGGTTGGCCATGCCGCCATGGGTCAGCGCCTCGGCGATCGACTTGTAGGCGTCCTCGAGCCGCGTGTACTTGCCCACGACGGCCACCCTGACCTCGCCCTCGGCATTGGTCAGGCGGTCCATCACGTCCTCCCAGCGCGACAGGTTGGGCCGCGGTGCCGGCGCGATGCCGAAGGCGTCGAGCACCGCCTGGTCGAGCCCGGCCCGGTGATAGGCGAGCGGGGCCTCGTAGATCGTGCCGAGGTCGTAGGCCGGGATCACCGCATCCTTGCGCACGTTGCAGAACAGGGCGATCTTCTCGCGCTCGCGGTCCGGGATCGGGTGTTCGGAGCGGCAGACCAGCACGTCGGGGGCAAGGCCGATCGACTGGAGTTCCTTGACCGAGTGCTGGGTGGGCTTGGTCTTCAGCTCGCCGCTGGCCCGCAGGTAGGGCAGCAGCGTCAGATGCATCAGGATCGACTGGCCGCGCGGGCGTTCGTGGATGAACTGGCGGATCGCCTCGAAGAAGGGCAGGCCCTCGATGTCGCCGACGGTGCCGCCGATCTCGCACAGCATGAAGTCGGTCTCGCCCTCGCCGATGCGCAGGAAATCCTTGATCTCGTTGGTGACGTGGGGGATGACCTGGATCGTCTTGCCGAGATAGTCGCCGCGGCGTTCCTTCTCGAGCACGTTCGAATAGATGCGCCCGGCCGAGATCGAGTCGGTCTGGCGGGCATGCACCCCGGTGAAGCGCTCGTAATGGCCGAGATCGAGATCGGTCTCCGCGCCGTCGTCGGTGACGAAGACCTCGCCGTGCTCGAAGGGCGACATCGTGCCGGGATCGACGTTGAGATAGGGGTCGAGCTTGCGCAGCCGCACGGTGAAGCCGCGCGCCTGCAGGAGCGCCCCGAGGGCGGCCGAGGCCAGGCCCTTGCCGAGCGAGGAGACCACCCCGCCGGTGATGAAGATGTAGCGCGCCATGTCCGGACTGCCCCCGCGTCTGCCTGCCTTCCGGCCTGATCCCAGGCCCGCCGCCGGGCGCAGGCCCGGGCAGCATCACGGGATTTGACAGCTAGCAGATTCGGGCGGGGGCCGCAACGGCGCCCCCAAAGTTTTGGGGCGCCTCGTCGCGCAGGTCCCAAGGCTTGTGGCCGGTCAGCCGCCGGCGGGGGGCGTGGCCGGGGCGGTCGTGGCCGGGGCGG
>JAOADN010000159.1 GCA_026417295.1 Paracoccaceae bacterium
CCGGTGTCAGGTCTTAATCCCTTCTTCATCAGGTCACTGATTCAAACCGTTATCGCTTATTAAAGAGCTGATCTACGCGCGTCTTAATCCCTTCTTCATCAGGTCACTGATTCAAACAAGGTGATGGTTTCTTTGAAGCCTTCGGAACTAGTCTTAATCCCTTCTTCATCAGGTCACTGATTCAAACGGCAAGGACAAGACCTTGCTGCCTGACGGTAGGTCTTAATCCCTTCTTCATCAGGTCACTGATTCAAACATCGATCAGATACGAGGACTGACCATGACTCTCGTCTTAATCCCTTCTTCATCAGGTCACTGATTCAAACCAGACTGCCCCTACTGTAAGCGCCTGGAGAAGGAGTCTTAATCCCTTCTTCATCAGGTCACTGATTCAAACTCTCAAGCCGGGCGAATCCACTCGCGTGATCGGTCTTAATCCCTTCTTCATCAGGTCACTGATTCAAACCCCGTTTGGTAAAGCTATTGTGACGGCTATCGCGTCTTAATCCCTTCTTCATCAGGTCACTGATTCAAACTGCGCCGCATTGGGATGATGCTGGGCGTCGAAGTCTTAATCCCTTCTTCATCAGGTCACTGATTCAAACAAACGGGGAGATCGAGACGATCAACCTGCCGCGGTCTTAATCCCTTCTTCATCAGGTCACTGATTCAAACAAACGGGGAGGTCGAGACGATCAACCTGCCGCGGTCTTAATCCCTTCTTCATCAGGTCACTGATTCAAACGCCGATGCCGGCGATGAGGGCGTTGGCCAGGACCTGGTCTTAATCCCTTCTTCATCAGGTCACTGATTCAAACGTATCGGCTCGGGTTCGATGACTACAATACGTCTTAATCCCTTCTTCATCAGGTCACTGATT
>JAOADN010000160.1 GCA_026417295.1 Paracoccaceae bacterium
TGATGAAGAAGGGATTAAGACAAATTGTAGAAATTCCTTACTTTATGCGGGACGTTTGAAGACTCGACCTGATGAAGAAGGGATTAAGCCGTCGTCGTCCTCCGCCAGTACCTCGGCGACCGGGTTTGAAGACTCGACCTGATGAAGAAGGGATTAAGACAATAGAAAAATGAAACTTTTTTCTTTAGAAGAAGGTTTGAAGACTCGACCTGATGAAGAAGGGATTAAGACAGTGGTGCTCTAACAACTTCCCCGCATGTACTAGGTTTGAAGACTCGACCTGATGAAGAAGGGATTAAGACGCAGTCGGTATACGACTACCTCCGGGTCGGACGGTTTGAAGACTCGACCTGATGAAGAAGGGATTAAGACTCGTGCATCTCTATGAGGGACTCCAGCTCGTCGTTTGAAGACTCGACCTGATGAAGAAGGGATTAAGACCATCTCCACGGACTCGTGGTATTTTAGCCAGGTTTGAAGACTCGACCTGATGAAGAAGGGATTAAGACCTGGCGCGCGCTTTCATTTTCTTCATGCTTGAGCAGTTTGAAGACTAGACCTGATGAAGAAGGGATTAAGACTCTTCACCGGGACCATTACGCCGACCAAAAGCGGGTTTGAAGACTCGACCTGATGAAGAAGGGATTAAGACTGCTAGCCTTTCACACTTCTCGAGAAGATCGAGTTTGAAGACTCGACCTGATGAAGAAGGGATTAAGACAGGATTCTCATCCTGGATCGGCACAATGCGTGTTTGAAGACTCGACCTGATGAAGAAGGGATTAAGACCTTACTAATCAGTGGGTTACGAGCGTTCGAGCGTTTGAAGACTCGACCTGATGAAGAAGGGATTAAGACACCGCCAGCAC
>JAOADN010000161.1:0-233 GCA_026417295.1 Paracoccaceae bacterium
GTGATATGTCCCCTCTTGGTCCACATACATGAGGTAGATGTTGTCCTTGATAAAGTCGTAATCCGCCAGCATATTCTTGGAAAACGTATCGTACTCTCGAGAATTAAGCTTAATAATTTTTTCAATAACGCAGTCCCTGGGCTGAAAGTCAACGGTTTTTCTTTCAAAGATAGCTTTGGTCTTTAACATTTTTTCTCTCCTTGGCAAGCAAAAAAGCCACCCCTTTTCGAGAT
>JAOADN010000161.1:243-833 GCA_026417295.1 Paracoccaceae bacterium
TCCCATGTCTTTTCCGTTTCATATTTGAGAAACTCATAAAGGGGATTTAAGTCCTCGGCTTCATCATACTTTTGCAGGCACTCGTAATACATCCGCTTATCCTCGTTATAGACGATAAGGGGCGGATGGTTATGTGTCATAAGATAGTAATTCATAAGCGTCCTGCCGACACGCCCGTTGCCGTCTGCGAAGGGATGGATATACTCAAACCTTGCATGAAAATAGGCTGCGGCTTTTAAGACATCCTTTCCCTCATACGCGTTGACTTCGGCAATCAGCTCTTTCAGATCCTTTTCCACATCTTCCGCAGCAGAGCCCACCTCATGGACGCCGGTTACATAATCGTGCTTTTTAAATTCGCCTGGCCGTTCCTCATTTTCAATATACCTGCGCTCATCGTATGTCCCGCTGGTGAGAACCTTGTGAATTTCCTTGACCAACTCTATGCTGAGAGGCTCTTTTTTCACGATTTTTTCTTTCAAAAACTCATAGCACAGCTTTTGATTCTGCTGCTCAAACAGGGCGCGGGGACTCCCGGTGTAGTCTACAACCCTGCCGTTTTCAAAGATTTCTCTTGTATCGTGGTAGGT
>JAOADN010000162.1 GCA_026417295.1 Paracoccaceae bacterium
CAGCAGCTGCGCCGGGTTCATCTGCGGGCCGCCCCTGCGGATCTCGGCCTAGATGCCGTAGCGCCGGTAGGTTCCGGCGGCGACCGCCTGGTAGTAGCCCCCGTGTTCCGCCTGCGCCCGCCAGTTGGTCTGGAACGACACGCGGTCGAGCACCTGCGCCGAGACCTTGGCGCCCGGCACCGGAACAAGCGCGAAGCCCAGCGCGCCGCCGAGCAGCGTGCGGCGTTCGATGCGATACTTGGTGGCGACGCTTCTCATGTCCGCCCTCATCCCCTCCGGCCGCGCGCCCCATGCGCCCGGCACCTCCGTGCCGCGAAGTGTAGCAAAACCCGAGCCACCCCGTCCCCCGCCGCGGCGCAGCGTGGGGCCGGCGCCGCAGCCGACGCAGACGCCGCGGTCGGCAGACTGCTCAAAGCACGGGCAGCGCTTCCCCGCCAGACCCATGCGCGCATCCGCGGCGTGAAGGCCGCCCGGGTGGCACGCCCCTTGATTACCACGTGGCTCGGACATGACCGACCACGCCCCACACCTCTCGCTCCATGCCGTGCGGAAGGCCTACGGGCAGACGCTCGCGGTCGCGGGCGTGTCGCTCGTTGTGGCGAGGGGCGAGTGCATCGCCCTGCTCGGACCCTCGGGCTGCGGCAAGACGACGACTCTGCGCATGGTTGCGGGGTTCCTCACGCCCGATTCGGGCCGCATCACGCTTGCCGGCCGGGACATCACCCGCGACCCGCCCAACCGCCGCAACATCGGCATGGTCTTCCAG
>JAOADN010000163.1 GCA_026417295.1 Paracoccaceae bacterium
ATTGAAGCGGACTGGAAGGAGATGGTAGCTGTAAGGGACTTCTTGTTTTCCGCGGCGAAGAGCCGCGGCCTCATTGAAGCCGCCCAGCGCAGAGGGTGACGTTCTGGATGGGGAGTTTTCCGCGGCGAAGAGCCGCGGCCTCATTGAAGCCGTGCGGCGGCTGGACTGGCACTTTTGACGCGCGCGGTTTTCCGCGGCGAAGAGCCGCGGCCTCATTGAAGCCCCATGCTCGCCGACACACACCCCTATTACAGCCGCTCGTTTTCCGCGGCGAAGAGCCGCGGCCTCATTGAAGCATCCGCACATCGAGTTCCTGAACCTCGGCGGACAGCACGTTTTCCGCGGCGAAGAGCCGCGGCCTCATTGAAGCGAGGACGGGCGGGATTTGGTCCGCCGGCGGCTCGTAGTTTTCCGCGGCGAAGAGCCGCGGCCTCATTGAAGCACGCATGGCGCTGATCACGCAGGCCGAATACGCGCGGTTTTCCGCGGCGAAGAGCCGCGGCCTCATTGAAGCGCCGGCATCGGAGGATGGAGCCATGCCCTGCGCCTCGTTTTCCGCGGCGAAGAGCCGCGGCCTCATTGAAGCGTGTGGGACGTGCCGCCTGCTGTGACAGTCGTCCCTTGTTTTCCGCGGCGAAGAGCCGCGGCCTCATTGAAGCGATCGCAACCGATATTGCGACGACTTTCGGCGCTGTGGTTTTCCGCGGCGAAGAGCCGCGGCCTCATTGAAGC
>JAOADN010000164.1 GCA_026417295.1 Paracoccaceae bacterium
ATGGAGTACTCCTTCAATTCCACGCGTTAGTGAGGCGGAGTGTTTTCCGAGCTCGGGCCCTTCTCCGCCGGCCTCCACGCCTATCAACTTAACATCCTCATCACCTATAAATGGATGGAATATTCCTATGGCGTTGCTTCCGCCGCCGACGCAGGCCACGATGTAGTCGGGCAACCTCCCCTCGGCTCCCAGTATTTGCTCCCTCGTCTCCCTCCCTATCACCGATTGAAAATCCCTGACGATCATGGGGTATGGATGTGGGCCGACGCATGATCCGAGTAGATAATATGTGTCCTCTACGTTTGTGACCCAGTCGCGGAGGGCCTCATTTATCGCGTCCTTGAGGGTCTTGGATCCGGATGAGACCGGGTGGACCTCGGCCCCCAAGAGCTTCATCCTGAATACGTTGATCCGCTGCCTCTCCATGTCCACTTCCCCCATGTAGATCTCGGCTCTGAGTCCAAGTGCCGCGCAGGCCATCGCCGTCGCCACGCCGTGCTGTCCGGCGCCGGTCTCTGCTATTACTCGCCTCTTACCCATCTTCTTCGCTAGGAGCCCCTGGCCAAGAGTGTTGTTTACCTTGTGTGCTCCGCCGTGCAGTAGATCCTCTCTCTTGAGGTAGATTTTCGCACCCCCAATTCTCCTGCTCAGGTTCTCGGCGTAGTAAAGCGGCGTCGTCCTACCAGCATAATCCCGCAGGAGCCCATCCAACT
>JAOADN010000165.1 GCA_026417295.1 Paracoccaceae bacterium
ACTCGACCTGATGAAGAAGGGATTAAGACTGTTTTGATTAATATCTTTAAAACATAAAGGAGTTTGAAGACTCGACCTGATGAAGAAGGGATTAAGACATTTCATGTATATATTCATTTTCTATTCTTAGTTTGAAGACTCGACCTGATGAAGAAGGGATTAAGACTCATAGAGGCATCGCACATCCGCCGGGGCATCCGTTTGAAGACTCGACCTGATGAAGAAGGGATTAAGACACGGTGTTCGGGTCGTAGACGAACTGTTTGATGAGGTTTGAAGACTCGACCTGATGAAGAAGGGATTAAGACACCGCCCCGCTGGGCGAGCAGGGCGGCCACCGTTTGAAGACTCGACCTGATGAAGAAGGGATTAAGACTCGGCTCCGCGATCACCCTCGCCGGTGGGCGTTTGAAGACTCGACCTGATGAAGAAGGGATTAAGACTGAAGCTCAACCATCTCGTTGAACAACACCGCCTTCGTTTGAAGACTCGACCTGATGAAGAAGGGATTAAGACAAGTTACAATTTGTAACTTCCATCGGTGGAAGTTTGAAGACTCGACCTGATGAAGAAGGGATTAAGACCAAGTCTACCCACATGATTTTAAGGTGCGTTAGTTTGAAGACTCGACCTGATGAAGAAGGGATTAAGACTTACTATACAATCTTCTTCAGCTCTACAATCAGTTTGAAGACTCGACCTGATGAAGAA
>JAOADN010000166.1 GCA_026417295.1 Paracoccaceae bacterium
TCTGAACTCCTATCTGGGCGCGGGTTTCAGCCTAGAGCCCATCTTGCTGCAAAGCGCTTGGTTTCGCCCGCATAATCTCAGCGAAGAGGTTAAACATCTATATCTGGTCGGCGCGGGGACCCATCCGGGCGCGGGTGTGCCGGGGGTGATCTCGTCCGCGCGTGTCCTCGACAGGGTGGTGCCCGATGCTGCAAGCTTCAGTTGATTGCCAACAAGCCTATAAGAATCACGCGAGTGCGGAAGACATCGCGGCCTGCCGCAACCTGTTGCGGGGAGGCTCTCGATCCTTTTATGCCGCCTCCTTCCTCTTGCCGCCGCGTTTCCGCGATCCGGCGATGGCCTTGTATGCCTTTTGCCGGATCGCCGATGACGCCATCGATTGCGTCGGCGATGATCCCGTTCTTCAGGCCGAGGCCCTGGCAAGGCTCCATGGCCGGCTCGAGCGGATCTATGCCGGATGCCCGATCGATGACCCTGCCGATCGCGCGCTGGCCGATGTGGTGCATCCATTCGCCGTTCCCAAGCGGTTATTTGAGGCCCTGCTTGAGGGCTTTGCCTGGGATGCCGAGGGTCGGCGCTATGAGAATCTATCCGGTGTCTATGCCTATTCGGCGCGGGTGGCCGGCACCGTCGGGGCCATGATGGCGGCCCTGATGGGCGCGCGCACCGAGGCGCTGGTGGCGCGCGCCTGCGACC
>JAOADN010000167.1 GCA_026417295.1 Paracoccaceae bacterium
GCGAGAGGGACAGGCGGACCCGACCCAGCCCCGTGATCAGCCCGCCGACCTGCGGAGGCGGATGGCCCACCCCCGCGGGTATGCTCGTCATGAGCAGCCCCCTCGCTGGCGGCCAATAGAGGCTGGAGCGCTGGGCGATCGGCGGCGGCACCGTCCGGGCGGGGGCGGAGAGGTCAACCTGCTGCCGCAGCTTGCCGCCCACCGCCAAGGCGATGGCTCCGCGGTCGGATCGCCGATGCGCGCGGCGTGTGGGGTCGGGCCGATGACCGCGCTCCGGTCGACGTCCTGGCCCGTATCCCAAGGCTGCCCCTTGGTGCGCTCGGGAAGCTGCAGGTCGCGCCGCGTCAGGTCGAGCCCTGCGGCGTAGCCGGGCAGGAAGGCGTGCGCGTGCCGCGGGCGAGCGGAAGCTCCGCTGCCGACGCCCGACAACGAGTTCACCGGCGTGATAGGACCCGACGCTGCCAGGCGGAGGGGCGCTCGCCGCGCCGCTGTCGATGACGGCGTGCGCGCTCCTGCCGGTTCGGAAAGGCGCCTCGCGAGCGACCGTCCTGCCCATCCCGGCGGCCTGCAACAGGTGGTTGCGGCCGAAGCAGAAGAGGCGCGCCACCAGCGCGCGGCCGCCGGCCTCAAGAGGCAGGGTCGGCCTTGCCGGCGCGGGGAAGAGGAGGGCGGCCG
>JAOADN010000168.1 GCA_026417295.1 Paracoccaceae bacterium
CATCATGCGTCTTAATCCCTTCTTCATCAGGTCACTGATTCAAACGCTTTTCGGGGCACGTTCATCGTGCCCCGGAAGTCTTAATCCCTTCTTCATCAGGTCACTGATTCAAACGGAGAAGCACCAGAAGAAGTGCGTAGCCTCTGTCTTAATCCCTTCTTCATCAGGTCACTGATTCAAACCGGTGAGCGTGTCCAGAGCGATGATTTGGTCGCGTCTTAATCCCTTCTTCATCAGGTCACTGATTCAAACATGACTGGATAGAGCAAAGCAACGCCATTCAGCGTCTTAATCCCTTCTTCATCAGGTCACTGATTCAAACGTGACCAGCAGGGAAGGCAAGGCCGACCTCAGTCTTAATCCCTTCTTCATCAGGTCACTGATTCAAACAAAAACTTGCTTTGTGATTAACTTCGAACTGAGTCTTAATCCCTTCTTCATCAGGTCACTGATTCAAACGTGCTCGAGCGGAAAGCAGAAGGGCCGTCCCTGTCTTAATCCCTTCTTCATCAGGTCAGTTGGTCTTTCTTACTGAAAAATCAATAACTTACCTCACTTACGTCTTAATCCCTTCTTCATCAGGTCAGTTGGTCTTTCGAGACCGGCAGCAAAATAGCGGCCGTTCAGGTGTCTTAATCCCTTCTTCATCAGGTCAGTTGGTCTTTCCCAGAAG
>JAOADN010000016.1 GCA_026417295.1 Paracoccaceae bacterium
CTAGATGGCTCGTCGGCAGCATCGGATGTGTTGAATAGACGACAACAGCCGCGACGTCCTGCTTCATGGCGCGCACCTCGTCCGTCTCGTCCATCAGCGACAGGCCCAGCATCAGCCGCGTGAGGGGAGTCCGCAGGTCGTGACTGACGCCCGACAGCATCAGCGTGCGCTGCTCGATGTGCCGCTCGATCCTCGCGCGCATCTCCAGGAAGGCGGCGCCGGCCGCGCGCACCTCCGCAGCACCACGCGGCCGGAACGGCACGCTGCGCCCCTTGCCGAAGGCACGCGAGGCCGAGGCGAGCTGCCGGATCGGCCGCAGCTGGTTGCGCAGGAATATCGTCGCGATCACCGTCATCAGGATCCCGGTCGCCAGCATGATGACCAGCAGCTGATGGGGGTTCGACGCCGATGTCCGGCGCCGGTCGAAGGACAGGTGCAGCGTTCCCCAGCGGGTCGGCATGCTCAGTTCGGCCGTGTTCCAGGACATGAGGTCGATCCCGTCCAGGCCCTCGAGCCGGTCGCGCAGCGTGGCGATGACCGTCCGCCCCTGAAGGTCATAGAACCGGAATCCGTCCCCTGCGACCCGCGCGCCCGGAAGCATGGCGTCGATCTGCAGGGAGTCGCCCGTCCGGGCGGCCATGGCGGCGGCCTCGGCGGCCGAGCCGGACTGCTCCACCCCTTCGCGGATATGCGCGATGTCGATCGCCACGTTCCGCGTCATCTGGCGTGTCACGTCCTCGTAGTGGCGCTGGATGAACACCATCGACACGACGATCTGGATCGTCACGATTGGCAGGATCAGAATCAGCAGGGCGCGGCCGTAGATCCCGCGCGGCATCGTGTCATGGAGCCAGTCGAACATCGTGACCCGAACCCTACCGGGGGCGGGCGCGAAGGGGAAGGACAGGGCAACTCGCCGGCGCCCCCACCTCCGCCCCTGCCGCCCGGCCTGCGGCTCGTCCGGGCGCCCAATCCCTCGCCGATGACCGAACGCGGGACCAACACCTGGCTTCTCGGGCAGGGCGAGGTGACGGTGATCGATCCCGGCCCCGGCCTGACCGCACATCTCGATGCGATCCTCGCCGCCCTCGACCGCGGCGAGCGCATCGTCCGCATCATCGTCACCCACCGCCACGCCGATCACTCGGGGCTCGCGCCCGCCCTGGCCGCGCGGACCGGGGCGCCGGTCCTCGGCGCGGCGGCGCCCCTTCCCGCGGCGCCCCCGCACGGCGAGGGTCCGGCCGAGGGGATCGACCGGTCCTTCCGTCCCGATATCGTCCTTGCCGATGGCGACGTGGTCGAGGCCGCGGGCCTCCGGCTCGCGGTCCTGCACACGCCGGGGCATCTCGGCGATCACATCTGCCTGCTCTGGCCGGGCGGCGCCTTTTCTGGCGATCACGTCATGGGCTGGTCCAGTTCCATCGTCTCGCCGCCCGAGGGCGACATGGGCGCCTACATGGCCTCGCTCGACCGCCTCGCCGCGGCGGCGGGCGCAGCCCCCCTCTTCCCCGGGCACGGCGACCCGGTCGTCGAGGGCCAGGCCCGCATCGCCGCGCTGCGCCGCCACCGCCTCGCGCGCGAGGCCGCCATCCGCGACGCCCTCGGCCGCGGGCATCGCACCATCGCCGCGATCGCCCGGGCAGTCTATGCCGACCTCGCGCCCGCGATGCTCCCCGCCGCTTCCCGCAACGTGCTCGCGCATCTCGTCGATCTCCAGAGGCGCGGCCTCGCCGCCGCCGAACCGGACGGCAGGGGCGACCTCCTCTACCGCATCCCCTGACGGGGCAGCCGGCGCCCCATGCCCCCCACTTGCCGCTCCCGAAGGGCCTTGCTATAGACCCGCCCGTGTTCCGGCGTAGCTCAGCGGTAGAGCAGTTGACTGTTAATCAATTGGTCGTAGGTTCGATCCCTACCGCCGGAGCCACCTGACCCGAAGGCCCGTCCCGGCCGGCCGCGCATCCGGCCGGGGGCCGGCCCCGGCCCCGGCCGCCACCGCCCTTCCGGCTTCTCAGCGCTTCCCGTAATACAGCCCCACGACGTGCTCGGCCTGGGCGAAGAACAGCCAGCGCTGGGCCAGCGCGCCGGCCATGTGCAGCACGCCCGCCAGGGCCAGGCCCGCCAGTGCCGGCAGCACTCCGGCCAGGACCAGCGCCACGATCGCGGCGGGAAGCGCGGCCGCCAGGACCAGCGACAGGGCCTGAAGCTTGCGTGCATGCCTCCGGCCGACGATGTGGATCATCTCGCGCATCAGGTAGTTCGGGCCCGAATGGGGCTGCTCCAGGACGCGTGTCCTGCCGATCCGGCCCAGCCCCGTGGCCGTGCCGGTCGTCTGCCCGGCGCGGGCAAAGCGCGTCTCGCCATCCGCAAAGACCCAGGCCAGCAGCAGCCCCAGCCCGACCAGCGCCGGCAGCGCCACCCAAGTCCGCCCGGCCAGCAGGGCCCCGCCCGCCAGGGCGAATCCCAGGAAGACGGGCGGCGTGGACCAGTGATGCCAGCGCGGCACGCTGCTGAGCTGCGTGTAGATCATCGATGTGGCCAGGACGGTCAGGGCCGCCAGCACCGCCCCTGCCTGCCCCGGCAGCCGCGTCAGCCCCAGGTCCAGCCAGTCCGACAGGGCCGTGGGCGCAAGAAGGACCAGCGCGGCCACTGCCGCCACACCCTCGCGGCTCAGCCAGGACGATCGCCACTGGCTGAAGGCGCGCCACGCCCGCTCGGGATGCCCGAGATGGAAGGTCGAGGCGACAAGCCCGCCTGCGGCCAGAAGGTAGCCCAGACCCCAGTGCAGGAAGGCGGGCAGCCCCGGTGCCGGCACGGGCCAGCCCAGACCGAGGAATGCCAGCAGGCCGAAGCCCAGGCCCGAGGCCACGGTGAAGACGATGACGGAAGGTGCGGGGTGCATCTCAGAGCCGGCTCAGGATCCTGTCCAGCCATCCGGCAATTCCCTCGGCCCGGATGTCGAGCAGCGGCGCCAGCGGCGCCACCTCGGCCGGGCGGTCCTTGGGCCGCGGCGGCAGGTACTTGTTGGTCGGCCGCGTCCCCAGATCGGGCATAAGGTCGTAACCGCCCCGTTCCGCCGCCAGGCGGCTGACCGCGCTGTCGGGGTCGGCGAAATCGCCGAAATGCCGCGCCCCGGTCGGGCAGGTGCGCACGCAGGCGGGGATGCGGTCCTCCTCCGGCAGGGTCTCGTTGTAGATCCGGTCGATGCAAAGCGTGCATTTCCGCATGACCCGCGCCGTCGGGTCCATCTCGCGCGCGCCATAGGGGCAGGCCCAGGCGCAGAGTCCGCAGCCGATGCAGGCCGCCTCGTTGACCAGCACGATCCCGTCCTCGGCCCGCTTGTAGCTCGCACCTGTCGGGCAGACGGTGACGCAGGGGGCATTCTCGCAGTGCAGGCAGGACCGCGGAAAGGTCACCGTCTGGGGCGGACCCGCCTCGGGCTCCACCTGATAGGCGTGGACACGGTTCAGGAAGGCGCCCGAGGGTTCCGCACCATAGGGGTCGGCATCGCCAAGCCCGCCGACATGGCCTTCGGCCCGGTCGTTCCAGCCCTTGCAGGCGGTGACGCAGGCCTGACAGCCGACGCAGGTGTCAAGGTCGATCGCCAGGCCGAGGCGCCGCGACGTTGCGGCGGGAAGCGAGGTCATGCGGCCTTCCCTTCTGCGGCAGTCAATTCGGGGCTCGCGCAGCGAAGGCTTGCGCGGAACGCGGCGCGCGGGCAGAAGTGCCCCAGAGGAAAGGGCCATGGACGCCGGCACGTTTTCGACCGAGATGATGGAGAAGGCCGAGATAACTACCGGCTTTCTCAAGAGCCTGTCGCATCCGGCGCGGCTCGTCATCCTGTGCCGCCTCGCCGAGGGGCCGGCGACGGTCGGCGAGATCGAGGCCTTCGTCGGCCTGCCCCAGGCCGAGGTGTCCAAGCACCTCGCCCGGCTGCGGAGCGACGACCTCGTCCTCTCCGAACGGCGCGGCCGCAGCATCGTCTACCGGCTGAAGCAGGACCGGACCGCGCGTGTCGTGCGCATCTTGCATCACGAGTTCTGCCGCTGATCAGCCCGTGTGACGAATGGTGAACACGTAGACGCCGCCGTCGACGTGGTGCTCGACCATCTCGTTGCCGGTCGTGCGGCAGAAGGCCTCGAAATCCTTGACCGATCCGGGGTCCGTCGCCTGGATTTCCAGCGTCTTTCCGGTCGGCAGTTCCTTCAGCGCCTTCTTCGCGCGCAGGATCGGCAGCGGACAGTTCAGTCCCCTGGCATCCAGAACCATGTCGGCCATGGGCATTCCTTTCACGATCAGATGTAGAGATTGATGTCGCAGCGCGTCGCCGCGTCCACCCAGGTTGCGGCGCCGCCCAGGGTGATCCCCTCGATCATGTCCTCCTTGCGGTATTCGAAAAGGTCCATGGTCATCTGGCAGGCGATCATGTTGACGTCGGCCTCCAGCGCAAGATCGCGCAACTCCTCGATCGAGGCGACGCCCTTCTTCCTGATCATGTTCTTCATCATCGCCGAGGTCAGCGCAGTCGCCCCGGGCATCGCGGCAAGGATGTTGGGCATGGCCATGTGCCCGCCCGCCATGGGCATCTCCATCGCCGCATTGCCCAGCGGGTTGATCTTCAGCTTCAGGTCCTTCTTCAGCAGCGTCAGCCCGTAGAAGGTGAAGAACATCGTGACGTTCAGCCCCATGGCCGCGGCCGTGGTGGCCAGGATGAAGGGCGGATAGGCCCAGTCGAGCGTGCCCTTCGTCACGATGATCGACATCGACTTCCCGTTCGTCTCGTCCAGCATGTCCTGCTCCCCCTGGGGTCCCGTCTCCGGGGTTTCCTCGCCCGCCACAGCCGGGTCCGGTCCGCCCTTCGCCGCTTGCCCGTTTCAGCCCCCGCCCGACCCGCCGCCGGGCATGAGGCAGCTTGTCATTCAGGCCGCACAGCCCGCGAAGTTGTCGGCCTCCATCTTCGCCTCGTAGGGGGCTGCAACCGAATTGCCCGGCACCAGGGCTGCGATCGCCGCGGCGTCGAGCGGCCTGACCCGCACCATCCATCCGGCGCCGTAGGTGTCGGTGTTGGCAAGCTTGGGATTTGCGGTCAGGTCCTCGTTCACGGCGACGATCTCGGCATCGAAGCCGATCTTGGCCGGGCCCACCCACTTGCCGCTCTCGACCGTGGCAACCGACTTGCCGGCCTCGATCGTCTTGCCGACCTTCTTGGCGGTGAAGGCCACCAGCTGCCCCGCCATCCCCGTCGCGATCATCGTCATCCCGACGGTCAGCGTGCCGTCGCCTTCAGGCCGGTACCACAGGTTGTTCTCCACGTCGTAGAGCAGGTCGTCGGGCAGCTCGCAGCCGCGTACCGTGGGCATCCTTCCCTCCCCTCAGGTCCCCCCCGCCGCACGAAGCGGGCGCGAGGAACAGCAGAAATCGCCAAGCCCGGCTTCCGCCAGCTTGCCGCCGACGAACAGGGCCAGATGCTTGACGGTCATCGCCATCAGACGCCGCTGGGCCAGGGCCTCGGCGGCATCGTCAGAATACAGGTCCGCCGTGTTCCTGCGAAAGACAATTTCGCGGCAGGTCTCGCGACAGGCGTTGAAGCTCGGCGTTCCCCGGCAGCCCTGCCGGTGCAGCGCCAGAAGCCGGAACCCCTCGACCGTACCGCCCTCGGGCGCCTCGCCGCGCGCGGCAAGCCAGGCCTCGATCACCCGCTCGGCATCGGCCAGCAGGGCATCGTGCCCCGGCAGCGCCCCGGGATCCGCCGCCGGGTCGAGGCCGGCATCGATCCGCTCCAGGATGTCGGGAAAGACCTCCATCAGCCCAGACCCTTCTCTGCCAGGAGATCACCGGGATCGGAGAGGTTCTCCTGCACGCCGACGCTGCGCGCCGACAGGCCCAGCGCCATCCCGAGAAGCTGCGTGAAATAGAGGATCCGCACGCTCGTCCTGCGGCCCAGCACCTTCTCGGCACGGACCTGATGCATCTCGAGCCCGGTGTGGCAGGTCGGGCATTCCGTGGCGATGACCTCGGCCCCGCAGGCCTCTGCGGTGGTCAGGATGTTCAGCACGAGCTTCGTGGACATGTCGCTGTCCGACAGCGAATGCGCCCCCCCGCAGCAGGCCGTCTTGAGCGGGAAATCGACATTCGTGGCGCCGGCCGCCGCCAGGATGTCATCCATGAAATGCGGCTTGAGCGTCGATTCGCTGCCCGGTCCCTTGTCCTTCTCGGGAAAGATGTGGCGCGGCCGCGTGTACATGCAGCCGTAGTAGTTGGCCACCTTCAGCCCCGCCAGCCGGCCCTTGGCGCGGCGCGCAAGCTCCTCCTCCCCCACAGCCTTCTTGATCCAGTCGAGGGCGTGGATCGTCTCGACCCCGCCGGGCTCGTAGGCGCGGTGCCCCGCCTTGGCCGAGATGCGCCGGTTGACGCCGGCCGCCTCGGGATTGTGCGCCAGATCGTGTTCGGCCTTCTTCAGGTTGTGGTAGCAGCCGTTGCAGGGCGCCATCACGGTCTTGAATCCCATGTCCCCCGCAATCGCCAGGTTGCGCGCCGAAAGGTAGGTCTGCACCTGCGGGTCGATGTTCTTGACCTCCATCGCGCCGCAGCAGTTCCAGTCGTCGAGCTCGGTCATCTCGAGCCCGAGCGCCTTCACGACCGCCTTGGTCGAACGGTCGTAGGGGCCGCCGGAGCCCTCGAGGGCGCAGCCGGGATAATAGGCCACCTTCCGCAGATCGCCCGCCATTCAGGCCTCCTGGTCCAGTCCCAGCGCCCTGGCCTGCCCGGCCTTGCGCTCCTGCACGTAATCCTCGATCGCGGCCCCGGCGCGGCGCCAGCCACGGGTGCGCGGGCGCATCACCGTGTTCCAGCCCATGCGCATCAGGTAGAAGACCGGAAATCTCTTCACGAGGCCCCTGACCAGCGCCTCGAGCCAGGGCTGGCGCAGCGGCTGGCCGGTCTTCTTCAGGAACTCCAGCAGGATCCGCCCCTCCTCGATCTTCCCGGTCCGCACGATGCTGTCATGGAAGCTCTCGTCGAAATGGGTCGAGGGCGACTTCGGCGTGTGCCCCTTCAGCTCCAGCCAGTGCGCGGTGGCCTTCATCACCCCCTCGGGCACGACATCGCGCGGGCAGGCATAGGTGCACTTGTTGCACGATACGCACTGCCAGATGATGTCCTTGTCGCGCAGCAGCTCTTCCTCCAGCCCCTGCCGGATCAGGTAGATCCAGTAGCGCGGGTTGAATTCGGGGTTCACGGCATTGACGGTGCAGGCATTCGTGCAGGACCCGCATTGCCAGCAGCGGTGGATGTTCTCTCCCCCCGGCAGGGCCGCGATCTCCTCCTCCATCGCCTCGTTGTAGTCGGTGATCGTGCGCGCCCTGATGAAGGTCGACCAGTGGCCCGAGACATCGACGCCGTCGATCACCAGGCTGTCGTTGGTGACAAGGTTCTCGGGCCGGATCAGGGATTTCTCATGGATGGGCATCGGTATCCTCCACGGCAAGCCGTGCCGCCAGGCTGCCGCCGAATTCGTGGGCGCTGCCGTCGATCAGGCGCAGCCGCGTGCGCCCCGTCCGGGTGTCCACGGCGTCCAGACCCAGCATCCTGCGGGTATGCAGCATCGGGTCGCCTTCCGAGGTGAAGTCGTTGCGCAGGTACTGCCCGCCACGGTCGTTGATGTAGCCGGCATAGACATGGGCGAAGATCAGGTCGACGTAGAAGTGGCGGTCGCGGAAGACACCCTCGCCCGCCAGGAACCCGTCCACCTCGTTGCGCAGGGTGACGAAGGTCTCCAGGTCGTCGGGCACGTCGATCTCGGCCAGATCGACATCCGGCGCATGCCAGATCTCGCGCAGCACGCCGGTCCCGACGCGGGCGTCCCAGATCCAGCGCGCCATCAGCGGCAGGGCCTCGGGCCGCCGGAAATGCAGCAGCTCCGCTGCCAGGTCCCTGACCCAGCGCATCTCCCGGCCCTGAGGGAAGGCGGCCACGAAGGCGGCCATGCGGGCGTCGAGCGGCCCCTCGCGCAACAGCGCCGCAATCCGCGCGCGGAGGGGCTCGAACCCCGTCTCGTGCAGCGTCGCCCCGATGCGGCGGCGCACCGGCGCCATGAAGGCGCAGAGGTCCAGGAACTCGTCCTCGGTCATCGTCTCCGCGCCGTCCTCCAGCACCTCCGCGAAAAGCGATGCCTTCAGGTGCAGCGCCGTGACATAGCGCTCCACGCCCCCGGTCGGGCGCGCGCAGGCCACAAGATCGGCCAGCGCGGCGCGCAGCCTTTCGCCCGAAAGGTCGAGGACGGGGCGGGACGCCTCTGCCATCACTCGGCCGCGTTCATCAGCACGGTTCCCGCCCGGTTCAGCGCCGACATCGCCGCCGCCTGGCCCTGGGCGATGCTGTCGTCGATCGTCTCGGGCCCGGTTGCCGCCCCGCAGACATAGACCCCGGGGCGCGAGGTCTGGGCAAGGCCCGCATAGGGCGTGGCCTTGTCGATGTAGCCATAGCGGTTCAGCGCCACCCCGAAGACTGCCGACAGCGTCATGTTGTCGACATTGGGGTCCATCCCGATCGCATGCACCACCATGTCGAAGGGGATCGTGATTGGGCGCTTGACCAGCGTGTCCTCGCCCTTCACCACAAGGCGCTGCCCGTCCGAGGTGACCTCGGCGATCCGCGCCTTGATGTACTTGACCTTCGCCTCTTCCTGGCTCCGCCAGTAGTAGTCGCCCTCGTAAAGGCCGAAGGTCCGGATATCCATGTAGTAGATGTAGACATTCGTCCGGGGTGAAAGCTCGCGGATCTCCATCGCGATGTTGGCGCTGACCGTGCAGCAGATCTTGGAACACCATTCCCGGCCGATCTGGCGGTCGCGCGAACCGACGCAGAGAAGGATCGCCACGCGGTCGGGCACGCGGCCGTCCGAGGGGCAGCGGATCCCCTGCCCGGACGAGATCATCTGCTCGACCTGCACCGTCGTCACCACGTCGGGATAGGTGCCGAACCCCCATTCCGGCTTGTTCAGGCTGTCGAAATGGGTGAACCCCGTGGCCAGGATGGCGCTTTCGGCGGCGATCTTCCGGCCGTCCTTCAGCGTCGCCGTGAAGGCGCCGGGCTCGCCCTCGAAAAGCTGCACCTCCGCGCCCGTATGGATCGTCACGTTCGGGTTCTGCGCGACGCGCGTCACCATCCCGCCGATCGCGTCGCGCGCCCATTCGTGCGAGGGGACAAGCTTCGCATAGCCCTGCAGGATCGGCGCTCCGCCCAGCCTGTCGGCCTTGTCCACCAGCACCACCTCGCGGCCGGCCCGGGCCGCGGCATGGGCCGCCGACAGGCCCGCCGGCCCGCCCCCGACGATGAGGATCGGCTTCGCGCTCATGTCATGCTCCCTGCAGGGTCTTCGGCGGTTTCACGTAGCCGGGGCCCGAGGTGATGGCCCGCCTGGGGTCGTAGAGCGTCTCGATGCGACCGGCCTTGACCTCGTCGAGGTATTTCACGAACTCGTCCTTGGCCTTCTCCCAGTCGATGCCCATCTTCTCGAGCAGCCCCTCGAAGGGCGAGGCGTGCCAGTGCAGCTGCGCCAGCTTGTAGGGATGCGCCCCCATTGTCAGCGCGGCGAACTGGCAGTCGGCCATGACCGGCAGGGCATAGACCTTGTCCACCGCCTTGCCGATCCACTGGTTCTTGTCGAGCGTCGTGATGCAGCCTGTGTCATGCCCGATCATCACGTCGGCGCGTGCCTCCTCCACGGCCACCTTGATCTTGCGGTCGATCGCGAAGCTGCGGGTGAACTCGCGCTCGCCGATGATGTGGCGGAAGCCGAAACCGCAGCAGTCGTACCAGGTGGAATAGTCGATCACCTGCGCCCCCAGGGCCTCCAGCAGCCCGGTCGTCACCGCAACCCGGTCGCCGTTCAGCACCGTCTCGTCATAGATGACGTCCTCGGGCACCATCTTGTAGACGTGGCAGGCCGGATGGACCGTGGCGCGGATCGCCGACACGTCCACCTTCTGCCGCTCGGCGATGCGGTGGCGCACGACATGCAGCCATTCGGAATAGTGCACCAGCTCCTCGGGGATGAGCAGCTTGCCGTCGATCAGCCGGCCCAGCTTGCCGAGGATCTTCCGCACCTCCTCGCGCAGCTCCGCCGAATGCAGCAGGAAGCCGCGGATCTCCTTGTAGTTGCCGAACGAGGTGCCGCAATGGATCAGCGGATAGTAGGTCCCCTCGGGCAGGCCCTGGGCCTTGGCCGAGACATAGGCCTGATGGAAGTTGCGCAGGAACACCGCCGCCAGCGAGACGACGTTGCCGATGCCCGATCCGTGGTAGTTCCACGCCGTGCACGAGGTCTGGTCCGTCTCGTCCAGGTATTTCAGCCCCAGTTCGTTCATGATCCACAGGACCGAGGACGGATAGCCCGGGATGTTGCCGCACTGGCCGCAGCTCTTGTGGTGCCACAGGTTGGTGGTCGGGATCTTCTTCTCCCAGCCATAAAGCGTCCGGGCCGTCACCGGCTCGTTGTGCTCGCCCACCCGGTGGACGACGATCTCGCCGTCCTTCTCGAGCTGCCACATGATGTCGCGCACGTCCTCCTTGCGATCCCTGCCCGTCAGCAGGAAGCGCCGGTCGATCCTGGCCTCGACCCAGTCGGTCGCGCGCCGTGCCTCCGTCTCCGACAGGCTGGTGGGCTGCCAGTCGGCGCCGAAGCCGTTGTAGGCGCCCTTCGCGCCAGGTCCGGTCGTGGTGGTCATCTCGCGTCCCCTCTCATGCGTCCTGCGGCCCGCGTGCCGACCGGCGCGGCGGTCAGTCGTCGTCCGCCTCCGCCCCGTTCTCCTCGAGCCACTCCTCCCATTCCTCGCGCTTCTCCTCCATCACGTCGGAGACCACGTCGAACAGGTTCTCGTCGACCGACTCGAGCTGCTTCAGCACCCCGGTCGCCTCCCAGATCGTGTAGAGCTCCACGCTCGTGCGCAGGTTCACCTCCCAGGCGGTGTCCAGCGTGTGCATGGTGGGCAGCGGAATGGCCTTGCGCAGCACCATGAGCGGCGCGTCGATCTTGGCCACGTTGGGCCCCCAGTCGGGGAAGGCCTCGCGCGTGATCATGTTCGGGGCAAGCTGGTTGCCCGTCGAGACAAGCTTCAGAAGCACGCGCGAGAAGGGGCGCAGCACCTCCTTGACCGCGGGCAGCTCGTGCTTGATCGCCACCTCGCGCATGATCATCACCAGACCCCCGGGCGAATTCTCGAAGGGGCAGCGTGCCGCGCAGGTGTAGCACTGGGCGCAGGCCCAGATCTTCTCCTGCATCGCGTCGTAGATGCCTTCCAGGTTCTCCGTCCAGAGAAGCTGGACGATCTCGCGCGGGGAATAGTCGTAGTACTGGGCCGAAGGGCAGGTCGCCGTGCAGATGCCGCAGTTCAGACAGCCGTGGATCTCGTGGTCATAGACCGGATGGCTGCGGATATCTTCGAAGATCGCCTCGAGCTTCTCGCGGGGCACGGCCGGCGCCTCCGACAGAGGGTCGGCGACGGGGGGTTGGGGCAGTTTCGCATGGGCCGTCATGGCATGGCTCTCCTCCCCGGATGTCGCGGGCGGCTCAGTAGGTCAGCACCCGCGCGTCGTCGTCCTCCATGATGTCCTCGATGACCTTGGCGCCGCCGACGATCCCCGAGCATTCAGGGATCAGGTCCTCCGCACTCATGTCGAACAGGTCGAGGTTCGGCGAGCAGCACCAGAACCTCGCCCCCGCCTCGTGGGCATCCTTGATGAAGTCGTAGACCGTCTTCGGGCTGCCCGGCTTGACCACCAGCTTCTCGGCCACCCCCTTCTTCATCAGCTGGCCGGAGGTCGCCGTGCAGACCACGTCCACCTCATAGTCCATCGCCGCCGCCACCGTGGCCTGGAAGAACGGCGCCCCCAGCTCCTCGCCGTTGCGCGGGTCGGTATTGACCATGACGATTATCAGCTTCTTGGCCATGCCTTCCTCCCCTGCGGCGGGCCGCACGGTGGCCGCTGCATGGCGAAAGCGTTATATGCCGATTTCGGCATGTCAAATGAAACCTCAGCCGCAGCGCAGAATCACATCCAGGCGCAATGCCGGACCAGCGCGGTCATGAAGGGCCCCAGCGCCTCGGCGATGGCGATCTGGTGGCGGTTCAGCGCGGCAAGACCCGTCAGCGTGTCCTCGGGCGTCTCGGCGAATTCCATGACCAGGTCCTCGGCCATGCCGCGCTTCATGCCGGGATGCCCAAGGAATCCAAGGCTCTTCCCGCCTGCCGTGAAGCCCAGGACCTGGCCTTCCGGCCCCCTGGCGATGGTCCGCATGGACGGGCCGGGCAAGGGCGCGTCACGCAGATAGCAGGCCAGCGGCATGTGCTGCGGTGCGGCATCCTCCCAGTTCACGATTTCTGCAGCCTCGACCGTGAAGCGCAGCGGCGCTTCCGCTGCCCCGCCGCCGCCGGCCACGCACAGGACCAGCGCCCCGAGTCCGAAGCCCACCACCGGCAGGCCCGCGGCCAGGGCCGCGCGCGCCAGGCGCAGCTCCGGGCCGAGCGAAGGCAGGATATGGCCCGAGACGACGCCGTAGGGGCCGCCGCCCAGCAGGATCAGCCCGTCCGCCCCCGCGGGCGATTCCGGCACCCTGCCCCCCGCGGCGAAGGGCCGCAGATAGCGGAAGCGCAGGTTCCGCCCCTCGAGGTGATCTTCCATGAGGCCCAGGTATTCGGCCTCGGTATGCTGAATCACCCAGATCGACTTCATCCCGGATGGACGGCCATCATCAGGGTCTCGGCCAGGTCCGCAGCCGTGATCCCCGGCAGGTCCAGCCCGAGTTCCGCGATCGCCTGCGCGGCCGCCGCCTCCAGCGCCGTGCGCTCCAGCGCCACGCCCTTCAGCCGCTCGGCCAGGCGGTCCATCCCGTCCGGCGGCAGGCAGGTGAAGTCGCCCGTTATGACCAGATCGGCGATGCGCCCCTCACGCTCCAGCAGCGTCACCCGCACCAGCCCCCCGGGGGCCTTGCGGGCGGCCTCGGTCAGGTGTGTATCGGCCGAGATCTTCACGCCCAGCGCCACCAGCTTGCGGTGCTGGGCGTCGATGAACCCCGGGTCCGCCAGGTCCGCCTCGGCCCGTGCGATGGCCGCCAGTTCTGCGGCCGTCGGCGCGTCCTCGATGACGGGGATGCCCAGCACGTCGTGGCAATGGCGCAGGAACATGGCCTTGACGGCATCGCGGTCCGGTCGCCTGCCAAGCTCCTTGACCATCGTCGTCATGTAGTCGTCGAGCGTCTGGCGCAGCTTGTCGCGGAACTTCTCCGACGGCACCTTCAGGCACTTCGCCATCGTCGCGGTGTCGAAATCCATCAGGAAGCTGCCCACCATCACCGTCGCCCCGCCGATCGAGGCCGCCCCCGTGCCGCCGATCTTGCGCCCGTTGACCTGGATGTCGTTGATCGGCCGGTAGGCGGCCGCGATTCCCATCTCGCGGTAGGTGCGCACCACCGGTTCGATGAACAGCGGATAAAGCTGATCGGCGCGCGAGGGCGCCTTCCCGGCGGGAAAGACGAAGTGGGTGAAAAGCTGGTCGCGGTCCAGATAGACGGCACCGCCCCCGACATGGCGCCGCCACACCGGCAGGCCGTTCGCCGCGCAGAACCCGGTGTCGACCTCCTTCTCGATGTCCTGGTGCAGGCCGACGCAGACATAGGGCGTCTCGGGCGAGACCAGCGACAGAACCGCATCTGCCTCCGGGGTCATGGCCTCGGCCAGCCCGTGATAGACCGCCTGACTGCGCAGGGCCGGAACCGTGCCGAAATCAAGAACGCGCAACCGCATGGGCCAGTCCTCCTCCCCCTTCCGTTGTCCGGGACACCCCAGACATGCCGTTCGCGGAATATGACGCGACGGGGCGGCCGGCGGTCAAGCCGGAACCTCGGCGCGCTCAGCCGCGTCCGCGCCGGCGCCAGAACCCCGCCGAAAGCACCATGTCCGCCCGCCCCTTCACCAGCCACGAGACGGCGAAGGCCGCGACCGCGATCGCCTCGAACCACAGCACGAGCCGCCATCCGTTGACCACCGCCTGCGGCCCGGCCGGGCCCCTGACCTTGAACCAGGATGCCGCGATCGTCGCCGCCGTCATCGCCACGATGACCCAGCCGCAGGCCAGATAGATCCTGCGTCGCCGCGCATCCTTGGTGCGCGCGAACCGCACGAGGCTCAGCCAGCCAAGACAGGACAGGAAGACGATGGCCGAAAGGTAGTGCCCGGCAGCGGCCCCGCGCATCCCCAGGAGGTCCTGCGAGAACGAGGCCGGCCCACCGCCGGTCGCATTGGGCAGGAAGGCCACGCCCAGGGCCGCCATGCCCGCCACCGTCGTCACCTGATCGTCCGAGATCCGCTCGCCCGGGGTCCGCGCATAGCCGCGGTACGAGATGAGGAAGACGCCGATGGCGGCCAGCGTCGCCACGAACACGTCGCGCAGCAGCGTGTGGTAGTAGTCCGAGATCGAGGGCTCCACCCTGCCCAGCGAGACAAGCCCGCCCAGGATCAGCGTCACCGGCAGCAGAAGCCCCAGATAGCCCAGCGCCTGCCGCATCCTGTAGAACGACCGCACCACATCGTCCGACGGGTCGCCGCGCATGCCGCGCCTCAGGCGTGCGCGTGTGCGGGATGGCTGGCGAGCCGCTCCTTCGAGATCTCCTGCGCGTCGCGCCCGTAGATCTCCTCGTAATGGTCGAAGACCGCCTCGTGCCAGGCCGCCCCCTGCGTCGCCGATCCCAGCGCCTGCACCAGGTCGTCCATGCGCGCCACGGCAAGAAGCGCGCGAAAGATGTCCCAGCCGCGGTGATCGGGGTCGCGGTCGAATCCCAGGACCTGCCCCCCGAGGCCCGAGACGAGCGAGACCATGGCGCCGGAAAAGACCGAGGGCACATGGATCATCACGCGGTTCACCGGCTGCAGCAGGACCGGGCCCGCCTTGGGCAGCGCCTCGCGCAGGGCCATGCGGCCGGCCGTGCGGAAGGCGAAGTCCGACGAGTCGACGGCGTGATGCTTGCCGTCCGTCAGCGTCACCGCGACATCGGCGACCGGAAAGCCCAGGGGCCCGCGCTCCAGGGCCTCCCTTGCGCCTTCCTCGACGCTCGGGATGAAGTTGCGCGGCACCGCCCCGCCCTTGACCACCTCGTCGAAACGGAACCCCTCGCCGCGTGCCAGCGGCCGGACGATGACGTGGACATCGGCGAACTGCCCCGCCCCGCCCGACTGCTTGCGGTGGCGGTACTGCTCCTCGACCTGTGTCGAGATCGTCTCCAGATAGCGCGGCGCCGGGTTCAGGACCGCGACCTCGACGCCGAAGTCCTCGGCGAAGGCATGCAGGACGTTGCGCAGGTGCATCGGCCCCTGCAGGCCAAGCACCGCATGGCCCGTCTCCTCGTCCTGCGACAGCACCAGCATCGGATCGGCCTCGGTCAGCCGGGCAAGCGCGGTGCTCAGCCGCACCTCGTCCTTGTCGTGGACGGGCGTCACGATGCGCGAGATGGCCGGCGGCGCGCCCCGCGCCCAGGCGGGGGCCGGAACCGCACCCGCCGCGGTGAAGATGCGCCCCGCGCCCAGCTGGTCGGATTTCACCGATACCGCAACCTCCCCCGCCGCCAGCCTGTCCAGCCCCGCCTTGCCGCCGATCTCGGCCAGACCGCCCAGGCTCGCCCCGCCCAGCTGGCCGCCGACATGGACCCCCTCGTCCAGCGCGCGGATGTAGACGCACTTGCCCAGATGCTTGCGGATCTGGGCATGAAAGCCGATGGCCAGCGCCTTCGCCTCGCCCAGCCGCGCCTTCAGGGCCGAGACGTCGGGCGCCTCGTGGCGCAGCGCCTTCATCAGTCGCGTGACGCCGTTCATCCGGCTCGCCGCTCCCAGGAATGTCGGCACGATCACCGCGTCCCGCGTCTCGCGGCTGGCGATGGCGAACAGCGCACCTGTGGCCGGGACGTGATCCTCGATCAGCTCCTCGAGCAGCCTGTCGTCGTAGTCGGACATGTGCTCAAGAAGCTCCGCCCGGGCCTCCTGCTCGCGCGCCGCCTCGCCTGCGGGGATCTGCACCAGGACCGAGGGCTGCCCCTCGCGGTATTTCCATGCCCGCTCCGAGATCAGGTCCACGGCGCCGACGATCTGCCCGCCCTCGCGGATCGGGATCTGGCGCAGCACGATCGTGTGTGAGGTATAGGCCTGCAGGGCCGCCACGATGTCGCGGACCCGCGCCTTGGCCGCGTCCATCCGGTTGATGAACAGGAAGCAGGGCAGGCCCGCGTCCTCGACGGCGCGCAGGTGCGGCGCGGCCAGCACCGCCTCATCGGGATCGGGCGGCACGACCAGCACGGCCGCGTCCGAGGCCGACAGCGCTCCCCCGGCCATCCGTGCGAATTCCGGGCCGCCCGCCACGTCGATGGCCAGCCAGGGCTCGTCCATGAAGGTGAAGCGGGTGAAGGCCAGATGCCCTGCCGTCTCGGATCGCGCATGGCCCGGCCCGTCCAGTTCCGCCATGCGCTTCACAAGCTCGGTCTTGCCGGACTGCGAGGGTCCGAGAACGGTGACGACACGCATGGATGACCTCCCGTCGCGGCACTGTTCTGGCGCTTGCCGGCCGTCCCCGGTGCCGGACGGGGCGCGGGCGGGCCTGAGGCCCTCCAACCTTCGGACGGGAAGGCCCGCCGGGTCAAGCGCCCTCGGGCTCTAGCCGCCGCGCCCCGGCCCCAGAAGCTTCCACAGCGACCAGACCAGGCTGCCGGCCAGGAATCCCCCGCCCAGCAGCGCGACCTCGACGAAGGCCGGCCCCGCTGGCAGGCCCAAGACCGCGAAGGCCAGACCCAGCAGCACAAGGCCCGCCGCCGAGAAGGCCGCGCGGAACACGTGCTCGCCGCGCGACGGCCCGAATTTCCCGGCNATCCTGCCTTCCTCCTCCTCCCCGCCCCGTCCGCACTACTGGACCTCCCCCTGCGCCGGCGCGTCAAGCCCGCGCTGGCCTGCGGGCCCTCCCGCGCCCCCTTCCCCTTCCCGCCCGGTTCCGGCATCGTCCGCCCGCGCAGCGGGGGCGGGAAGGACCATGACTTCGGAGACGGACGGCAGCGGCTACTTCCTCTACCACTCGATCGGCCAGTATCCGGGCAAGGCGCGCGACATCGCCGCCGCGATGTCCGGCTTCGCCGCCGTCTGGGGCAGGGCCGACGGTGCCCAGTGGCCCTTCGTTCTGGGCAAGCGGCAGGCCTTCATCGACCGCTGGCGCGCCATCCTGAACGCGCCCGCAGGCAGCGTGACGACCGCCGAAAGCGTCACCGCCGCCGTCCATGCCTTCGTCACCGCCTTTCCCGCCCGCCTGAAGGGCCGCCGGGTGCTGATCGCCGCCGACTGCTTTCCTTCCGTCCACTTCCTGCTCTCCGGCCTCGCGCCACGCATCGGCTTCACGCTCGACACCGTGCCGCTGCGGCCCGGCGCGCACTGGGTCGAGGACGAGGACTTCCTCGCCCGCTGGGGCGCGGATGTCGGCCTCGCGCTCCTGACCTGGGTCTCCTCCACCTCCTCCCACCGCATCGACCTCGCCGCAATGGCCGCGCACGGGCGCCGCATGGGCAGCCTGATCGCGGTGGACATCACCCAGGGCGCGGGCCTCCTGCCCTTCGACGTCAACGCCCCGGCCATCGACTTCGCCGCCTCGACCAGCCTGAAATGGATGTGCGGCACACCCGGCGCCGGCATCCTCTACATCGCCCCCCACCTGATCGCCGAGGCCGATCCCGAACAGCACGGCTGGTTCAGCCAGCCCGACCCGTTCAGCTGGGCGCTGGACCGCTTCTCCCTTGCCCCGGATGCGCGCCGCTTCGATTCCGGCACGCCCGGCGCGGTCGCCGCCATCGCCTCGCTGCCCGCGCTCGACTGGCATGCCGCCGCCGACCGGGCGGCGATCCTTGCGGCCAACCGCCACCTCTCGCGCCGGCTCATGGCCGGGCTCGGCGAGCTTGGCCTGCCCGTCGCCTCGCCCCTGGACGATGACCGCCGCGGCGGCAGCGTGATGACCCTCCTGCCCTCCGGGCAGGACGCGGCCGCGGTCGTCGCGGCGCTTGCCGCGCAGGGCCTTCACGCCGATGCGCGCGGCCGCACCCTCCGCCTCTCGCCCGGCGTCATGACGACCGCAGACGGCACCCTGCGGCTTCTCGACGCGCTCGGGGCCCTCCTGCGGCGCTGAGCCTCAGGCCGTGCGCGTCGGCACCATCCGCTCGAAATGGCGGAAGACCAGCACGATGACGGCGGCGATCGCCAGATAGACGACCGCCAGCAGCAGCAGCGGCTCGTAGACGATGAACGTGTCCTGCCGCACCCGGCTTGCCACCGCATAGGTCTCGACCACCGTGATCGTCGCCACAAGCGGGGTCGCCTTCATCTGCAGGACCGTCTCGCCCGACAGGGTCGGCAGCACCTTGCGAAGCGCCTGCGGCAGCCAGATGCGCCGGAACAGCGTGAGGCGCGGCATCCCCATGGCGCGCGCCGCCTCCAGCTGACCGCGCGGCACCGACTTGAAGGCCCCGCGCATCACCTCGCCCTCATAGCCCGCATAGCTCAGCGTCAGGGCCAGCACAGCATAGGGCCAGGCCTGCCGCAGGATCGGCCACAGGTCGCTCTGCCGGATCCAGGGGAATTGCGGGAACAGCGATCCCAGCCCGTAATAGATCAGCCAGATCTGCAACAGCAGCGGCGTGCCGCGGATGATCGTGCAGAAGGCCAGCGCCGGCCAGGCAAGGAACCACGGACCGGCGGCCTGCGCGAAGCCCAGGGGAATCGCCAGCACAAGCCCCAGCACCGTGGTCAAGGCCGTCAGCCAGACCGTCGCCCAGATGCCGCGCAGGAACAGCGGCCAGTAGGCGGGCAGCCAGCTCCAGTCGAGCGCATGGATGCACCAGGCAACCAGCGCGGCGCCCGCGACCAGCAGGACCTGACGGTGGCGCGGGCGCAGGAAGGCGATCATCGCGCCCCCGCCGCCACCGCCGGCTCGCCGCGCCGCGCCCAGCGCTCGGCCCGTGCAAAGCCCCATTGCGACAGCAGCGTGATCGCCAGATAGATCGCGCCCGCCGCCATGAAGAAGGTGAAATAGGCCTTGGTCGTGCCGGCCGCCTGCCGCGTCTCGAGCGTCAGTTCGCTGAAGCCCACCACGGCCAGAAGCGCCGTGTCCTTGGTGGCGATCAGCCACAGGTTGGCAAGGCCCGGTATGGCATTGCCCAGCATCAGCGGCAGGGTGATGCGCCGCGCCAGCATCCCCGCCGGCATCCCCATGGCGCGCGCCGCCTCGATCTGGCCATGCGGTACGGCAAGGATCGCGCCACGCAGCACCTCGGTCGAATAGGCGCCCTGGACGACGCCAAGGACGGCGATACCCGCAATCACGCCGGAGATCTGGATCCGGTCGCGCCCCATCTCGACAAGGATCTGGTTCACCAGATCGGTCAGGCCGAAGTAGAGGATGAGGATCAGGATCAGCTCGGGCACGGCCCGCACGACCGTCGTGTAGACCTCCAGAAGGTCGCGCAGCACCGGCCCGCCATAGATCTTGCCGTAGGCGCCCGCGGTCCCGATCGCCAGGCCCAGCCCGTAGGCCCCGACGGCGATCTGGATCGAGTTCGCCAGCCCCCGGAGGAGGTTGCCGCCCCAGCCCGGAGGCTGGAGCGCCAGAAGCTCGAGCGTGCTCAACGCAGTCCGTCCCCGTCCGCAGCGCGCCGCAAGGGTCAGTCGCCGTAGATCGACGACGCGAAGTACTTGGCCGTTATCGCGTCATAGGTGCCGTCCGCGCGGATCGCCTTGATCCCGGCATTGATCGCCTCGCGCAGCGCGTCGTCGCCCTTGCGCACGCCCGCGCCCACGCCACGGCCGAGGATCTCGGGGTCGTCCTTCACCGCGCCCACGAGCTCGCAGCAGGCCGCCCCCGCCTCGGTGGCCAGGAAGGCGTCAAGCGCGATCGAATCGGCCTGGACCGCGTCGATCCGGCCGGCCACCAGGTCCTGGTTGGCCTCGTCCTGCGTCTGGTAGGTCTTGATCTCGGCCGCGCTGCCCGCGAAGTATTTCTCGGCATAGTTCTGGTGCACGGTCGAGACCTGCACCCCGATGATCTTGCCGGCCAGACCCTCCGCATCGGGCGAGGCGACGGCCCCCTTCGCCGCGACGATCACCGTGGGCGTGTTGTAGTACTTGTCCGAGAAGTCGATGGTCCGAAGCCGTTCGTCGGTGATCGACATCGAGTTCATGATCGTGTCGATCTGGCCCGAGGTCAGCGCCGGGATGATGCCGTCCCAGGCGACCGGGACGATCGTGTATTCCATCCCCTGCGACTTGAAGATCGCGTCCACGATCTCGATCTCCCAGCCCACCCACTTGCCGGAAGCGTCCATGCTGGCGAAGGGCGGATAGGGTTCGGGGGCCATGCCGACCTTGACGGGTTCGGCAAGGGCCGCCCCCGCGCCAAGGGTCAGCGCGGCGGCCAGGATCAGGGTCTTCATCGTCTTTCTCTCCCTCTTGGACTCGTCATGCGACCGGTCTTCTTGTCGTCAAGCGACGGATTTCAGGAACTGCTTCAGCCGCTCGGACCGGGGCGCGCCGAAAAGCCGCTCGGGCGGCCCTTCCTCCTCGATCTGGCCGTTGAACAGATAGATGACGTGGCTTGCGACCTCGCGCGCGAACTTCATCTCGTGGGTGACAAGGATCATCGTCCGCCCCTCGTCGGCCAGCGCGCGGATCACCGCCAGGACCTCGCCCACCAGCTCGGGGTCCAGCGCCGAGGTCGGCTCGTCGAACAGCATGGCGCGCGGCTCCATGCACAGGGCCCGCGCTATGGCGGCGCGCTGCTGCTGGCCGCCCGAAAGGAAGGCAGGATAGGCGCCCTCCTTCTCGGCCAGCCCGACCCGGTCCAGCAGCTTGCGCGCCCGCGCCTCGGCCTCGGCCCGCGGCACTTTCAGCACATGGACGGGAACCTCGATCAGGTTCTCCAGCACCGTCTTGTGGGTCCACAGGTTGAAGCTCTGGAACACCATGCCCAGGCTCTGGCGCAGCCGTTCGATCTGGCGCCGGCTGGCCGGCGAGCCGTCCGGCCGCATCTCGACCCGCTCGCCGCCGATCGTGATCTCCCCGCCCGAGGGCGTCTCGAGGAAGTTGATGCAGCGCAGCATCGTCGACTTCCCCGATCCCGATCCCCCGATGATCGCCACCACGTCGCCCTCGCAGGCACGCATCGAGACGCCCTTCAGCACCTCGTGGCTGCCGAAGGACTTGCGCAGGTCCCGCACCGCGATGGCCTCCGGCCGCTCCGCGGGTTGCGCCTGCACTCCGTTCGTCGTCCCCGTCACATCCGCATCTCCCCGCCCCGATTGAGTATCCGCTTGCCCCGTTCCTGCAAGTCAAACCTGCGCGCCCCCCGTCCGCGTCGCCGGCCCGGCCCCCGCGTGCATCGCCCCGGACATTCCATTTCCCGGTTGAGTTGTCCTGGATTTCACCCTAGGGAAAAACAGGCGCGCGTTGTTTCCGCAAGGTTAAGCCCCAGATCAGAGCGATGAACCAGTCCCTGCCCCGCCCCCTTCCCGCAGCCAAGCCCGCCTTCAGCCAGGACCCCCACCGCGTCCGCGAGATCACCGAGCGCAATCTCGAGAACGCGATCGGCCGCGAGGTCCGGGCCTTCCGCCGCGCCCAGGGGCTGACGGTCTCGGACCTGTCGCGCATCACCGGCCTGTCCATCGGCATGCTGTCGAAGATCGAGAACGGCATCACCTCGCCGTCGCTGACCACGCTCCAGGCGCTGAGCCATGCCTTCTCGACCCCGATCACCGCCTTCTTCCGCAGCTACGAGGAGCGGCGCGAGGCGCAGCATGTCCGCGCGGGCGAGCATATCGAGATCGAACGCCGCGGCACGCGGGCGGGCCACCAGTATCACCTGCTCGGCCACATAGGCTCGAACGCCTCGGGCGTGGTCGTCGAGCCCTACCTGATCACGCTCACGGCCGAATCCGACGTCTTCCCCACCTTCCAGCACGACGGACTCGAACTGCTCTACATGCTCGAGGGCGAGGTCACCTACCGCCATGCCGACCGGCTCTATGACCTCCGGCCCGGGGATTCGCTGTTCTTCGACGCCGATGCCCCGCACGGGCCCGAGGTGCTGAAGTCGCTTCCTGCGCGCTACCTCTCGGTGATCTGCTACCCGCAGGTCTAGCGCCCGCGCCCCGCCCCCTGCCGCCAGACCTCGCGGCGGATGCGCGCCCGGCGATAGGCGTCAAGCATCGCCATGGCATGGACGAAGATGCCCCCCGCATATCGTCCGACGACCGAGACATCGGGCGACGCGGTCACCGCCGTCCAGCCGCCGAGCAGCACGACGAACGAAACGAAGACCAGCCCCCTCACGGGCTCGCGGTTCAGGACCTGCCCCATCCCGGGCAGGACGGTCGCCACGGCCAGCACGGCCCAGGGATGGGGGGGCGGCCTCGCGCTCACGGCGTCGTCTCCCTTCGCGTTGCGGCGGCAGCCTCCAGGTCCGCGGCCAGGGCCGCCAGCCTGCGGGCCAGCGCCAGGACGCGGCCGGGCGCCACCGGCGCCGCCCCCATCTCGGCCTCGCGGAACAGCAGGTATCGCGCCCGGTCGGCCTCCTCTGCCAGGAAGACGACGCGAAGCCCCTTCGGCGAGATCACCAGTTCCTTCACCGCCGGATCCTCCAGCATCGCCAGATGCGGGCGCAGCACCGCCGCATCCGGCAGCAGGGCCGGGTCGTCGCTGCGCGCCGCGGCCCCGGGCGGCGCGCCGGGAGGCGGGGCCACCGGCCGGCCGAACCCGCCGAAGCGCGAGAAGGGCTCGTGCCCCGTGGGCCGCATCATCACGTCCAGCGTTGCCTCCACCGGCATCGCGCCGGGCAACGATACCAGAACCCACAGCGCCGGCACCTTGCGGAAGGTCAGCGCGTCGGGCACGGCCTGAAGGTCGAGGAGCCGCCCCTCGAACTGCCCGTTCAGCCTTGCGAACCCGTCCGGCGCGATGCCGGTCGTGACCGCGGCAAGATGCGGGGCCACGGCATCGAAATAGGCCCGCCGCGCGGCGCGCCGCGCCCGCCCCGCCTCGCGCCGGCGCCAGAAGAGCCAGCCCCCCAGGGTCGCGGCCGCTGCCGCCAGTGCCGCCAGCGCCGACATCGCCTCACCTTCCCCGCCGCGGGAACGACACGGCCCGCCCCGCGGGGGACGGGCCGCCTGCCGTTCCGGGCAGCACGCCCTTCAGTAGCCGCGCGGCTTCGGCCAGGGCATGGTGAACTGCGCCCCCCGGTCCACGAAGCGGTAGCGCCAGAAGTGGAACCACAGCGAGGCCACGATGTAGAAGGCGATCATCGCGATGAGCTGCGTGCCATAGCCCAGGAAGACGGCAAAGTAGGTCACGCCGCACAGCGCCAGCAGCGTGATCGCCGGCAGCGGATGCATCGGATGCTCGTAGCCGCGCTTGATCGAGTCGAGTGGCCATTTCCGCCGGAACAGGATCATGTTGATCGGCATGAACGTGTAGCCCAGCAGCCCCGACAGGATCGAGAAGGTGATGATCTGGTCAAGCGGCAGCTGCAGCGCGAAGAGCAGCGCGATCGGCACCAGGAAGATGATCGCCCGGTAGGGCGTCCGGTAGACCGGATGCACCGCGCCGAACCAGCCCGGCAGGTACTTGTCGCGCCCCATGGCGAACCAGGCGCGGCTGGCATCGTTGATGCAGCCATTGGCCGAGGCCAGCGTGGCAAACAGCGTGCCGATGCCCAGGATGACGACAAGGAATGTCGATCCCGTCAGCCGTGCCGCGTCGAACAGGGGGGTGCCGGCCTGACCGAGGTATTCCCACGGCATGAGGCCCGCGCAGACATACCAGGTCAGCGTCGCCGCGATGATCAGCGTCATGATCCCGGCCAGCGTCCCGAAGGGCAGCGACCGCGCGGGCGAGCGCACCTCCTCGGCGGCCTGCGTCGTGCCCTCGATGCCGAGATAGTACCAAAGGCCGAAATGCATGGCCGCGATGATGCCGATCCAGCCATAGGGCAGCGACGCGCCGCCCGACATCAGCTCGCCGTGCTGAAGAAGGCCCGGTGCGACGGCCGGGGCGGTCATCACGAACAGAAGCAGGATGGCCACGAAGGCAAAGGCCGTGATCACCAGGCTGAAGGTCAGCGTCGCCAGCACGCCGCGGTAGTTGAGCCAGGCCAGGAAGACGATGGCCAGCACGATGAAGGCATCGTCGTTCAGCGCCTCGGCATGGCCGGTCATGCCGGCGACCTCCTGCACGAGGAAGCCCACCGTCACCGCATTCGCCGCCTCGAGCATCGTGTAGGCGAAGACGAGGTAGAGCCCGACGTTGAAGGCCATGAGCGGCCCGATGATGTGCTTGGCCTGCGTGTACTGGCCGCCCGCCGAGGCCACCGTCGAGGTCACCTCGGAATCGATCATCGCCACGCAGGTATAGAGGATGCCGGCGAACCAGCAGGCAATGAGCGAGGCATAGGCGCCGCCCTTGCCCACCGAGAAGTTCCAGCCCATGTATTCGCCCACAAGGACGATTCCCACGCCCAGCGCCCAGACATGGGCGGGGCCCAGCACGCGCAGCAGGCCGATCTTGGTGCCTTTCGGCCCCATGCCGTCCATCGTGCCGGACGTGATGTCGGTGTCGGTCATCGAACGTCCCTCACATCCTGTGCTGTTCGGTCATGGCCTCGATCTCGCCCTCGCGGGACGAGGTCAGGACCTCTTCGGAATAGGTCGTGTCCGTCCGGTACCAGTCCCACAGCATGTTGAGACCGAGAATGGCCGAGACCGCCCAGGCGGCGTATTCGATCAATGTCCACATCGGCATCGGATGGCCCTCACTTGCCGTCGAATTTCTCGGAGATGACGTCGCGGTATTCCTTCTCGGACAGCCGCAGCATCATCACGAAGTAGCCGACGATGACGACGACCATCAGCGCGACGGCGCCCCAGGTGAAGGCATAGTCGAAGCGGGTGGTGATCAGGTCATGGGCATCCGCCGGCGTCGCGTAGCCGAGCTGCGCCCAGCGTTCCACCATGACCGGGCTCTGCCCGAGGCTCTCCCAGGTCGGGTTCTCGACCGGGGTCTGGACCGTCGAGGATCCGGCGAGCTTCAGCCACAGGGGCACATAGAGCGCCCCGATGGTCAGCGCGAGCAGGACGAAGACGTCGATGATCTGGCCTGCCCTGCTCTGCCGCGGCGGCTTGTAATGCGCCATCGCCTCAGCCCCCCTTCTTCGCTTCGTCGAGGAACCGGATGTCGAGGCCGTACATGAAGTCGCGGTCCTCGCGATAGTGCCGGAGCATCGCCATGATGGCCGCGGTATTGAAGGCCAGGATGACCGCCGCCCCGACGATCAGGACGATGCGTGCATTCGCGCTCGGGGCCAGCGACCATGTCGCCCAGGCGACGAAGATCATCGAAAGCCAGAGGCCGATCACGAACGCCCACGCGACCTTCACGTCGCGCCCGTGCATCGCCTCAATCCGACGATTGAGATCAGACACTTGGTTCCCTCCGTTCGGGCCGCATCTCTGTCCGGACAGCGGCCGGCCCCCATGCGCGTTTGCCTGTCCGGCAATTTTGTTTTCCGGCAGGAAACCCCAGCGCGGGAGAGTCTGTCAACAACAGTCTTTGCGGCGCGCCGTCCGGGCGCAGCCTGCCTGCGGATTCGGCGCAACGCGAATGGTGCAGGGCGCGACACGCCCTCGGGGTTAAAAAAGTTTCTTGCCAGTTGACCCCGCCGGGGCCGGTGATACCTTTGGGACGCCACGGGACAGAGGGGGCAGGCCATGTGCGGGATCGTCGGACTTTTCCTCAAGGACAAGGCGCTCGAACCCAGGCTCGGACAGATGCTGACCGACATGCTGGTCACCATGACCGACCGCGGGCCCGACAGCGCGGGCATCGCCATCTACGGCCGCCCCGAGAAGGGCATGGCCAAGCTCACCGTCCAGTCCGCCGATCCCGGGCATGACTTCGCCGGGCTCGATGCGGCCCTCGGCGCGGCGATCGACGCCCCCGTCGCGATGACGGTCAAGGATACCCACGCGGTGCTGACGATGCCCGCGGCCAGGCTCGACGCGGCCCGCGCCGCAATGCGCGAGCTGCGCCCCGGCATCCGCATCATGAGCGCCGGCGAGGAGATCGAGATCTACAAGGAGGTCGGACTGCCCCGCGACGTGGCCCGCCGCTTCCACATCGCCGGAATGGGCGGAACCCACGGCATCGGCCATACGCGGATGGCGACCGAAAGCGCGGTCACGACCCTCGGCGCCCATCCCTTCTCCACCGGGCCCGACCAGTGCCTCGTCCACAACGGCTCGCTTTCGAACCACAATTCCGTGCGCCGCGAGCTGCGCCGGGCCGGCATGACCTTCGAGACCGAGAACGATACCGAGGTCGCCGCCGCCTTCCTCACCCACAAGATGGACGAGGGCGCCAATCTCGGCCAGGCGATGGAGGCCACGCTGACCGATCTCGACGGGTTCTTCCCCTTCGTCGTCGGCCCCCGCAACGGCTTCGGCGTGGTCCGCGATCCCATCGCCTGCAAGCCCGCCGTCATGGCCGAGACCGACCAGTACGTCGCCTTCGGCTCGGAATACCGCGCGCTCGCGAACCTGCCCGGCATCGAGGGCGCCCGCGTCTGGGAGCCCGAGCCCGCCACCGTCTACTTCTGGGAACGCTGAACGCATGCAGAGCTTCGACCTTGCCGCCGACGGCCTCAGGGCGCTGAACGCCACGCTGCACGCGCTCAAGGACCACACCAACGAGACCGAGTGGGAGATCGTGAACCCCCGCGGCGCCCATGCCATCGCCGTCGGGGTCGATGCCCCGGTCGAGATCACGGTGCGCGGCTCCACGGGCTATTACTGCGCCGGCATGAACAAGCAGGCGACGATCCGCATCAGGGGCTCGGCCGGCCCCGGCGTGGCCGAGAACATGATGTCGGGCAAGGTCATCGTCGATGGCGATGCCAGCCAGTATGCCGGCGCCACCGGGCGCGGCGGCCTCCTCGTCATCAAGGGCAACGCCTCCTCGCGCTGCGGCATCTCGATGAAGGGAATAGACATCGTGGTCCACGGCTCGATCGGGCACATGTCGGCCTTCATGGCGCAGTCGGGCAACCTCGTCGTGCTGGGCGATGCCGGCGACGCGCTGGGCGATTCGCTCTACGAGGCGCGGATCTTCGTCCGCGGCAAGGTAAAGTCCCTGGGCGCCGACTGCATCGAGAAGGAGATGCGCCCCGAACATCTCGAACTGCTCGCCGGCCTGCTCGAAAGGGGCGAGGCCGCGGGCAAGGCCAGGCCCGAGGAGTTCCGCCGCTACGGCTCCGCCCGCCGGCTCTACAACTTCTCGATCGACAATGCGGGGTCCTACTGATGCGCGCCGCCTCCGCCCGCCCGGGATGCCCGCACGGATCCGGCCCAAGGGTTTTCGAAAACCCTTGGGCGCCCACCTTCATGCCGGGTGAAGCATGACCGACTTTCCCCACACGCCGCCCCGATTCTCCTGGACCTTCTCGCCCGAGGTGAATGCCGAGATCCGCCGCGCGGCGGCCTCGGGCATCTACGACATCCGCGGCGGCGGCTCGAAGCGCCGGCTTCCCCATTTCGACGACCTTCTCTTCCTCGGTGCCTCGATCTCGCGCTACCCGCTCGAGGGCTACCGCGAGAAATGCGCCACCGATGTCTGGCTCGGCACGCGCCACGCCAAGACGCCGATCCACATCGACATCCCCATCACCATCGCGGGGATGAGCTTCGGCTCGCTCTCCGGCCCCGCGAAGGAGGCCCTGGGCCGCGGCGCCACCGCGGCGGGCACCTCGACCACCACCGGCGACGGCGGCATGACCGAGGAGGAGCGCGGCCATTCGAAGACCCTCGTCTACCAGTACCTGCCCAGCCGCTACGGCATGAACCCCGACGACCTGCGCCGTGCAGACGCGATCGAGGTGGTCGTCGGCCAGGGCGCCAAGCCCGGCGGCGGAGGGATGCTTCTCGGCCAGAAGATCTCCGACCGGGTGGCCGAGATGCGCAACCTCCCCAAGGGGATCGACCAGCGCTCGGCCTGCCGCCACCCCGACTGGACCGGCCCCGACGACCTCGAGATCAAGATCCTGGAACTGCGCGAGATCACCGACTGGGAGAAGCCGATCTACGTCAAGATCGGCGGCGCGCGCCCCTATTACGACACCGCGCTTGCGGTGAAGGCCGGGGCCGATGTCGTCGTCCTCGACGGCATGCAGGGCGGCACCGCCGCGACCCAGGACGTGTTCATCGAACATGTCGGCATGCCGACGCTCGCCTGCCTGCCCCTGGCGGTCAAGGCGCTCCAGGACCTCGGCCAGCACCGCAAGGTCCAGCTCATCATATCCGGCGGGATCCGCAGCGGGGCCGATGTCGCCAAGGCGCTCGCGCTCGGCGCCGATGCCGTCTCGATCGGCACCGCCGCGCTGGTCGCGCTGGGCGACAACGACCCCGCGCTCGAGGACGAGTACCGCAAGCTCGGCACCACCGCCGGCGCCTACGACGACTGGCACGAGGGCCGCGATCCGGCCGGGATCACCACCCAGGATCCCGCGCTCTACAGCCGCCTCGATCCCGTGCTCGGCGGGCGGCGGCTGAAGAACTACCTCAAGGTGATGACGCTCGAGGCCCAGACGATCGCGCGGGCCTGCGGCAAGAGTCACCTGCACAATCTCGAACCCGAGGATCTCTGCGCCCTCACGATCGAGGCCGCGGCGATGGCCGGCGTGCCGCTGGCCGGCACGAGCTGGATACCCGGACGCGGCGGGTTCTGACAGGACAAGCGCGGGAAGGCGCACAAGGACGGGGAGTGATCGACATGGCCAACGACCTTGCCAAATGGGCGAAGGACCGGGGCGTCAGGTATTTCATGATTTCCTACACCGACCTCTTCGGCGGCCAGCGGGCAAAGCTGGTGCCGGTGCAGGCGATCGCCGACATGGCCGTGGACGGCGCGGGCTTCGCGGGTTTCGCCACCTGGCTCGACCTCACGCCCGCCCATCCCGACCTCATGGCCGTGCCCGATCCCTCCGCCGCCATCCAGCTTCCCTGGAAGAAGGAGGTCGCCTGGGTCGCCGCCACGGCGACGATGGAGGGCCGGCTCGTCGACCAGGCGCCCCGCAACGTGCTCAAGGCCGTGATCAACGAGGCGGCGAAGGACGGGCTGCGCGTCAAGACGGGCGTCGAGCCGGAATTCTTCATCCTCACCGCCGACGGCAGCCAGGTCTCCGATCCCCATGACGTGGCCGAGAAGCCCTGCTACGACCAGCAGGCCATCATGCGCCGCTACGACGTCATCGCCGAGGCCTGCGACTACATGCTGGAAATGGGCTGGAAGCCCTATCAGAACGACCACGAGGATGCGACCGGCCAGTTCGAGATGAACTGGGAATACGATGACGCGCTGGCCACGGCCGACAAGCATTCCTTCTTCAAGTTCATGATGAAGTCCATCGCGGAAAAGCATGGATTCAGGGCAACCTTCATGCCCAAGCCCTTCAAGGGCCTGACCGGCTCGGGCTGCCATGTCCACATCTCCGTCTGGTCGCTCGACGGCAGGACGAATGCCTTCGCCGACCGCAGGGACGAGCTCGGCCTCTCGGCCAGCGGCCGCAACTTCCTCGGCGGGATCATGCGCCACGCCCCGGCGATGGCGGCGATCACCAATCCCACCGTGAACAGCTACAAGCGCATCAATGCCCCGCGCACGACCTCGGGCGCGACCTGGGCGCCGAACACCGTCACCTGGACGGGCAACAACCGCACGCACATGGTCCGCGTCCCCGGTCCCGGCCGGTTCGAGCTGCGCCTGCCGGACGGGGCGGCCAACCCCTACCTGCTCCAGGCCGTCATCATCGCCGCCGGTCTCGACGGGGTGCGCCGCAAGGCCGATCCCGGCCGCCGCTACGACATCGACATGTATGCCGACGGCTGGAAGGTGAAGGGCGCGCCGAAACTGCCGCTGAACCTGCTTGACGCGCTGCGCGAGTTCGACCGCGACCGCACGCTGAAGTCCATGCTCGGGGCCGAATTCTCGGCTGCCTACCTGAAGCTCAAGCATCAGGAATGGAACAGCTACGCCAGCCACTTCTCGCGGTGGGAGACCGAGAACACCCTCGACATCTGAGCCCCGACGCCCCGACGCCCCGCCGGCCCCCTCCGGCTCAGGCGGCCGCGTCAGGCCCCCTGCCGTCGAGGTAGCGCTCGATCGCCGCCGCCGTGCCCGCGCGCGCCAGCGTCTCCAGCCAGGCCGCGAAGCGCCCGGCCACCGCCGCGTCCCGGCCGAGGTCGCCATAGACCTCGGTCATTGCCAGCCAGGCCGACGGATCCGCCTTCGCCGCCTGCGCCCGCGCCGTCAGCGCCTCCCAGTTGGGATCGTTCGGCGCGATCGGCCGCCCGCTCTCGGTCACGCCGGCGCAGTAGCGGCACCACATGGCCGACAGAAGGATCAGCCCGTCGGGCAGCCCGCCCCGTGCCCGGTTGTCGCGGATCGAAGGGATGATGAACTTCGGCTGCCGGTTCGACCCGTCAAGGCACAGCCTGCGGATCGTGTCGCCGATCTCGGGGTTCGAGAAGCGCTCCAGGATCAGCGCCTTGTAGTCGCCCAGATCGACCCCGGGCACCGGCGGCACGATGGGCAGGATCTCCGCCGTCTCGACCCTGTCGAGGAAGGCCCGGATCAGGGGATGGGCCATCGCCTCGTGGACGAACTCCACGTCGAGCAGCCCGCCGGGATAGGCGATGACCGCATGTCCCCCGTTCAGGATGCGGATCTTCATCGTCTCGAACCGGTCCACCGCATCGGTGAAGGTGACCCCCACCTTCTCCAGCGGCGGCCGCCCGGCGGGGAACCTGTCCTCCATCACCCACTGGCGGAAGGGCTCGCAGGTCACGGGCCAGGCATCCTCCACCCCCATCGCCGCGGCCATCGCGCGCTCGCGCTCGCCCGTCGCGGGGGTGATCCGGTCGACCATGCTGTTCGGAAAGGCGACGCTGGCGGCGATCCAGTCGGCCATCGCCGGATCCGACAGCCGCGCCAGGCCCATCACCGCGTCGCGCGTGACATGGCCGTTATGCGGCACGTTGTCGCAGCTCATCACCGTGAAGGGCGCGATCCCCGCCGCCCGCCGCGCCTTCAGCGCCGCCACGATCGCCCCGAAGGCGGTATCGGGCGCCTCCGGCCGCGCAGCGTCCTGCCGGATGTCGGGATGGTCGGGGCTGAACGTGCCGGTCTTGGGGTCGATGTAGTAGCCGCCCTCCGTCACCGTCAGGCTGACGATGCGGATCGCCGGATCGCGCATCGCCGCGATCAGCGCGGCATTGCCCTTCTCGACCGGCAGGAACCCCACCATCGCGCCGGTCACCCGCGCCCGGTGCGCGCCCGGCTCCAGCTCGATCACCGTCGTCAGCCAGTCCTGCGGCATCAGCGCCGCGCGCATCGCGGCGTCAGGCGCCCTGACGCCCGCCCCGAGGATCGCCCAGTCGTGCCCCTCGCCCAGGTTGAACAGGTCGTCCAGATAGACCGCCATGTGCGCGCGGTGGAAGTTGCCGCACCCGATATGCACGATTCCGGGCTTCAGCCCGGCCCGGTCGTAGCCCGGCCGCGCGACGGTGGCGGGCAGGCCGGCAAGCGTGGCGTTCGACAGTCTCATCTCAGCTCATCCAGTTCCCGCCGTCCACGTTGTAGGTCTGCGCGACGACGTAGTCGCTCTCGCCCGAGGCAAGGAAGACCGCGCATCCCACATGATCCTCCGGCCGCCCCATCCGGCCCAGGGGCACGGCCTCGCCCACGCGCCGCTTCTTCTCGCCCGGGGGCAGGCCCTCGTAACGGGCGAACAGCGCATCCACCTCGTCCCACATCGGCGTGTCCACGACGCCGGGCGAGATGCCGTTGACGTTGATCCCGTGCCGGATCAGCCCCAGGCCGGCCGACTGGGTGATCGAGATTACGGCCGCCTTCGAGGCGCAGTAGACAGCGACCAGCGCCTCGCCGCGCCGGCCCGCCTGACTGGCCATGTTGATGATCTTGCCCCCCCGCCCGCGCGCGATCATCGACCGCGCCACCGCCTGCAGGGTGAAGAGCAGCCCCTTCACGTTCACCGCAAAGACGCGGTCGTAGCTCTCTTCGGTGATCTCGACGATCGGCGCCATGTCGAAGACGGCGGCGTTGTTGACCAGTATGTCGATCCCGCCGGCGCGCCCCTCGGCTGCCGCGACAAGGTCGCGGATACTCTCCATCCGCGTCACGTCCAGCGCCTGCCCGAAGGCGCCCCGCCCGATCGCTGCGGCCACCTGGTCGCATTCCCCGCCGTCCAGGTCGGCCACGCAGACCCGCGCGCCCTCCCGCGCAAAGCCCTCGGCGATGGCCCGGCCGATGCCGCGCGCCCCGCCGGTGACGACCGCGACCCTGCCCTCCAGCCGTCCGGTCACAGCCGCGCGCCCCCCGCGTCGAAGCGGTGCACGTGCGCGGGGTCCGGCGTCAGCCAGATCGTGTCGCCATGCGCGGCATCGACCTCGCCGCCGGCCCGCACCGTGATCATCCCGTGCTCTGTCGTCACATGCAGGAACGTGTCCGATCCCAGATGCTCGGCCACGCCCACCGTGCCCTTCCAGTCGCCGCCGTCGCGCGAGATCCCGATATGCTCGGGCCGCACCCCGATCGTCGCCGCATCGCGCCGCGCCGCCTCCGGTCCGGTGACGAAATTCATCTTCGGGCTGCCGATGAAGCCCGCAACGAACAGGTTGCGCGGCCTGCGGTAAAGCTCCAGCGGGCTGCCCACCTGCTCGATCCGCCCGGCATTCAGCACGACGATCTTGTCGGCCATCGTCATCGCCTCGACCTGGTCGTGGGTGACGTAGATCATCGTCGTCTTCAGCCTCTGGTGCAGTTCGGTGATCTCCAGCCGCATGCCCATGCGCAGGGCCGCATCCAGGTTCGACAGCGGCTCGTCGAACAGGAAGGCCTTGGGCTCGCGCACGATCGCCCGCCCGATCGCCACGCGCTGGCGCTGACCGCCGGAAAGCTGCCCGGGCCGGCGGTCCAGATAGCTTGTCAGGTTCAGCACCTTGGCCGCCGCCTCGACGCGCCGCGCGCGCTCCTCCTCGGGCACCCCGGCCATCTTCAGCGGAAAGGCGATGTTCTTCCTGACCGACATGTGCGGGTAGAGCGCATAGGACTGGAACACCATCGCCAGCCCGCGCTGCGCCGGCGACAGGTCGGTCGCGTCCCTGCCGTCGATCGTGATCCGCCCCGAGGTCGTGTCCTCAAGCCCCGCGATCAGCCGCAGCAGCGTGGACTTGCCGCAGCCCGAGGGGCCGACGAAGACGACGAACTCGCCGTCCTCGATGCGCAGGTCCAGCGGCGGAATGACGGTGACGTCGCCGAAGCCCTTCGTCACCTGCGAAAGTTCGATCTGCCCCATGGCTCTGTGCTCCCCTACTTCACGGCGCCGAAGGTCAGGCCGCGGACGAGCTGCTTCTGGCTGAACCAGCCCAGGATCAGGATCGGCGCGATCGCCATCACGCTCGCGGCCGAGAGTTTCGCGTAGAACAGCCCCTCCGGGCTCGAATAGCTGGCGATGAAGGCGGTCAGCGGCGCCGCGTTGGCCGCCGTCAGGCGCAGCGTCCAGAAGGCCTCGTTCCAGGCCAGGATGATGTTCAGAAGCAGGGTCGAGGCGATGCCCGGCACGGCCATCGGCGTCAGCACGTAAAGGATCTCCGATCGCAGCGTGGCGCCGTCCATCCGCGCCGCCTCGAGGATCTCGCCGGGGATCTCCCTGAAATAGGTATAGAGCATCCAGACGATGATCGGCAGGTTGATCAGCGTCAGCACCCCGACAAGGCCGATGCGCGTGTCCAGCAGGCCGAAGTTGCGGAACAGCAGGTACATGGGCACCAGCACGCCCGCTGCGGGCATCATCTTGGTGCTCAGCATCCACATCAGCAGGTCCCTGGTCCGCCGGCCCGGCACGAAGGCCATGGCCCAGGCCGCCGGAATGGCGATGGCCAGCCCGATCAGCGTCGATCCGACCGAGATCACGACCGAGTTCCAGAAGTGCTTGAAATAGTCCGAACGCTCCTGGACCGTCGTGTAGGCCTCGGTCGTCCACGGCGCCGACAGCATGGTCAGCGGCGGGGCGATCGCATCGCCCTCGCTCTTGAAGGACAGGATGACGATCCACAGGATCGGGAAGAAGATGACCAGGCCGGTCGTCCAGGCCGCGGCGGTGGTCAGCGTCTTGCGGGCAGTCGGGATGCGGCGGGCCATGTCAGGCGTCCAGGTTCTTGCCGATCGCGCGCATCAGGAAGAAGGCGACGATGTTGGCGAGGATGATGGCGATCACGCCCCCGGCCGCGCCCATGCCCACGTCGTTGTCCACGATCGAGGCGAGATAGACGAGGAAGGGCAGGTTCATCGAGGCGGTGCCGGGCCCGCCATTCGTGGTCACCAGGATCTCGGCATAGACCGACAGAAGGAAGATCGTCTGGATCAGGATGACCACGGTGATGGCCCGCGTCAGGTGCGGCAGCGTGATGTAGACGAAGCGCGACAGCGGTCCCGCCCCGTCCATCTCGGCCGCCTCCATCTGCTCGCGGTCCAGCGACTGCAATGCCGTCAGAAGGATCAGCGTGGCGAAGGGCAGCCACTGCCAGGCCACCATGATGATGATCGAGAACAGCGGCGCCTGGCCGAGGAAGTCGAAGCCCTGCCCCCCGAAGGCCTTGGCGATATGCGCGAAGAAACCGTTCACCGGGTTCATGAACATGTTCTTCCACACCAGCGCCGAGACGGTGGGCATCACGAAGAACGGGGCCAGGACCAGAAGCCGCACGATCCCCTGTCCCCAGAAGGGCTGGTCCAGCAGCAGCGCCAGCAGGATGCCGCCGATCATGGTGATCGCCAGCACGCCGAGGACCAGGACCAGCGTGTTGCGGATCGCCGGGGCGAAGCGGAAGTCGGTGACGAAATAGACGTAGTTCGACCACCCGGCAAAGCCCGTGCGGTCGGGATAGAGCAGGTTGTACTGCTGGAACGAGAACCAGATCGTCATCGTCAGCGGCACGATCATCCAGATCAGCAGCAGCGCGACGGCGGGCGAGATCATCAGGCGCGCGGCGGCGCGGGAATGCTGCGTGGCCATGTCGGACCCCCCAGGAAGCGGCGGTTCTGCACCCGCCCTCTAAGTCGTCGGGACTGTCGGCGGATCGCCGTGCGGGCCATCCTTTGCACATTCGCGGCCTCTGGCAAGGCCGGCATCGGCAGGGGCGGCGCGAAGGACGGGGCCCGGACAGGGCCGGACCCCGCAGTCGGGAGGATCGTTACTTGATGTAGCCGGCCTTCGTCATCTCGCGCAGGGTCAGCTGCTGCGCCGCGGCCAGCGCATCGTCAAGCGAGGTCTGCCCCGCCAGCACGGCCGAGAACTGCTGCCCGACCGCCGTGCCGATCCCCTGGAATTCCGGGATCGCCACGAACTGCACGCCGACATAGGGCACCTTGTCGACCGTCGGATTGTTCGGGTCGGCCGCGTTGATCGAGTCGAGCGTCATCTTGGCGAAGGGGATCTTGGCGTATTCCGGGTTCTCGTAGAGCGAGGTCCGCGTGCCCGGCGGAACGTTGGCCCAGCCCTCCTTCGAGGCGACGAGCGCAAGGTAGTCCTTGTTGGTCGCCCAGTCGATGAAGGCCTTGGCGGCATCGACCTTCTGCGAACCCGCCGGGATCGCCAGCGACCACGCCCACAGCCAGTTGCCGCGCTTGCCGAGGCCCTTGTCGGGGGCCAGCGCGAAGCCCACCTTGTCGGCGACCGTCGAGTCCTTGGGGTTGGTCACGAAGGACGCGGCGACCGTGGCGTCGATCCACATGCCGCACTTGCCCTGCTGGAACAGCGCGAGGTTCTCGTTGAAGCCGTTGTTCGACGCGCCGGGCGGGCCGTAGTTGTTCATCAGGTCAAGGTAGAAGGTCAGCGTGTCCTTCCAGGGCTGCTGGTCGAACTGCGGCTTCCAGTCCATGTCGAACCACTTGGCCCCGAACGAGTTGGACATGGCCGTCAGGAAGGCCATGTTCTCGCCCCAGCCCGCCTTGCCCCGCAGGCAGATCCCGTACTGCTCCTTGGACTTGTCGGTCATCGCCGCGGCGGCGGCCTTGATGTCGTCCCAGGTCGGCGCATCGGGCATCGTCATCCCGGCGGCTTCCATCAGGTCCTTGCGGTACATGACCATCGAGCTCTCGCCGTAGAACGGTGCGGCATAGAGCGTGCCGTCCACCGTCAGGCCGCCCCGGATCGCCGGCAGCAGGTCGTCGACGTCGTATTCTGCGGGCAGGTCGTTCAGCCCGATCAGCCAGCCCTGCTTGCCCCAGATCGGAACCTCGTAGGTGCCGATGGTCAGCACGTCGAACTGTCCGCCCTTGGTGGCGATGTCGGTCGTCACGCGCTGGCGCAGCTCGTTCTCCTCGAGCGTGACCCACTCGACCTTGATGTCGGGATGCTTGGCATAGAAGTCGTCCATCAGACCCTGCATGCGGATCATGTCGCCGTTGTTGACGGTGGCGACGGTGATGGTCGTCTCGGCCGAGGCGGCGGCGGCAAGCGCGCCGACGGCGCACGCACCCAGAAGGGCGCGAAGCGTGAACGTCATTGATTGTCCTCCCATGAGCGATTGAGCATTTGATCGCTGCGTGAGTAAATGCTCACACTCGCCCGTGAGTCGTCAAGGGGTCACTTTCGCCGCATCCGCGAAGGAACCGCCCCTGCCCGCGCCCCTGCCCCTAGCCCGCCTCCAGAAGCGCCAGCGCCGTCGGCTCGTCGGTCACCAGGCAGTTGACGATCCGCCCGACCAGTGCTGCACGGATGGCGCGCACCTTGGCCGGCCCGGCGGCCACCGCGATCACCGGATGGCTCTGCCCCGGCTCCACCCGCACGCCGCCGACCAGCGCGTTGCGCGGGTTCTCGATGTAGCGGCCCTCGTCGTCATAGACCCAGCTCGCGATCTCGCCCGCCGCGCCCTGCGCCTGAAGCTCCGCCAGTTCCTCCCGCGTCACGAAACCGTCCAGCGCCAGGGGCGCGTCCGGGCCCATCTGGCCCACCCCGACGAAGGTCACGTCGGCCCGCTTCGCCAGGTCGAAGACCGCGCGGATCGGACGCAGGTGCATGAAGAACTCGCGCTCCTCCGGCGTGTCCGAGATCACCGGCACCGGCATCGGGTAATAGGTCGCGTTCAGCTTCTCGGCGATCCGGCTGATCACGTCGTAAAGCGTCGCCGACCCGTCCGGGGCGATGTTGCCCAGAAGCGAGACGATCTGGTGCGGCCCCGCCTCGACCGGCGTGAACTGCTCGGCCATGGCCCGCAGCGCCCGCCCCGTCCCGAAGGCGATGACCCGCGTCTCGGGCATCCGCAGCACGCGCTCCAGCTCGGCCGCCGCGGCCGGTGCGATGGCGCGGGCCGGATCGGCGCCCCCGCCCAGCCCGGGCGAGACGCGGCAGCGGATCAGGCCGAACCTGCGCGCAAGCCGCGCCTCCAGATCCAGGCAGGCCCCGATCGCATGCTCGAGCCGGACATGGATCAGGCCCTCCTCGCGCGCCCGGCTGACCAGGCGCTGCGCCCGCTGGCGCGAGACGCCCAGCTCGGCCGCGATCTGGTCCTGCGTCAGGCCGCCCACATAGTAAAGCCAGCCGGCGCGCGCGGCCTCGTCCTGCAGGCTGGGCACGGGATCGAAACGGTTCATGGCGCGGGGCCCTCGAGATGCTGGCAGGCCCGGCCCAGCGCCGGCGCCTGCGCGAAGAAGTCGTCAAAACGCGCGAACCGCGCATGGGGCCGCGCATCGGCGGGCTCGGGGCCGCTGCGGCCCGCCAGGTGGCTTCCGCCGACAAAGCGCCAGACCGTGCACCCGGCCGCCAGGGCCGAGCGGATGCCGTTCAGGCTGTCCTCGATCACCAGCGCCCGCGCGGGATCGACCCCCATCTGCCCGGCGGCATGCAGGAACAGGTCGGGCGCGGGCTTGCCGTTGGCCACCTCGCCCGCCGTGTAGAGCCGCCGCCCGACCAGCCCGTCCAGCCCGACGATGGCCAGCGACCGCTCCGCCCGGTTCCGGCTTGACGAGGTGGCCACGCACCAGGGCACGGCCATGCCCTCCAGCACCTCCCGGGCGCCCGGCATGATGCGCAGTCCCGTCTCGAAGGCCGCAAGCAGACGCGCGCGATAGTCCTCCTCGAAGGCGGGCGGCAGGTCGATGCCGAAATCCGAACGGATCGTCCGCATCACCGTGGGATAGCTCCGCCCCAGGAAGTGATGCGCCACATAGTCCAGATCGATCGCCACCCCGAACTCGGCCAGCGCAGCGACCAGCATCCGCGCGCTGATGATCTCGCTGTCGATCAGCACGCCGTCGCAGTCGAAGATCACCAGATCGAAGTCGTCCCTCACCTTCGGTCCCGTCCGTCGCCGCCGGCCCGCCTTCCGGGCCCGTCCCTGCGCACGCGCGAGGATAGGCCCCCCTCGCCGCCCTGCAAGCGGTGGGCGCGCAGCCCCGCCCCGCGCTGGGACTTTGCCGAATCGGATCCTGCAACGATACAACTTGTCCACGGGGGGGCTGTCAGCGGATGGGCAAGCCGACACTCAGGACGATCTCGGAAGTGACCGGCCTTGCGCTGACGACCATCTCCCGCGCCCTCTCCGAAGACCCCAAGATCGCCCCGGCCACCCGCGAAAGGGTGGCGCGCGTCGCCCGCGAGGTGGGCTATGTCCCCGACCGCGCCGCCCAGCGCCTGCGCACCGGGCGCACCAACGTCATCGCCATCGTCCTGTCGCCGCATGAAGAGATCATCGGCTTCCGCGGCTCGCTCATCGCCGGGCTCGGCGAGGCGCTCGAGGGGACGGCCTTCCACATCTCGATGATCCCCTATGCCACGGGCAACAGCGTCATGGCGCCGGTGGCCCACATCGTCCGCAACCGCCTGGCCGACGGGCTGGTCTTCGCCGGCACCTCGCCCGACGATCCCCGCGCCCGCTACCTCTCCGAGGCGGGCTTCCCCTTCGCCTCGCACGGCCGGACCGGCTTCGGCAACGGCCATGCCTGGTGCGACTACGACAATGCCGCCTTCGCCCGCATCGCCGTCGAGCGGCTGGCCGGCCGCGGCCGCCGCCGCCCCTTCCTGATCCAGCCGGCGGCGGAATACACCTTCGCCACCCACATGACGACCGGCTTCTCCGAGGCCGCCGCGCGCGCCGGCATCGCCGCCCTTCTCGATCCCGCCGTCACCATCCGCACGCCGGCCGACCGCATCAATGCCTTCGTCACCGACCTCATGGCCTCGCCCGGCGCCCCGGACGCCTTCATCTGCCCCGGCGAGGTCGCGGCCATGGCCGTCCTCGCCGCGCTCACCGACCTCGGCCTGCGCGTCGGGCGCGACGTCGACGTCATCGCCAAGCAGACCTCGCCCCTCTTCGACCAGTTCCGCCCGCGCATCGACACGATCTACGAGGACCTGCGCGCCGCCGGAAAGGTCCTGGGCAGCCTGCTCTTGCGCCGCATCGCCGGCGAGCCGCCCGAGGCGCTGAACGTCCTGATGCAGCCCGCGCCGCGCTTCAGGCTGTGACCGGCCGCGGCGCGTTGCCGCGGATCAGGTCGGCCGCCTTCTCGCCGATCATGATCGTCGGCGCATTGGTGTTCGACCCGATCAGCGAGGGCATGACCGAACTGTCGCAGATGCGCAGCCCGTCAAGGCCGCGCAC
>JAOADN010000169.1:0-280 GCA_026417295.1 Paracoccaceae bacterium
ACCGGAGAGATCCTCGGCGGCCCGGGCGAGGACGCGCTCTGGGCGGCGCAGGAATCCGGTGACGCGGGCGCACCGCCGGACGGCGCTGCCGATGCCGCCGCCGATGCCGCCGCCGATGCCGCCCCGGGGGCCGGCGCCGCGGCAGTTGCGGGCGACGGCACGTTGGCCGACCCCCGCGACGGCGAAACGGGCGAGGGCGTATCGGTCGCCGGAATCCTCGCCCGGGCCGGCGAGACCACGCTTGCCGGCGGCGAGGGGGAGGACACGCTCTTCGGCGGGG
>JAOADN010000169.1:289-660 GCA_026417295.1 Paracoccaceae bacterium
CGATCTGGTGACCGGCGGGGCGGGCGACGACAGCCTGACGGGCGGTTTCGGCGACGACACGCTGGCCGGCGGGCTGGGCAACGACAGCCTGCACGGGCGCGAGGGCGACGACAGCCTCGACGGCGGCGCCGGGCAGGACGTGCTTCAGGGCGGGGCCGGCAACGACACGATCCTGGGCGGCGCGGACGACGCGCGCGACTTCCTGAACGGCGCGGACGGTGACGACAGCCTGATCGGCAGCGGGCCGGACTGGATGACGGGCGGGGCGGGGGCCGATGCCTTCGTCCTGACCGGGACCGGCACGGGCCACGCCACCATCGCCGACTTCGATGCCGCCAGCGACCGGCTGGAGATCCGCTTCGATCCCGCGC
>JAOADN010000170.1 GCA_026417295.1 Paracoccaceae bacterium
GTGCGCAGCCTTGCGTTGCCGAAGTGGGTGGTGGCGGCACGGGCGGGATTGCGCTTGCCCGACTGGCGCAGGGCCGGGACGACGCCGAGATGGGCGGCGAGTGCGCCTGGGCTGTGAAAGCGCGCTGGGTTGCCGACCTCGGCGATGATGCGGGCGGCGGTCTGCGGCCCGATGCCGTCGATGGTGGTGGGCAGCTTGCCGACTTCGTGGGTGTCGAGCAGGTTCTCGATGTCGCGCTCGATGTCGGCCAGGCGCCGGCGCCAGAGGTCGAGATCCTGGCAGATGTGGCGGGCCTGCAGCGCGTAGGCCGGCCCGTGATGCTGGCCGATGGAGCGCCTGGCGGCCTCGATCAGCTGGGTGGCGAGTTCCGGCCCGACCAGATGCCGCCTGTCGTAGCGGAGCCTGGCCAGGCGACGCGGGGTGGCGCGGGCGAAGGCGTGTGCGGTCGGATACTCGGCGAGCAGGCAGGTGGCGAGCATGCTGTCGAGGGTGCGGACGTAGCGGGTGAACTCGGGGAAGCCCAGGTCGACGAGGCGGTGGAGCTGGCGGACACGGTCGTCGAAATCCTGGCGGAGCCGGTCGCGGTGGCGGACCAGTTCGCGCAGGCTCTCGGCGATCTCGTCGTGCTGTCT
>JAOADN010000171.1 GCA_026417295.1 Paracoccaceae bacterium
GTGCAGCCTTGTTGCTGGCACCGCCCGGCCTACCCGGACGCTGGCTCGGGGTTATCCTGCTCTTGCCGCTTGTTGTGCTCAAGCCCGAGCGACCCGCCTGGGGCGAGGTCTGGTTGAGCCTGCTTGATGTCGGTCAGGGGCTGGCAGTGGTGGTGGAGACCGCGCAAGGCGTCCTGGTCTATGATGCAGGCCCGGCCTATCCCGGCGGATTCGATGCCGGTGCCGGCATCGCCGCGCCCTTTCTCAAGGCCAGGGGTATCAACCGGATCGACCGCTTGGTCATCAGTCACGCCGATCAGGACCATGCCGGCGGTGCGCGGGGCCTGATAGCGCTGATTGCTGCCGAATCTATCCTCTCAGGTGAACCCGAGCGCCTCGGTCTTGCCGGCGCCAGGCCTTGTCTTGCCGGCGATGGCTGGCAATGGTCCGGGATCGCGTTTCGGTTTTTATACCCCGACCGAGTGGGGCTTCGCGACAATCAGGCCTCTTGTGTGCTTGAGATCCGCACCGGCGAACAGCGCATCCTGCTCCCCGGGGATATCGATCGGGCGATCGAGGAGCGCTTGCTTCCTGAGCTTAAACCCCTAAGGGTCCTCATCGCTAGCCATCACGGCAGTAAGGGCTCGAC
>JAOADN010000172.1 GCA_026417295.1 Paracoccaceae bacterium
ACCATGGTCTTCCACGTGGCCGATGACGCCCTGATGGCCCGGCTGCGCGAGGGCGGCAAGGTGCGCTTCACGGCCGAAAAGCGCGCCGGCGCTTACGTGGTCACGCAGGTCGAGTCGGCGCCCTGATGCGACATGGACGGGGGCCGGCCAGAAGCTGTCACGTCCCGCCATCGGCTCAGACTGCGCCCACCGCTGACGGGGTTGCATCGAATGCTATTTTTTCGATAGCAACTCGGCCAGAAAAGACGCGGGCCAACGATCATTTAGACCCGCACGAACGTTGAAATCGTCCGGTCGGCGGGCGCAGGATAATGCCCGCATGAGCCCATCCCGCACACGCCCTGCCCGGACGGCGACTCCAGCCGCTGCCGAGTCCGCCGCCACCGGCGCCCGCCGCACCGGGTCGATCACCGACGTGGCCGGCATCGAGGTTGGCCATTTCACCGATGCGCGCCGCCCCACGGGCTGCACCGCGGTGCTGGCCCGCGACGGGGCGGTGGCCGGCGTGGACGTGCGCGGCGCCGCGCCCGGCACGCGCGAGACCGACCTGCTGGCCCCCGTCAATCTGGTGGACCGCGTCCACGCCGTGATGCTGGCCGGCGGCAGCGCCTGGGGCCTGGAGG
>JAOADN010000173.1 GCA_026417295.1 Paracoccaceae bacterium
GGCCGAGATCGGCAAGAATCTGCGCGCCGATGCCAGTTTCGTGTTGCAGCAGGCGCTGGCCCTCCGGGGAAGCGTAGTGCATGTAGGCTCGGGTGTGCGACACGAGGCGCGGCAGGCCCCCGGCGGAGTCGGGATCGATCTGGCGGATGCCCGGACCCGTCTGGTGCAGGTAGACAAGGACACCCGCCCCCTCGCTGACGATCTTTTCGAGCGCCGAGCGGAGGATGCGATGGCAGTCGCATTCGATGGAATGAAAGACGTCGCCGTAGGTGCAGCGGCTGTGCATGCGGACCAGCGCCACGTCGCGCTTCCAGGGTTCGCCGAAGACCAGGGCCAGATGCGTTTCCGGATCGATGGAAGACGCGTAGGAGATGGTGCGGAACTCGCCGATGTCGGTGCGCAGAATGCCCTCCGCGGCCCGGCGGACAATGCGCTCATGCTCGAGCCGGTAGCGGATCAGATCGGCGACGGAGATCATCAGCAGCCCGTGCTTGGCGCAGAAAAGCTCGAGTTCGGGCACGCGCGCCATGCTCCCGTCGTCGTTCATGACCTCGCAGATCACTCCCCCGGGCCGGAGACCGGCCAGCTGGTCGAGATCGAAAGCGGCCTCGGTCTGCCC
>JAOADN010000174.1:0-252 GCA_026417295.1 Paracoccaceae bacterium
GCTCCGACAGCCAATGGAGCGCGTAGAAGAACGGCTTGGTCAGGAAGTAGAACCAGCCGAAGTCCACCGCCTTGTCGAAATCGGTGATGCCGTAGCGGTCGCGGTAGGCATCGAGCAGCAGCACCTCCTTGGCGCCGGCGAACACGCGGCTCCCGAGCGTGCCGGTCGCGCCGGCGGCGATGGTCACCGGCTCGGGCGTCGCCATGTCCACCTGCCAGCGGTCGGCGGCGCCGTCGCGGATGTGGCGGAAGG
>JAOADN010000174.1:262-617 GCA_026417295.1 Paracoccaceae bacterium
TGCCGCCCGTGCCCTCGAAGGCGGCGCGCACCCGCTCGGCCTCGTCGCGCAGGCCGCGGCGGCGGTTCGCCTCGTCGCGGAGCTGGGTGTAGGTCCATTCCTGCAGCCGCCCGTCGATCACGCCGACGAAGCCCTCGTGCAGGATGAAGAAGCCCTCGACATGGGGCGTCACCTCCCGCCGGATGCGGGACCAGGGCAGCACCACGACGGGCTGGTCGGTGCGGTTGATCACCCGCTGCTCGGCGCGGAACAGGAAGTTCTCGTCCACCGAGAGCGCGATCTCGAACGTCACGCCGCCCCCGTTGTCCCAGCGCAGCGTTACGGCTCGGCCGACGGTGAGCGGGCCGCCCTCGAC
>JAOADN010000175.1 GCA_026417295.1 Paracoccaceae bacterium
TATAACCCATTGATTCAAAAGAGTTATTTCGGGCTTGCGGTTTGAAGACTCGACCTGATGAAGAAGGGATTAAGACGGGCAGTCGCCTTGTCCCAACCGGGCGTGGCGTTTGAAGACTCGACCTGATGAAGAAGGGATTAAGACTTGGGCGCCTCGAAAGCCTTGCGCAGCACCGGGGTTTGAAGACTCGACCTGATGAAGAAGGGATTAAGACGTCGGCCGCAGCCGACTGCGCGTCAAACTGGTTTGAAGACTCGACCTGATGAAGAAGGGATTAAGACCCACAGGGTTGGCCATGGTGATGGCTTGTTGGGTTTGAAGACTCGACCTGATGAAGAAGGGATTAAGACACGCCGAAGCGGCGATCTTGGTGCATCTCGCGCGTTTGAAGACTCGACCTGATGAAGAAGGGATTAAGACCAAAGACCTCGCCAACTCCCCGCGCGGCAACGTTTGAAGACTCGACCTGATGAAGAAGGGATTAAGACGCCTTGGGCAGCGGGTTTTCCATCCGCGCCCGGGTTTGAAGACTCGACCTGATAAGATAAGGATTAATACCTGGGCCTTTTTTTGACCTTGACCGATCCTGGTTGAAAATTCGATCTGATGAGGTA
>JAOADN010000176.1 GCA_026417295.1 Paracoccaceae bacterium
CTTCGAGCCTTCGCGCGTCGTTGTGCTCTCGCGCGTGACGCTCGGCGCCGACGTCGCCATCACCTCCGTCGTGCTCGACGCCGCCCGCCGGCGCTTCCCGCAGGCGGAGCTGTGCTTCGCCGGGCCCCGCAAGGCCTGGGAGCTGTTCGAGCGCGCCCCCGGCCTCCGCCACCTCCCGGTCGAGTATCCGCGCCAGGGAACGCTCGCCGCAAGGCTCGCCGTCCGCGCCGTGCTCGAGGAGGTGCTGGAATGCCTGCTCCGCCACGGCCTGACCCGGATCGTGGTGCTGAACGGCCATGGCGGCAACATGGAGCCGATCCGCGAGGCGACGCGCGCCGTGTGGCAGACGCGCCGCGTGCTGATCCCCTGCCTCTACCTGTGGCGGATCGCCGCCTCTCTGCTGCCCGCGATCGCGGGGCCCGAGCGGGCGAAGGCCGCGCTCGGCCACGGTGCCGATCCGCTGACGAGCCTTGCCCTCCACCTCTTGCCCGAGGCGATGCGCCCCGATCTGCTGCCGCCGCCGCGGACGGGCGAGCCGCCCCTGGTGCTCGGCCTGCCGCAGGCCGGCTGGGGGCTGCTCTCCTT
>JAOADN010000177.1 GCA_026417295.1 Paracoccaceae bacterium
GGCATTGCCGTGGCCGCTGTCGAACAGCGGCCGCAGCGCGCAGCAGCCGGCCGGCTCGCCGTCCACCCACGCCAGCACCAGGGCACCCAGCGGGGGGCTGTAAGGCCCCGGGAGGCTGGCCAGCTCGGCCGCAAACCCCTGAAAACTGAGATCGATGCCGATGTCGTCCTGATACTCCAGGAACAGCGTGCGGGCCACGGCGATGTCGTCGACCGGGGCTTCGGGCAGGATCAAACGGCATTCGACCGCCGCGGCGCGGTCGGCCTGCGCAGGATCGTCGTCCATGCGCGTCATCATACGGCGACTGCCGTGGAGCAGGGCAAGGGGGCTCAGCGCAGCCAGCGCGCAGCCTCGACGATCGCCCAGGTCAGTGCCACACTGAACGTGGCCACGCCCAGCGCCCGCCAGCGCTGTGGCGCACCGTCGGCGCTGGCCGGGGTGTGGGCCGGCAGCCACTTGTCGCCGTGGATCATCGCCGCCACCAGCTTCTTGCCGCGCAGCTGGTAGACGATGATCGCTGCCACGTGCAGGCCCACCAGCGTCAGCACGATCGCCTTGCCCCAGCCTTTGTGCC
>JAOADN010000178.1 GCA_026417295.1 Paracoccaceae bacterium
CCCTTGCGGGTACTGGATGCCGTGGAGGCGGCCAACGAACGGCAGAAGCAGGTCCTGCTGGAGAAGATCGTCGCCCGCTTCGGCGACAACCTCGACGGCCGCCGCTTCGCCCTCTGGGGCTTGGCGTTCAAGCCCAACACCGACGACATGCGCGAGGCCCCCAGCCGCACCGTGTTGGCGGGCTTGTGGCAGCGCGGGGCCATGGTCTCGGCCTACGATCCAGCGGCGATGGAGGAGGCGCGCCGCATCTTCGGCGAACGCGCCGACCTGCAGCTGGTCGATGGCCCCATGGACGCCCTCAAAGGAGCGGACGCCCTCATCATCGTCACCGAATGGAAGGTCTTCCGCAGCCCCAACTTCGACACCATGAAGAAACTGCTCAAGGCCCCGGTGATCTTCGATGGCCGCAACCTCTACGACCCCAGGGTCATGCGCGCGGCCGGTTTCGAGTATTTCCCCATCGGCCGGGGTGGGGGTGAAGGGTGAGGCGTGAGGGGTGAGGACCGCAGGGCGGTTTCACCCCGCAGGGCAAACTGCCGACCTCGGATCAAGGCGATGAACGAGCGA
>JAOADN010000017.1 GCA_026417295.1 Paracoccaceae bacterium
AGATGTGTATAAGAGACAGGGCATGGGCGCAGGAGGCGCCGGAGGCGCCGGAGGCGGAGGAGGCGGCGGGCGGGGCGATCGCCGTCCCCTCGGCGCAGGAGGTGACGTTCCTCGACACGGTGCAGGGCGCGCCGGGGCCCGAGGGCCTGACGGTGCGCTTCCGCTTCCTTGCCCCGGCCATCGCCCGCGAGGGCGGCACGGTCGGGCCCGAGGCGGCGCTGGCGGACATGCAGGCGCTGTGCGACGGCTTCGCCCTGCCGCGGCTGCCGGCGACGGGGCCGATGCCGGCGCAGGTGATCATCAGCCTTGCGGACCGGCCCGTCCCCTTCGGCGAGCCCGCCCCCGAGGCGACGCAGTATTTCGAGGCCTATGCCGTGGTGGACGGGCGATGCGAGAGGGAGGACTTCTGATGGCGGTGGCGGCGTCGGCGCTGCGGGCGGGGGCGCTGCGGGCGGGGGCCGGCGACGGCGCGGCCTTGCGGCCGAGCGCGGGCGGTGCGACTGTGGCCGCGCCCGGATGCAGCCGGGGCCGGCGGACCCCGAACGGGGCGAAGGCCGGACGCACAAGCAGGAGAAGCCCATGTCGAAGAAGATCGTCCTTGCCGCAATGCTCGTCGCCCTTGTCGGCGCCTGCGCGCCCAAGCCCGAGCCCGCCCCGGCCCCCGTCACCGAGGAGCCCGTCTCGACCGGCAAGCTCTGACCTGCCAGGGCGGGGCGCGCCGGGCGCGCCGGCCGCGGGAGGGCCGCCATGCTGAAGCACCGCGGCTTTCCCGGCCGCCTGCCCGGCACCGATTTCCAGTTCACGATCCGCCGCGCCAACCCCAGGGGGGCGACGCGGCTTGTCGCACGCGAACGCTATCGCGACCGCGCCCCGGCCGACCGGCGCGCGGACGCGGCCTTCATGGCCGCGCTCTGGGCGCATTTCGGCGCCGAGCCCTTCATGCGCGGCAACCTCGATGCCGGGCGCCTGTCCTGGCTCTTCGGGCGCGAGGTGATTCCCGCGACGGAGGATTTCGACCCCGAGAGCTACGAGGCGCTGCTCAGGATCGACGTCGCGAAGGCCCGCGCGAGCTTTCCCGAGGCGCTGCCATGAGCCGCCTCGGCACAAGGCCGCCGGTCGGGCGGGGGGCCGCCCGGCGCTTCGTTGCCGAGGGGCGGGGGTCACGGAAGTTTGCCTTTGCAGGCGGGGCGGCGGCGCCGCAGTCTGGGCGCGGGGCGGCACCCTCCAGCATCCACGCCGTCCCGGTTTGTCAATACCGTTACCCTTCCCCTTTGTTCTGGCCTGGCTCCCCCCGAGCCAGGCCGCCTTTCTGCGGCAGGGGCGGATGCGGCGGAGCCGGCGGCGCGCTGCTGCCGCTTCGGCAGGCGGTTGCCGACGGTGCCGCCTCACGGCGAATTTGCTTTCGCGGGCCGGCGCGGCGTGTAGAATGTCCGGCAATAACAACACTTGCTGGAGGCAGAGCAGGATGCGGATTGTCAGGATCGGTGCCGTCATGGCCGTGGCCGTCCTTGCGGCGGGCTGCGAGGGCCAGTCGCAGATGGACCGGGCGCTCATGGGCGGGCTTACCGGGGCGCTTCTGGGCGACGCCACGCATAACGACGTGGGCACCAGCGCGGCCGTCGGCGCCCTTGCCGGCATGGTCAGCTGCGGCGTTCAGGGCCTGCCGCCCTGCAGCTGAGGCCGGGCCTGGCGCGCGCCTGAGCGCGCCGGCCGGAAACGGATACCGCGCCGTCCGGGGCCGCCCGGGCGGCGCCTTGCCATGCGCGGGTCCCGCCGCGGGGGGCGGCGGAGGCGGCCGGGGGGAGCCATGTTCAAGAAGATCCTGATCGCCAACCGGGGCGAGATCGCCTGCCGGGTCATCAAGACCGCGCGTCGCATGGGCATCGCCACGGTCGCCGTCCATTCCGAGGCCGATCGGGGGGCCCTGCATGTGCGCATGGCCGACGAGGCGGTGGCGATCGGTCCGGCCCCGGCCGCGCAGTCCTACCTGGTCATCGAGCGCATCCTCGATGCGGTGCGCCGCACCGGGGCGGAGGCCGTGCATCCCGGCTATGGATTCCTGAGCGAGAACATGGCCTTCGCCGCCGCACTGGAACGCGAGGGCGTGACCTTCATCGGGCCGCCTTCGGGCGCCATCGAGGCGATGGGCGACAAGATCGCCTCGAAGCGGATCGCCATGGAGGCCGGGGTCTCGACGGTGCCGGGATGGATGGGCGTCATCGCCGATGCCGACGAGGCGGTGCGGATCAGCCGCGAGATCGGCTATCCGGTGATGCTCAAGGCCTCGGCCGGGGGCGGCGGCAAGGGGATGCGCATCGCCCATGACGATGCCGGGGCGCGGGCCGGGTTCCAGGCCAGCCGCAACGAGGCCAGGGCGAGCTTCGGCGACGACCGCATCTTCATCGAGAAGTTCGTGAGCCGCCCGCGGCACATCGAGATCCAGGTCCTTGCGGACCGGCACGGCAACTGCATCCACCTCAACGAACGCGAATGCTCGATCCAGCGGCGCAACCAGAAGGTCATCGAGGAGGCGCCCTCGCCCTTCCTCGACGCGCCGACGCGGGCGGCCATGGGGGCGCAGGCCTGCGCGCTGGCCCGCGCGGTGGGCTATGCGAGCGCCGGCACGGTGGAATTCATCGTCGACGGCGAGCGCAACTTCTACTTCCTCGAGATGAACACGCGCCTGCAGGTCGAGCATCCGGTGACCGAGCTGATCACCGGCATCGACCTGGTGGAGCAGATGATCCGCGTGGCCTGTGGCGAGCCGCTGGCCCTTGCGCAGGAGGATGTCGGCATCCGCGGCTGGGCCCTGGAGAGCCGGCTCTATGCCGAGGACCCCTACCGCAACTTCCTGCCCTCGACCGGGCGGCTCACGCGCTACCGCCCGCCGGCCGAGACGGCCGGGCCGGACCGCGCCGTGCGCAACGACACGGGCGTCCACGAGGGCGGCGAGATCAGCATGTACTACGACCCGATGATCGCCAAGCTCTGCACCTGGGCGCCGACGCGCGCGGGCGCGCTGGAGGCGATGCGGACGGCGCTGGACGAGTTCGAGGTCGAGGGGATCGGCCACAACCTGCCCTTCTGCCGCACGGTCATGGATCATCCGCGCTTCGTGGCCGGCGACATCACGACGGCCTTCATCGCCGAGGAATTCCCCGACGGCTTCCGGGGGGCGGAGCTGCCCGAGGCGGCGCTGCGCGACATCGCCGCCGCGGCCGCCGCGATGCACCGCGTCGCCGAGATCCGCCGGACGCGGATCTCGGGCCGGCTGGGCAACCACGAGCGGCGGGTCGGGGACGACTGGGTGGTGGATGTCGCCGGGCGGCCCTTTGCGGTGCATGTCGGGGCCGATCCGCGGGGCGCCACGATCCGCTTTGCCGATGGCGCCCCGTCGCGCCGCGTCGAATCGGACTGGGTGCCGGGGCAGTCCCTGGCGCGGCTGCGCCTTGCCGGGGAGGGCGGGGCGGGGGAGCGGCCGCTGGTGATGAAGGTCGGCAAGATCCCGATGGGATTCCGGCTGCGCACCCAGGGGGCCGATCTTGCCGTGCGCGTCATGACGCCGCGGCAGGCCGAGCTTGACCGGCTGATGCCGGTGAAGGCGCCGCCCGACACCTCGAAGGTGCTGGTCTGCCCGATGCCGGGCCTTGTCGTCAGCATCGCCGTCAGCGAGGGCGAGGAGGTCGAGGAGGGGCAGGCGCTGGCCACCGTCGAGGCGATGAAGATGGAGAACACGCTGCGCGCCGAGCGCAAGGCGAGGGTCCGGGCGATCCGCGTCGCGCCGGGGGCGAGCCTGAAGGTGGACGACGTGATCCTGGAGTTCGACTGATGCGCGCCGCGCTAGTTCAGGTCGAACTGGCCGGGGCGGATCTCGTTGCGGCGGTCGGGCATCCGGTCGATGGCGCGCGCGATCTCGCGCACCTCGGTCGGGAAGGGGCGGCGCAGCGCGACCTGGCCCTGCTTGTCCACGAGCACGATCTGGAAGCCGCGCGGGCGGAAGTGCCGGCGCATCTCGGACATGGCGGCGGGATCGGTGTCGGTGATCACCACCACGTCGCGCACCGCAAGCTCGCTCCAGCGCGCCTCGAGCAGCGTCATCTGCTTGGCGAAGGCGGCGTCGTTCGGCCGGTCGGCGAAGACGACGACGGGGCGCCGGTCGAAGTTGAACTGGTCGAGCGTCACCCCGGAGGCCGGGATCGGCGCGAAGGGGGCGGGCGCCTCGGCTGCCTGCGGGGCGGTCGCACCGGCCCCGCCGGCCTCGTCGGGGGCGGCAGGGCCGGCGAGGGTGGCGAGGGCGGCGAGGGCGGCGAGGGCGGCGAGGGCGGCGCGGATCGGGCGGGGGATCATGACATCTCCTTGCCAGCCGGATATAGGCCGGCCGCCGCGGCGGCGCAAAGGGCGTTCACGGCGGAGAGGCGGTGATGGGCGGCAAGGCGGCGGGGCCGGACCTGGCGGCGTGGCGGGCGCTGGCGGCGCGCGAGCTTGGCGGGCGCGATCCCGACACGCTGGTGCGCGAGACGCTGGAGGGCATCCGCGTGAAGCCCCTCTATACCGGGGCGGACACGGCGGACCTTGCCCATATGGGGTCGCTGCCCGGCCTTGCCCCTTTCCTGCGCGGCGTGCGGGCGACGATGTATGCCGGCCGGCCCTGGACGATCCGGCAATATGCGGGCTTTTCCACGGCCGAGGAGTCGAACGCCTTCTACCGCAGGGCCCTGGCCGCCGGGCAGCAGGGCGTCTCGGTCGCCTTCGACCTGGCCACGCATCGCGGCTATGACAGCGACCACCCGCGCGTGGTGGGCGACGTCGGCAAGGCGGGCGTCGCGATCGACAGCGTCGAGGACATGAAGATCCTGTTCGACGGCATCCCGCTCGACCGGGTGTCGGTCAGCATGACGATGAACGGCGCGGTGATCCCGGTGCTGGCGAGCTTCATCGTGGCGGGCGAGGAGCAGGGGGTGGAGCGCCGGCTGCTCTCCGGCACGATCCAGAACGACATCCTGAAGGAGTTCATGGTGCGGAACACCTATGTCTATCCGCCCGAGCCCTCGATGCGGATCGTCGCCGACATCATCGAATACACCGCGGCCGAGATGCCGAAGTTCAACTCGATCTCGATCTCGGGCTACCACATGCAGGAGGCCGGCGCGAACCTGGTGCAGGAGCTTGCCTTCACGCTGGCCGACGGGCGCGAATACGTGCGCGCGGCGCTGGCCCGCGGCATGGACGTGGACGCCTTCGCGCCGCGCCTCAGTTTCTTCTTCGCGATCGGCATGGACTTCTTCATGGAGGCCGCGAAGCTGCGTGCGGCGCGGCTTCTGTGGCACCGGATCATGGAGGGATTCGGCGCGCGGAAGCCCGAATCCCTGATGCTGCGCACCCATTGCCAGACCTCGGGCGTGAGCCTGCAGGAGCAGGACCCGTTCAACAACGTCGTGCGCACCGCCTACGAGGCGATGGCGGCCGTCCTTGGCGGCACGCAGTCCCTGCATACCAACGCGCTGGACGAGGCGATGGCGCTGCCTTCCGACTTCGCCGCCCGCATCGCGCGGAACACCCAGCTGATCCTGCAGGAGGAAACCGGGATCACCCGCGTCGTCGATCCGCTCGCCGGCAGCTACTACGTGGAAAGCCTGACGGCGGAGCTGGCCGGCAAGGCCTGGGCGCTGATCGAGGAGGTCGAGGCGATGGGCGGCATGACGAAGGCGGTCATGTCGGGCATGCCGAAGCTGCGCATCGAGGAAACGGCCGCCCGGCGGCAGGCGATGATCGACCGCGGCGAGGAGGTGATCGTCGGCGTGAACAGGTACCGGCCCGAGCGCGAGGAGCCGGTCGAGATCCGCGACATCGACAATACAGCCGTGCGCGAGGCGCAGGTCGCCCGGCTTGCGCGGATCCGCGCGGAGCGCGACGCGGCAGCCTGCGCAGCGGCGCTCGAGGGGCTGGAACGCGCGGCGCGCGGGGGCGGGAACCTGCTGGAGGCGGCGATCGCCGCGGCGCGGGCCCGGGCGACGGTGGGAGAGATCAGCATGGCGATGGAGAAGGTCTTCGGGCGCCATCAGGCCGAGGTCAGGACGCTGGCCGGGGTCTACGGCGCGGCCTGGGCGGGCGATGCCGAGTTCGAGGCGATGGCCCGCGATGTCGCGGCCTTCGCCGAGGAAGAGGGGCGCCGGCCGCGGATGCTGGTCGTCAAGATGGGCCAGGACGGCCACGACCGCGGCGCCAAGGTGATCGCCACCGCCTTTGCCGACATCGGCTTCGACGTGGACGTGGGGCCCCTGTTCCAGACCCCGGAAGAGGCCGCGCAGGACGCCATCGACAACGATGTGCATGTCGTCGGCGTCTCGAGCCAGGCGGCGGGCCACAGGACGCTGGCGCCGCGGCTTGTCGAGGCGCTGAAGGCGAAGGGGGCGGGCGAGATCATCGTCGTCTGCGGCGGCGTCATCCCGCAGAAGGATCACGAATTCCTGAAGGCGGCCGGCGTGAAGGCGATCTTCGGGCCGGGCACCAACATCCCGGCGGCGGCGCGCGAGATCATGGGGCTGATCCGGGCGGCGCGCGGCTAGGGCGGGCCCCGGCAGGCCGGGGGCTTGCCGGGCGCAGCGCCCGCAGCCGGGCCCGAAGGTCCGCGATTGCCGATTCGCCCCGCCGGGCGCAGCATCCGGCCCGTGCCGGCACGGCGGCCGGGGGGAAGGGAGAGGACGGGACATGCTGGACCATGTGGGCTTCAAGGTCACGGATTTCGCCCGCGCGAAGGCCTTCTACGCCGCGGCCCTGGCGCCGCTCGGCCATGCGCTGGTGATGGAGATCACCGACGCCCAGACCGGCGGGCACGGGGCGCATGCGGGCTTCGGCGCGGGGCATCCCGATTTCTGGATCGGCACGGGGCGGCCGGCGGCGACCGGCGTTCACGTCGCCTTCCGCGCGAAGGACCGCGCGACGGTCGATGCCTTTCACGCGGCGGCGCTGGCGGCGGGCGGGCGCGACAACGGCGCGCCGGGGCTGAGGCCGCACTACCACAGGGACTATTACGGGGCCTTCGTGCTTGACCCCGACGGCAACAACGTCGAGGCGGTCTGCCACGACCCCGCCTGAGGGCGCAGGTTCAGGCGCGGGCGGGGCGTGCGGCGGCTTCCGCCGGGGCATCCGCCGGGGCGGCCCGCGCGAGGCGCAGCACGAGATAGCCCAGAAGGGCCGCCGCCGCCGAGCCCGACAGGACGCCGATGCGCACGCCGTTCATCATCGCGGGATCCTCGAAGCCGAGCGAGCCGATGAAGAGCGACATGGTGAAGCCGATGCCGGCGATGCAGGCGACGCCGTAGACCTGGGTCCAGCTTGCGCCGTGCGGCAGCCGGGCGAGGCCGAGCCTGACCATCGCCCAGGTCGTGCCGAGGACGCCGATCTGCTTGCCGAGGAAGAGACCCAGCGCGATGCCGAGGGGCAGGGGCGCGATCAGGTCGGCCGGGCGCATGCCTGCAAGCACCACGCCGGCATTGGCGAAGGCGAAGACCGGCAGGATGAGGAAGTAGACATAGGGCGGCAGCGCATGTTCGAGCGCATGCAGGGGCGAGCTGCCGAAGCGGTCGGCCAGCGGGATGAAGAGCGCGACCAGCACGCCGGCGACGGTGGCATGGACCCCCGATTTCAGGATCAGGAACCACAGGACCGCGCCGAACAGGACATAGGGGGCGATGCGGTGGACCCCGGCCCGGTTCATCAGCGCGAGCACGGCGAGCGGCAGCGCGGCGAGCAGGAGGTAGGCGGCATGCAGCTCTTCGGAATAGAACAGCGCGATGATGACGATCGCCCCGAGGTCGTCGAGGATGGCGAGCGTCAGCAGGAAGAGCTTGAGCGAGGCCGGCACGCCGCGCCCGACGAGCGCCAGAACGCCGATGGCGAAGGCGATGTCGGTCGCCGCCGGGATCGCCCAGCCCTGGTGCAGTTCGGGATGGGCGCGGGTGACGAGAAGGTAGATGAGCGCGGGCAGGGCCATGCCGCCGAGGGCCGCCATGCCGGGCAGGGCCGCGTCGCGGCGGTTGCGGAGCTTGCCCTCGAGGAACTCGCGCTTGAGCTCGAGCCCGACGAGGAAGAAGAAGACCGGCATGAGGCCGTCGTTGATCCACAGGAGGAGCGGCTTGACGAGCCGCGCCTCGCCGAGGACGAAGCCGAAGGGCTGGGCGAGGAGCGCCTCGTAGGCGCCGGCGAGGGGCGAGTTGGCGACGATCATCGCCGCCGCCGCGGCCAGCATCAGCACAACGCCGCCCGCCGCCTCGTGCCGGAAGAGTCGCGTCAGCGTGTCGGCGATGGCCATCCCGTCTTCCTTCCCTGTCCGCGGCGGTCCGTCGGCCAGAGATGGGGGCGGGGGCGGGCATGTCAACTCGAAACCGGCCATGGCGGGATGCGGCGCGGGCGTCTAGGACTGTGCGCAAGGCGCGCGCCGGCGCGCTTGGCCGGGGGCCGGGAGGAAGGGGTGGCGGAGCTGTGGATCGATCATGTCGTGGTGACTGCGCCGTCGCTGGAAGAAGGCGCGGCGCTGGTCGCGGGACGGCTGGGCCGGACCCCGGTGCCGGGCGGGCGGCATGCGCTGATGGGCACGCACAACCTGCTTCTGGGGCTGGGGCCGGGGCTGTATCTCGAGGTCATCGCGATCGATCCCGCGGCGCCGCCGCCGGGCCGGCCGCGCTGGTTCCGGCTGGACGAGCGGCGGGGCGGGGCGGCCCTGACGAACTGGGTGGCGCGGACCGGCGACCTGGACGCGGCGCTGGCGGCGGCCCCGCCCGGCGCCGGCCTGGCCACCGACCTTGCCCGCGGCGACTACCGCTGGCGCTTCGGCGTGCCGGACGACGGGCGGCTGCCGTTCGACGACGTGTTCCCGGCGCTGATCGAGTGGCGGGGCGGCCGGCACCCGGCCGACGACCTGCCCGACAGCGGCTGCCGCCTGGCGGGGCTGACGCTGCGTCACCCCGATGCGGCGGGGCTGCGCCTTGCGCTGGGCGCGGGCGATGCGCGCCTGAGGATCGAGCCGGGGCCGGCGGGCCTGTCGGCCCGGATCGCCCTGCCGGGGGGCGGGGAGGCCCTGCTGTGACCCTGATCCGTCCCGCTTCGGATGCCGACATCCCCGCCATCCTGGCGATCTGGAACCCGCTCATCCGCGACACGGCCGTCACCTTCGCGGGCGAGGCGCGGACGGCCGGGGACCTGGCCCGGACCCTCGCCGAGCGGCGGGCGGCGGGCCGGGCCTTCCTGGTGGCGGCCGGCGGCGGGGCAGAGGGCGGGGGCGGAGGAGAGGGCGCTGGAGAGGGCGCGGGAGAGGGCGCAGGAGAGGGCACGGGAGAGGGCGCGGGAGAGGGCGGGGCGATCCTCGGCTTCTGCACCTATGCCCAGTTCCGCGCCGGCAGCGGCTACGGGCGGACGATGGAGCACACGATCGTGCTGGCGCCGGGGGCGCGGGGGCGCGGCCTGGGCCGGGCGCTTATGGCGGCCGTCGAGGACCATGCGGCCGCGCGCGGCGCCCATGTCATGGTGGCCGCGATCTCGGGCGAGAACGCCGCGGGTCTGGCCTTTCACCGGGCGCTCGGCTACCGCGAGGCGGGACGGCTGCCGCAGGCCGGCTTCAAGTTCGGCCGCTGGCTGGACCTCGTGCTGATGCAGAAGATGCTGGGGCCGCCTGACATTCCGCCGCAGGGCGGCTAGGCTTGGCCCATGTCGGTCTGGTCGCGCATCTCGGAGGCCCTGGCGGCGCTGGCCGGCGGCGAAGGGCTGAGTGCCGTCTTCGACCGGCTGCGCACGCCGCCCGAGCGGACGATCGCCTTCACCATCGCCGTCATCGCGCTGGGCGCCAAGATGGCCAAGGCGGACGGCGAGGTGACGCGCAACGAGGTCGCCGCCTTCCGCGAGGTCTTTGCCATCGCGCCCGGGGACGAGGCGCAGGCGGCGCGTGTCTTCAACCTGGCGCGGCAGGACGTGGCCGGATTCGACGCCTATGCCCGCAAGGTGGGCGCGATGTTCGGCCGGGGCAGTCCGGTCCTGGCCGACCTGATGGAGGGGCTGTTCCACATCGCCGCCGCCGACGGCACCGTGCACCCGCGGGAAGATGCCTTCCTGCGCGCGGTCGCGGACGCCTTCGGCATCGACGAGGCGGAGTTCCGCCGGATGGCGGCGCGCTTCGACCCGGAGGCCCCGCCCGACCCCTGGGCCGTCCTCGGCCTGCCGCCCGATGCCCCGCTCGAGGCGGCGCGCGCGGCCTGGAAGCAGGCGGTGCGCGACAACCATCCCGACGTTCTGGCCGCGCGCGGCCTGCCGGCCGAGGCGCTGCGCCTGGCAGAGGCGCGGCTCGTCGCCGTGAACCGCGCCTGGGAGGAGATCTCGCGGCGGGCGGGGGCCGGGGGCTGAGATGCGCATCGCGACCTGGAACATCGAATGGTTCGTCAACCTCTTCGATGCGCGCGGGCGGCTTCTGGAGGATGGCGGCTGGTCGGCCCGCCACAACGTCACCCGCGCCGACCAGCTGGCCGCCATAGGCATCGTCATGACGGCGATGGATGCCGATGCGGTGATGGTGATCGAGGCGCCCGACAACAACCGCCGGCGCAAGACGGTTTCCATGCTGGAGACCTTTGCCGCCCGCTACGGCCTGCGCACGCGCAGGGCGGTGATGGGATTCGAGAACGACACCCAGCAGGAGATAGCGCTGCTCTACGATCCCGACCGCATGGTGGCGCGGCACGACCCGAAGGGCACGCCGGACGGCAGGCCGGACGGCCCGGCGCCGCGCTTCGACGGGGTGAACCGGGTGGACCTGGACCTCGACGGGCGGCTCGACACGATCCGCTTCAACAAGCCGCCCTTCGAGGTGCAGGTCCTGCCCCGGACGGGCGGCGAGCTGCGGCTGATCGGCGTGCACATGAAGTCGAAGGCGCCGCACGGGGCGGACGACGCGGCCGAGGCGCACCGCATCGCCATCGCCGCAAGGCGCGAGCAGCTGGCGCAGTGCCTCTGGCTGCGGGCGCGGGTGCTGGAGCATCTGGCCGCCGGGGACAGCCTGATCGTGCTGGGCGACTTCAACGACGGGCCGGGGCTTGACGCCTACGAGAAGCTGTTCGGCCGGTCGGGGGTGGAGATCGTGCTGGGCTGGGACGAGCCGCGCGAGACGCGGCTCTTCGATCCCCATGCGCGGGCGGCGCTGGGCCACAAGCTGGCCGTGGCCCCGACGACCGCGCGCTTCTACCTGGCCGAGAAGGAGCGCTATTTCACCGCGCTGCTCGACTATGTGATGGTCTCGCCCGACCTGCGGGCGAAGGGGCCGAAATGGCGCATCTGGCACCCCTTCGACGACCCCGCATGCTACCGGGTGCCGGAGCTGCGCGAGGCGCTGCTGACCGCATCGGACCATTTCCCGGTCTCGATCGACCTGGAATTGTGATCGCCGGGCGGCTGGTCGGGCGGGCCCGTCCGCGCTAGGATGCCGCCATGCGCCGCGTCCTGCTTTCCGCCCTGATCGCCGCCGGCCTGGCCGTCGCCCCCGTCGCCCGGGCGGGGGACACGGGCAGCGCGGATGAGGGGCTGGACCTGATGGAGATGGGCGCGCGGCTGATCCTGCGCCACATGCTGCGGCAGGCCGAGCCGGCGCTGGACGACATGCGGCGCGAGCTCGGCCCGGCCCTGGCCGAATGGGGGCCGGCGCTGCGGCAGCTTTCGGCGATCGTCGGGGACTTCGCGCAGTACGCCCCGCCAGAGGTGCTGCCGAACGGCGACATCATCATCCGGCGCAGGCGCCCCCTGCCGGGGCTGCCCGTGCCGGGGCCGAACGGCGAGATCGATCTCTGAGCCCGGGGCGACCGCATCACCGAAGCGAAAACGGCGGCGCCCGGGAGGAGGGCACCGCCGTTCCTGTGGCCGGCCCCCGCGGGAGGAGGAGGAGGGCCGCCGGTCCTGCCGTGAAGCCCGGCGCCGCGCCCCGCGGGAGGAGGTGCAGGGCGGGCGCCGTCTTCGCCACGCGGCCCCCGGATGAGGAGGAGGTGGAGGCCCGCGTCAGTGTCCCGGACCGCCACGGTCCGGTAGAGAAGTGGCGGCGGCATCAGGGAGGAGGTCGTGCCGCCGCCGAGGTTCCCGGGCCCGAGGGAGGAGGGATGGGCCCCGGGATGGGAATGGTTACCTGCCGAAGGCCGCCTCGGCGGCGATGTCGGCGATCTGGCTGCGCGAGATGCCGATATCGGCGAGGTCGCGGTCGCTCATCGATTCCAGTTCGCGCACCGTGCGACGGTAGGTCGCATAGCGGGCGCGGTAGTCCTTCGAACTTTCCCACCACGCCTGGATGCGTTCCCCCAGGGTCGGGCGGGCGGTCCTTGAATTCACATATGCCATCACATGCCTCACTTTCACTTCGCGCCTTGTTTCGCGTCGTTGGCGGTAACATGGGCCGGATGCTGCAGGTGCACAATAGACGCCCGGGCAATGCCGCTATGCAGCATGCGCATGGCCGGGGCGGGAAAATTCGGCCGAAGTTGCAAGATCTTGCATAATTTTTTACCAAATGGTCCGGTGACGGCTATTTATGCCGCAGGCGGCGAACGCAGCGTCGCCGGACCGTCATGGAGGAGCGGATGACCGTCACACGCGACGCGGCCCTGAAGGCGCTTTCGGCGATTCCCGCCGGCGACGGCGACCTGGTGTCGCGCGATCTGGTGCGGGCGCTGACGATCGAGGGCGGGACCGTCCGCTTCGTCATCGAGGCGGCGAGTGCGGAGGAGGCGCGCACCCTGGAGCCGGCGCGGCAGGCGGCCGAGGCGGCCCTGCGCGCCCTGCCGGGCGTGACCGCGGTCTCGGCCGTGCTGACCGCGCATGCCGCGCAGGGGGCCGCGCCGCGGGCGCCCGCGCCGGGGGGCGGCGCCCCGCCCGCCCTGACGATCGGCCGCCATCCGACGCCGCAGGCCGGGCCGCAGCGGATCGCCGGGGTGGACCGCATCCTGGCGGTGGCCAGCGGCAAGGGCGGCGTCGGCAAGTCGACCGTGGCGTCGAACCTTGCCGTGGCGCTGGCCCGCGCCGGCCGCCGCGTCGGGCTTCTGGACGCCGACATCCACGGGCCCTCGCAGCCGCGGATGATGGGGGTGAGCCAGCGCCCGGCCTCGCCCGACGGCAAGACGATCATCCCGCTGCGGGCCCATGGGGTGACGCTGATGTCGCTGGGCCTGATGCTGAAGGACAGCGAGGCGGTGATCTGGCGCGGGCCGATGCTGATGGGGGCGCTGCAGCAGCTGCTGACGCAGGTGGCCTGGGGCGAGCTCGACGTGCTGGTCGTCGATCTGCCGCCGGGCACGGGGGACGTGCAGCTGACGCTGTGCCAGCGGACGCACCTGACCGGCGCGCTGGTCGTCTCGACCCCGCAGGACATCGCCCTTCTGGATGCGCGGCGGGCCATCGACATGTTCGCCAAGCTGGGGACGCCGGTCCTGGGCCTGATCGAGAACATGTCGCGCTATGTCTGCCCCAACTGCGGGCACGAGGCGCATATCTTCGGCCATGGCGGCGTGCGCGAGGAGGCCGAGCGGATCGGCGTGCCCTTCCTGGGCGAGATCCCCCTCAGCCTCGAGGTGCGCCTGGCCGGCGACAGCGGCACCCCGGTTGCGGCCGGGGAGGGCCCGGTGGCGGCGGCCTATCGCGAGCTGGCCGCGCGGCTGGTCGGGGGCGGCATGGCCTGAGGGCCGGCGGGCGCCCGGCGGGCGGCGCCACGGGAAATCGCGGGACTGGTCGGCAGAAGGCGCGAATCAAGGCGCTGACAGGGGCGTGATTCGCCGTGAATCCGGCGCCGGGAAGGGCCGGAAGCGGCCGGATTCGGGGTTCCGGCGGGCTGCGGCGGAAAAATTGCGGGATTTCATGGGAAAACTGATGCGGCGCAGTGCGCAACTATATGTAGTGGAATGATTTGCCAAACTCACCTACATCTATAGAACCTTCCTGACGCAAGGGCACCAGACCTTGGGTTTCGGGCGACCGGATTCCAAGGTCTTGTGGTGTGGACCCTCACTTTCCTGTTGATTCCCGTGAAATCCCATGCAATTCCTTGGGCACGGTCAGGGACGGCCAGACTGAAATGACGGGGCAGCAAGACCCCAGAGGCGAAAAGTCAGGTTTCATACAGGCACCCCCGCACTTGACCGAACGAGAGAGATCCGGCGCGCCAGCGAGCAGACATCCCCCCAGGTGGCAGGCGCAGCCGGACAGACGACCCAGAGATGGGACGAGGGCGGCGGATCGGGCAGTGGCAGCAGCCCGATCCGCCGTTGTCTTTTCCGGGGCACCGCCTGAGGCGGCGCCCCGCGGACGACGGGACAGGAACGGAGAGGGCCGCGCGTGGCACGGCGCTTCAGAGGGTCGGAGACGTTCCGGGTGGACGCGAAGGGCCGCGTCTCCATCCCCGCCGCCTTCCGCCGGGTCATCGAGGCCTCGGACCCCGACTGGCGCGAGGGCCTGCGCCCCAACATCGTCATCGTCTACGGCTTCGAGAACCAGAACTGGCTGGACGTCTACACGATCCAGGCGATCGAGGAGATCGACGCCCTGATCGCCTCGATGCCGCGCGGTTCGGCGGAGCGGAACTACCTTGAGGAATACATGCACGGCCGGGCGATCGACGCCCAGATCGACGAGGACGGGCGGCTGGTCCTGCCCCAGAAGCTGCGCGAGAAGATCGGCCTGAAGGACGAGGCCTTCTTCATCTCGGCGGGCGACTACTTCCGCATCTGGAACCCGGCCACCTACGAGAAGCAGGCCGCAGGCCGCCTGCGCCGGATCGCCGAACAGTATCCCGAGGACTTCGATCCGCGCAGCCTGCTGCCGCCGCGGCCGACGGGCTGAGCCATGGCTGCCGCTGCTGCCCCGGGGAAAGCACCGCATGTTCCCGTCCTGATCGGGCCGCTGATCCGGGCCGTCGCCCCCGTGCGCGGGGTCTGGGCGGACGGGACCTTCGGGGCGGGGGGCTACACGCGTGCGCTGCTGCAGGCGGGCGCCGCGCGGGTGATCGCCATCGACCGCGACCCTTCGGTCTTCGCGCTGGCGCGGGCCTGGGCGGCGGACTGGGGCGACCGGCTGAGGATGGTGCATGGAACATTCTCCGATCTCGACAGGCTTGCCGGCGAGCCTCTGGACGGCGTTGTCCTTGACCTTGGCGTCTCGTCGATGCAGCTGGACGAGCCCGGGCGCGGCTTCAGCTTCCGCCAGGAAGGGCCGCTCGACATGCGGATGGGCGGCGAAGGGCCGAGCGCGGCCGACATCGTCAATGCCGCGTCCGAGGCGGAGCTGGCAGACATCCTTTTCCATTACGGCGAGGAACGCGCGGCGCGGCGCATCGCGCGCACCATCGTCGCGGCGCGCGCCGCCCGCCCGCTGAGGACGACGACCGAGCTGTCGGCCCTGGTCGAGGGCTGCCTGCCGCGCGCCCGGCCGGGACAGAGCCATCCCGCGACGCGCAGCTTCCAGGCGCTGCGGATCGCCGTGAACGACGAGTTCGGCCAGCTTGCCGAAGGGCTGGAGGCGGCCGAGCGCGCCCTGCGCCCGGGCGGCTGGCTGGCCGTGGTGACCTTTCATTCGCTGGAGGACCGGGTGGTGAAGCGCTTCATCCAGCAGCGGTCGGGCGGGGCCGGCGGGGCGAGCCGCCATGCGCCGGCGGCGGCGGGCGAGGCGCCGGCCTTCGTTGCGGTGACGCGCGCGGCCATCCTGCCCGATGCGGAGGAACTGGCGGCCAATCCGCGCGCCCGGTCGGCCCGGCTGCGCCTGGCGCGCCGGACCGAGGCGCCGGCCGGGCGGGCGCCGCGGGCGGCCCTGGGCCTGCCGCCGGCCCTGCGCTGGGGGCGCGCACGGTGATGCGCCACGTCCTGTTCATCGCCACGGCGCTGTTCGTGATGGGCCTGGCCTTCTGGGCCTATCGCGAGAACTACCGCACGCAGGGCGAGCTGCGCGAGGTGCGCGCCCTGCGCCAGGAGATCGGCGAGCTGCGCGAGAGCCTTGCGGTGCTGCGTGCCGAATGGGCCTATCTCAACCGCCCCGACCGCCTGCGCGAGCTGGCCGAGATCAACTTCTCGCGCCTGCAGCTCCTGCCGCTGATGCCGCAGCAGTTCGGCGACATCCGCGACGTGCCCTATCCGGTGCTGACGGGTGCGGTGGCAGGCGATCCGGTGGACCTGTCCGCCAGCACGGAGGCCGCCCCGTGATCCGCACGCCGCTGCGCCCGCTTGCCCGCATCATCAAGGCCCGCGCGGCCGGCGAGAACCCCGATGCGATCGAGCGGGAGAACCTGCGCCTGCGCCACGAGGCCCAGCGCGACCGGGCGCGGGCGCGCGCCGAGGGGCGGCTTCTGGTCCTGGGTCTGGCCTTCTTCGCCGCCTTCGCGCTGGTCGGGCTGGAGATGGGGCGGCTGGCCGCGAGCGAGCCCGTCGAGCCCGAATCCTCGACCGGCGGGGCGGCCATCCTGGCCCAGCGCGCCGACATCGTGGACCGCACCGGGCGGGTCCTGGCCACCAACCTCCTGACGCATGCGCTTTACGCACAGCCCGCGCAGATGGTCGATCCCGAGCGCGCCGCGACGCGGCTTGCCGCGATCTTTCCCGACCTCGACGCCGCGGCGCTGCTGAAGGACTTCACCGGCAAGCGCAAGTTCATCTGGATCAAGCGGCGCATCTCGCCCGAGCAGATGCAGATGGTCCACGAGATCGGCGATCCGGGGCTGCTGTTCGGCCCGCGGGAGATGCGGCTTTATCCCAACGGGCCGCTTGCCGCGCATGTGCTGGGTGGCGCCGGCTTTGGGCGCGAGGGGGTGGATTCGGCCGAGGTGATCGGCACGGCCGGGGTCGAGAAGACCTTCGATTCCTGGCTCAGGGACCCCGCCAACGGGGGGGCATCGCTCGTCCTGTCGCTGGACCTGTCGGTGCAGTCGGCCGTGGAGGAGGTGCTGGCCGGCGGCATGCGGCTGATGAACGCCAAGGGCGCGGCGGCGATCCTGATGGATGCGCACAGCGGCGAGATCGTCGCCATGGCCTCGCTGCCGGACTTCGACCCCAACACGCGGCCGGCGATCCCGCCGAAGAAGCAGGCGGGCGACAGCCCGATCTTCAACCGCGCGGTGCAGGGCGTCTACGAGCTGGGCTCGACCTTCAAGATCTTCACCGTCGCGCAGGCGCTGGAGCTTGGCCTGGTGAACCCCGCGACGATGGTGGACACGAAGGAACCCTTCGTCTGGGGCAGGTTCAGGATCCACGACTTCCACAACTACGGCCCGCAGCTTTCGGTGACGGACGTCATCGTCAAGTCCTCGAACGTCGGGACGGCGCATATCGCGCTGATGATCGGCAAGGACCGCCAGCAGGACTTCCTGCGGCGCCTGGGCTTCTTCGAGCCGACGCCGGTCGAGCTGGTCGAGGCGCCGACGGGCAAGCCGCTCCTGCCGCAGAAGTGGTCGGATCTCTCGACGCTGACGATCTCTTACGGGCACGGCCTGTCGGCCAGCCCGCTGCACCTGGCCGCGGCCTATGCGACGATCGTCAACGGCGGGCTTAGGGTGACGCCGACGATCCTGAAGCAGCCCAACCGCCAGCCGGGCGAGCGCGTCATCTCGCCCGAGGTCTCGGCCATCATGCGCGACATGCTGCGCCAGGTCGTGCTGCGCGGCACGGCGACGATCGCCGACGTGCCGGGATACGACGTCGGCGGCAAGACCGGCACCGCCGACAAGCCGAAGCCGGGGGGCGGCTACTACGACGACAAGGTGATCACCACCTTCGCCTCGATCTTTCCGGCGAAGGATCCGAAATACGTGCTGGTCGTTTCGCTGGACGAGCCGGTCGAGACCTCGGGCACCGAGCAGCGGCGGACGGCGGGCTGGACCTCGGTGCCGGTGGCCGCCGAGATCATCCGCCGCGTCGCGCCGCTTCTGGGGCTGCGTCCCGAGGTTGAAGCCCGCGCGTCCGATGGTTTAACACTCGTCGCCAACTGAGGGGCGGGCAGGCCGGGGCGACGGCGCCCCGAACGGGACGGGATGGGGCGCGAGACAGGCAAATCGCTGGCAGACCTCGGCCTGTCCGCGCTGGGCGGGCGAGAGGCGCGCATCACGGGCGTGACGGTGGACAGCCGGCAGGTGAAGCCCGGATTCCTCTTCGCCGCGCTGCCGGGGACGGCCGTCCACGGGGCCGAGTTCGTGCCCTTCGCGCTGCGCATGGAAGCGGCCGCGATCCTGACCGACCGCGCCGGGGCCGCGATCGCGCGGGCGGCGCTGGAGGGCTGGGACGGGGCGGTCGTCGTCGCCGAGGACGCGCGCCAGGCGCTGGCCGGCGCGGCGGCGCTGTGGTTCGGGCGCCAGCCGGCGACGGTGGTCGCCGTCACCGGCACCAACGGCAAGACCAGCGTCGCGAGCTTTACCCGCCAGATCTGGACCGCCCTGGGGCAGCAGGCCGTCAACATCGGGACGACCGGGATCGAGGGCGCCTGGGCCGCCCCCTCGGCCCACACGACGCCCGATCCGGTGACGCTGCACCGCCTGCTGGCGGAGATGGCGGAGGCCGGCGTCACCCATGCGGCGATGGAGGCGTCGAGCCACGGGCTGGACCAGCGGCGGCTGGACGGAGTGGCGCTGGCGGCGGCGGGGTTCACCAACCTGACGCAGGACCACCTGGACTATCACGGGACGATGGAGGCCTATTTCGAGGCCAAGGCGGGCCTGTTCGCCCGCGTGCTGCCGCCCGAGGGGACGGCCGTCATCAACCTGCACGACCCGGCCGGGCACCGCATGGCAGCGATCGCGCGGGCCCGCGGGCAGAAGGTGATCGCCGTCGGGACGGCGGCGGCGGACGATCTGGCCATCCTCGGCCAGCGGTTCGATTCGACCGGGCAGGACCTGCGCTTCGCCTGGCGCGGCACGCCGCACATGGCGCGGCTGCACCTGATCGGCGGGTTCCAGGCCTCGAACGTGCTGGTGGCGGCGGGGCTGGCGATCGCCGCCGGCGAGGCGCCCGACGCGGTCTTCGCGGCGCTGCCGCGGCTGGTCACGGTGCGCGGGCGGATGCAGCTGGTCGCGACGCGGACCAACGGTGCGTCGGTCTTCGTCGATTATGCCCATACGCCCGATGCGGTGGAGACGGCGCTGAAGGCGCTGCGTCCGCACGTGATGGGGCGCATCGTCATCGTCATGGGGGCGGGCGGCGACCGCGACCGCGGCAAGCGCCCGCTGATGGGCGCGGCGGCGGCGCGCCACGCCGATGTGGTGATCGTCACCGACGACAACCCGCGCAGCGAGGACCCCGCGGCGATCCGCGCGGCGATCCTGGCGGCCTGTCCCGAGGCGACCGAGGTGCCCGACCGGGCCGAGGCGATCCTGCGCGGGGTGGACGCGCTGGGGCCCGGGGACGCGCTTCTGGTCGCGGGAAAGGGCCACGAGACGGGCCAGATCGTCGGGCAGGACATCTATCCATTCGACGATGCCGAGCAGGCCAGCGTGTCGGTCGCGGCCCTGGACGGGCGGATATGAGCGCGCCGCTCTGGACCGCCGAGGAAATCGCGGCTGCCGTCGCGGGGCGCGCGACGCGCGCCTTTGCGGCGACCGGCGTCTCGATCGACAGCCGCACGATCCGGCCTGGCGAGCTGTTCGTGGCGCTGAGCGCGGCGCGGGACGGGCACGACTTCGTCGCCGACGCGCTGGCGCGCGGTGCCGCCGGGGCGCTGGTCAGCCGCCTGCCCGCCGGCCTGCCCGCCGATGCCCCGCTGGTCGTCGCGGGCGACGTGCAGGCCGCGCTGGAATCGCTCGGCCGGGCCGCGCGCGCCCGCACCGGCGCCCGGGTCGTCGCCGTCACCGGCTCGGCCGGCAAGACCTCGACCAAGGAAATGCTGCGCGAGGTCCTGTCGCGGCAGGGCGCGACCCATGCCTCGGAGGCGAGCTACAACAACCACTGGGGCGTGCCGCTGACGCTGGCCCGGATGCCGCCCGGCACGGCCTTTGCCGTCGTCGAGATCGGCATGAACCATCCCGGCGAGATCGCCCCGCTGTCGCGCATGACCCGCCCCCATGTCGCCGTCGTCACCACGGTCGCCGCGGCGCATCTGGAGGCCTTCGACGACATCGCCGGGATCGCGCGGGAGAAGGCCTCGATCTTCGAGGGGCTGGAGCCCGGCGGCATCGCCGTCATTCCCTCGGGCCTGGCCGTCACGCCGATCCTGCGCGCGAAGGCCGAGGCCCATGCGGCGCGCATCCTGTCCTTCGGGGCGGCGGCGGCGGACGACTACCGCCTCGAGGGTGTGACGCTGGCGCGTGACACGACGGTTGCACGCGCCCTGCGCGCCGGGCAGCCCGTCCTTTACAAGGTGCAGAGCGCCGGGCGGCACTTTGCGCTGAACGCGCTGGCGGTCATCGCGGTGGCCGAGGCGCTGGGCGCCGCCCCCGCCGTCGTCGCCTGCGACATCGGCCAGTGGCGCCCGCCCGCCGGGCGCGGCCAGCGCGAGCGGATCGTGCTGGACATCGTCGAGGACGACATGGCCTTCGAGCTGATCGACGATGCCTTCAACGCCAATCCCGCCTCGGTGGCGGCGGCGCTGGACGTGCTGGGCGCGGCCGAGGTGATCAACGGCATCGGGCGGCGCGCAGAGGGGCGGCGGATCGCCGTGCTTGGCGACATGCTGGAACTGGGGCCCACGGAGGCGGAGCTGCACCGCGCCATCGCCGCGCATCCGGCGATGGACCGGATCGACTGCGTCCATTGCGTCGGGCCGCGGATGCGCTGGCTGTGGGAGGTGCTGCCGCACGGCCGGCGCGGCGAATGGCACGCGACCGCGGAGGAACTGGCGGGGCGGGCGCGGCTGATCGTCGATGCGGGGGACGTGGTGCTGGTCAAGGGATCGAAGGGGTCCCGTGTCAGTCTGGTGGTTGACGCCCTGCGCAAACTGGGGCAACCGGGCGCGCCCGCGGGGGCCAGCGGAAGGGATGTTGTCTGAATGCTGTACTGGCTTGCCAACCTGTCGGAGGGCGGAGGGGTGTTCAACCTGTTCCGCTACATCACCTTCCGGGCGGGGGGTGCGTTCTTCACCGCGCTGGTCTTCGGCTTCGTCTTCGGCCCCTGGCTGATCGACCTGCTGCGCCGCCGGCAGGGCAAGGGCCAGCCGATCCGCGACGACGGGCCGGAGAGCCATTTCGCCAAGGCGGGCACGCCGACGATGGGGGGGCTTCTCATCCTGTCGGCGCTGGTGGTGGCGACGCTGCTCTGGGCGCGGCTCGACAATCCCTATGTGTGGATCGTGCTTCTGGTCACGCTGGGCTTCGGCCTGATCGGCTTTGCCGACGACTATGCCAAGGTGACGCGCCAGACCTCGCGGGGGGTGTCCTCGCGCGTGCGGTTCCTGATCGGCCTCGTCCTGGCGGCGCTGGCCGGTGCGGCGGCGGCCTGGGTGCATCCGCCCGATCTGACGAACCAGCTGGCCCTGCCGGTGCTGAAGAACGCGCTGATCGATCTGGGCTGGTTCTTCGTGCCCTTCGCGATGATCGTCATCGTCGGGGCGGCCAATGCCGTCAACCTGACGGACGGGCTGGACGGGCTGGCCATCATGCCGGTGATGATCGCCGCGGGGTCGCTGGGGATCATCGCCTATGCCGTCGGGCGGTCGGACTTCTCGGCCTATCTCGACGTGCATTACGTGCCGGGCACGGGGGAGCTTCTGATCTTCACCGCCGGGCTGATCGGCGGGGGGCTGGGATTCCTGTGGTACAACGCCCCGCCGGCAGCCGTGTTCATGGGCGACACGGGATCGCTGGCCCTGGGCGGCGCGCTGGGCGCGATCGCCGTCTGCACCAAGCACGAGATCGTGCTGGCGGTGGTGGGCGGGCTGTTCGTCGTCGAGGCGATGAGCGTCATCATCCAGGTCCTCTACTTCAAGCGGACCGGGCGGCGGGTCTTCCTGATGGCGCCGATCCATCATCATTTCGAGAAGAAGGGCTGGGCCGAGCCGCAGATCGTCATCCGCTTCTGGATCATCTCGGTCGTGCTGGCGCTGATCGGCCTTGCCACGCTGAAGCTGCGTTAGGGGCGCGCGCGGGCGCGCCCTGGCCGGGCCTCAGGCCAGCTCGGCGCGCAGCCCCGCGAGCAGCGCGGGGAAGTCCCGTGCGGCGGTCGCGGCCTCTTTCACCAGCCAGTCGAAATGGGCCTGGATCGAGGCGATGCGCGCCCTGTCGCGGAAGGCGATGTGGCTGCGTCCGAGATAGATGACGGCGAGGAGCGGGCCGAAGACGGTGAGCGGCGCCGAGAATACCCGGCGGGCATCGAAGACGTAGACGCGCAGGGCGGGATAGAGCTGGGCGTTGAGCTCCAGCATCCGGTCGATCTGGTCGAGCCGCGTGGTGCGGGGCAGCCCGTCGTAATAGCCCTGGGCGCGGGCGAAGGCGTTGAGTTCGTGCAGCGGCAGGGCGATCTCCCAGTCCGAGCCTGCGCCACGCATCCAGTTCAGCCGGTCCTCCGAGGCGCCGATCGCCTGTTCGGCGGTGCGCCCGAGCTGGGGGGTGTATTCCCATTCCAGCATGGCGCGGGTCTTGAGCATGTCGGGCAGCGTTGCGGGGACGTGGCGGATCTTGTAGCCGGCGGCCTCGCGGTGCCAGCCGAAGATCGTCTCGTCGATCATGGCGCGCGGCGCCTCGGTGATGGAGAGCGAGGCGGCGAGGATGTCGGCCAGCGGTTCGGGGCGGTCGGTCAGGCCGAGCAGCCAGTCGGCCGAGACGCCGAGGGCGGCCGCGCAGGCGGCCACGAGCTGGCCCCCGGGCAGCCGGGCGGTGGCCGGGGCGAGAAGCTGGGAGACGGTGGAGCGGTCGACGCCGGCCGCGCGGGCAAGGGCGCTCTGGCTGACCTGGCGGTCCTCCATGGCCCGGGCGAGGCGGCGGCGGAAGAGGTCGGTGCGGGTGCGCCTGTCGATCATTTCCGTCATCTGGTGAATCCGCAAAACATACGTTAGCGAATGTTGCGCATCTTCGGAGTTCCGGCAGGGCCTTGCAAGAGCTAGAATTGCAAGGCGGATCAGGGACTTCGCGGAGGTGAGGGGATGCGGAAGGACAGGGATGGCGGCACGGAATGGCCGACGCTCCTGCTGATCGCGGCCTGCTACGGGACCTGGGCCTGGGCCACGACCTGGCTTTCGGCGGCCTTCCTGCCGGCCGGGATCGTCCTCACCGCGCTGGCGATCACGCTGCATTCCTCGCTGCAGCACGAGGCGCTGCACGGCCACCCGTTCCGCAGCCCCCGGCTGAACCATGCGCTGGTCTTCCTGCCGCTCGGGCTGCTCTTTCCCTATGGCCGGTTCCGCGACCTGCACCTTGCCCATCACAGGGACGAGCACCTGACCGATCCCTACGACGATCCTGAATCGAACTATCTGGACCCGAAGGTCTGGCGCCGCCTGCCGGGGCCGGTGCGGGTGCTCATGCGGTTCAACAACACGCTCTTCGGGCGGCTGACCGCCGGCCCGGCGATCGGCGCCTGGGTCTTCCTGCGCGGCGAGCTGCGCGCCCTGCGGGCGGGGGATGCGCAGGTGCGGCGGGACTGGATACTGCATGCGGCGGGGCTGGTGCCCGTCATCGCCTGGATCTGGATGGCGGCCATGCCCGGCTGGGCCTATCTGGCCGCCGCCTATGGCGGGATGTCGGTCCTGAAGATCCGCACCTATCTGGAGCACCGCGCCCATGCCCTGCCGCGCGGGCGGACGGTGATCATCGAGGGGCAGGGGCTTCTGTCCTTCCTCTTCCTCAACAATTCGCTCCACGTCGTCCATCATGCGCGGCCGGGAGTGCCCTGGTACCGGCTGCCCGCGGTCTACCGCGCCGGGCGGGAGGAGTACCGCCGGCGGAACGAGGGCTATGTCTACGCGTCCTACGGCGAGATCTTCCGCCGCCACCTGTTCCGCGCGAAGGACCCGGTCCCCCATCCGCTGATGCCCGACCGGTAGGGCCGCAGGGCGCCCGCCGCCGGGCCTTGCCGGCGCGTGGCGTCCGGGCGCCGATGCGGCTGCGCAGCCGCATCGCCATGCCGCGCACGCGGCATGGCGACGGGCCTTCGAAGGCCCGTCGCGGCGCCCCCGGGGCGCGGCGGGGCGACCGGCTAGTCGATCCAGCGGAAGGCCGGCTGCGGCCCGGAATTGTCGAAGAAGGGCACGCGCGCCGGTCCCTCGCCCGAGGTGATGAGGGGGGCGATCTCGGCCAGGACGATCTCGGTGATGAAGGGCAGGTCCAGGGCGCGCGCCTCGGCGAGGCCGACCCAGTGCAGGTGCGACAGCTCGTCCGTCGCCCGAGAGAAGTCGTCGGGGTCGCCGGCGACCGCCGCCGCCGGCGCGAGGAAGAAGCGCGCATCGAAGCGTCGCGTCCGGCCCGGCGGCGTGATCGCCCGGAAGACGAAGGTCAGGGCCGAGGCATCAGGGCGGAGGCCGTCGCGCGTGAAGCCGCGCCAGGCCGGCGGCACCGGGCGCGGGTCGTCCGCACAGGGGCAGGCCAGGCGCAGGCCCGTCTCCTCCCACAGTTCGCGGATCGCCGTGGCGGCGAAGGGCCCGGGACCGGCACGCCGGGTCGAGACGGGATCGGCCGGCGCGGCAAGGGGTGCGGCGGCATCGGCCGGGTCCACCGCCCCGCCGGGGAAGACGAACTTCGATGGCATGAAGGCGGCGCCCGCGCCGCGCTGGCCCATGAGCACGGCCGGGCCCTCGCGGCCCGCCCGCCACAGGATCACCGTCGCCGCGTCGCGGACCGGGGCGGCACCGGCGGCTGCCGCCGCTTCTGCCGCTTCAGCCGCCGCGCCGCCGCCATGCACCGGGTCAGGCATCGCTGCCGGAAGGCGCGAAACCGTGCATCCGGCGCGACCACTGGATGGCGACGAACATGCCCTTGAGGCGCGGCAGCAGGAACAGCGACAGTGCCACGCAGAAGGTGCAGAGGATCACGGCCAGCACCGCGGGATCCGGGTTCCAGGTGAGATAGGACCACAGGACGAGCGGCGCCATGACATGGCCGACGATCAGGATCGTCGCATAGGCGGGGCCGTCGTCGGCGCGCTGGTGGCTCAGGTCCTCGCCGCAGGAGGGGCAAGCCGCGCGGACCCTGAGATAGCCGTCGAAGAGGCGCCCCTCGCCGCAGGCCGGGCAGCGCCGGCGCCAGCCGCGCCAGAGGGCCGGTCTTACCGGGCGGTCGTCCTGCGTCATTCCCGTCATGGCGGTCCTCCGTCGCGCAGTCCCATACCGCGGTGCGGCGGCGGCGGGAAGGCCCCTGCGCAGGGAGCGCGACGGAATCCCGCGCCCCTTCCGTTTGGCCTGCATCGGTCGCCCGACGGGACGGCGGCCAGGCAGGAACGGAGAGAGAAGGCAATGAAGACGACCACCACGATCCTCGGCGCGCTGGCGCTGGCCCTGGGCACGACGGCGCTTGTCGTGCCGGTGACGGGCCTTGCGCAGGACAGCACGGCCGGGACCGAAGCTGCGGACGCCGCCGATGCGGCCGGAGGGCCCGGCGCGGACGAAGGCATGGGCATGGGGCCGGACGGCATGGGGCCGGGCCTGATCGACTTTGCCGCGATCGATGCCGACAAGGACGGCAGGCTGACCGCGGAGGAGATCAGGGCCTGGCGGACGGCCCAGGCCGCGGGCATCGATGCGGACGGCAACGGGCTGATCTCGCAGCAGGAGCTGGCCGCCCATATCGAGAAGCGGCTGGCCGCGCGCGCCGCCGACATGGCCGCCCGCCGGATCGCCGCGCAGGATGCCGACGGCGACGGGCAGCTTTCGGCCGCCGAGCTGGTGACGCCGCCGGTGCCGGCGGGGCTGATCCAGCGGATCGACGCGGACGGCGATGGTGCGATCTCGCAGGAGGAGTTCGATGCGGCACGTGCGCGGATGGCCGAGCGGATGGCCGAGCGCATGGACGGGCGCATGGGCGGGCGCGGCCATGGCGACGGCGAGCACGGCCCGCGCGGCCACGGCATGCGCTGGCTGTGGGGCATGGGCGACTGAGGCCGGGCCGGGCCCGACAGGCGCGACGCACGCGCGCGCCCCGCGCCGGTTTGCGCGGGGCGCCGTTTCGCGCTAGGCCGGATGCGGGATGGCGACCGTGCTGGACGATACGACCGCTGCCGAGGATGCGGAGCTGCTTGCCCGCTATGCCCGCGGCGATTCCGGGGCGGCGCGCCTGCTGACGGCGCGCTGCGCGCCGCTGGCCTATCGCGTGGCCGTCCGCATGCTGGGCGACAGGACCGAGGCCGAGGACGTGACGCAGGAGGCGATGCTGCGCCTGTTCCGGGCCGCGCCGGGCTGGCGGGCGGGCGAGGCGAAGGTGACGACATGGCTTTACCGCGTGACCGCGAACCTGTGCACGGACCGGCTGCGCCGGCGGCCGGCGGTGGCGCTGGACGCCATCGAGGAACCGCCGTCGGCGGCGCCTTCGGCGGCGGCGGGGATGATCCGCGCGGCACGCGAGCGGGCGCTGCAGGCGGCGCTGGCGCGCTTGCCCGAGCGGCAGCGCGAGGCCGTCGTCCTGCGGCATCTGGAGGGCCTGGCCAATCCGGAGATCGCCGAGGTGATGGGCATCGGGGTGGAAGCGGTCGAGAGCCTGACCGCAAGGGGAAAGCGGGCGCTGGCGGCAGAGCTTGCCGGCCAGCGCGAGGCACTGGGGTTTGACGATGACGCGGCCTGACGGGATGGACAGGATGATCGACGCGCTGCTCGGCGAGGCGCGCGCGGCGCCGCCGCAGCCGTCCGAAGCGCTGATGGCGCGGATCCTGGCCGGGGCGCTGGCCGAGGCGCCGCAGGCCCGGGCCGGGGAACCGCCGGCCGCGCCCGCCGGCCCTGCCGCCCGCAGGGGCCCGCGGCAAGGGGGCCTGCTGTGGGGCCTGACCGGGGGCATCCTGTCGGGTCTTGGCGGCTGGGGCGCGGCGGGCGGGCTTCTGACCGCGGCGCTGGCCGGGGTGTGGATCGGCGCATCGGGGATGGCGACCTCGTCGGCGGTGCTGGGCGGCCTGCTGGGCACGTCGGATGCCGGCGCCACGACGATAGAACTGATGTCGGACGGGGGCGAACTGGCGGGCGACGCCGCAGCCCTTGCGCAGGGGGGCTAGGAGATGGCCGGAACGGACGAAGGCGGGGCCGCAGGCGCGGCAGGGACGCCGGGCGCGCCGCGCTGGATGCGGGTGGCGCTGGTCGTCTCGCTGGCGGCGAACCTGCTGGTGGCGGGCGTCGTCGTCGGGGCGATGCTGCACGGCCCCGACGGCGGACCGCGCGGGGCGATCGGCGACATCGGCCTTGGCCCCTTCACCGGCGCCTTCGCCCCCGAGGACCGGCGGGCGATGCGCGACGACTTCCTGGCGCGCGCGGCGGACTTCCGTGCGATGCGCGACCGCGAGCATGCGGATTTCGCCGCCGTGCTGGCGGCCCTGCGCGCCGAGCCCTTCGACAGGGCTGCGCTGGAAGCCGCGCTGGGCAGCCTGCGCGACCGCCTTGCCCAGCGCATGGACCTGGGGCGCGACATCATGCTCGACCGGCTGTCGGCGATGACCCCGGCGGCACGGGCCGCCTTTGCCGACCGGCTGGAGGAGATGCTGCGCCACCCCCGCCACGGCGGGCCGGGGGGTGACGGCGACTGAGCGGGGCGGCGGCGAGCCGCGCGGGGCGTCGCGGGCCGGCGGGCGTCGCGGGCGGGGCCTGTCAGGCCGCCGACCGGCTGACGGTGACCTGGTTCCGCCCCTCGGCCTTGGCCGCGAGCAGCGCCCTGTCGGCACGGTCGAGAAGCGCGGTCACCTCGTCCGCCTTGCCGCCGGCCGCCGCGCCGATGGCCAGACCCACCGACAGGGTGACGCGGACATTCGTGCCCGAGACGAGCCGGACCGGCCGCGCCTCGACCACATGGCGCAGCCGTTCGGCGGCGCGGCTTGCATCCGCGAGCGTCGTGTCGGGCAGGGCGACGAGGAATTCCTCGCCGCCGAAGCGCGCAAGCAGGTCGGCCGGGCGCAGGTTCTGGCGCAGGCGGGCCGCCACCTCGACCAGCACGGCATCGCCCGCCGCATGGCCGAAGGTGTCGTTCACCTGCTTGAAGCGGTCGAGATCGAGAAGCATCACCGCGATCTGGCGGCCCTCGGCATGGGCCCGGGCGGCCATCTGGGCCAGATGCGGCATGGCGTAGCGGCGGTTGTGGAGCCCGGTCAGCGGATCGGTCACGGCCAGGCGCAGCCCGTCCTCGACCGAGGCGCGCAGCACGTCGGCGAGGTGCTTGCGGCGGATCAGCGCGCTGACCCGGAGCGCGACCTCGCGCGGGTCGGCGCCGGCCTCGATGACATCGCTTGCCCCGAGGTCGAGCGCCACGGCGGCGGTGTCGGCCTCGCCGGGGCGATGGACGACGCAGATGGCCGAGAACCGCGTCGCCGGGCGCGAGCGGAGTTCCGACATCAGGCGCAGCCCCTCGCCGGGTTCGTCGAGGTCGGCGCCGACGACGACGACATCGGGGGCGCCGTTGCCGGCCTGCCAGGTCAGCGCCTGTTCGGGATCGGCGATGACGATGCGGTCGCCGAGTTCGGCCGCGAGCTCGCGCTTCCAGTTCAGCGCCTCCTGCGGCGACGGAGCGACGATGGCCACCACGGATTGCGGGCGGAAGCCCTGCGGCGCCTCCTCGAGGCCGAATTCGCGATAGGTCAGGTTGCGTCGCTCGAGCTCCTTCTCGGCCTCGCGGGCGCGCAGCACGTTGCGCAGGCGCGCAAGGAGGAGCGCATCGCTGAAGGGTTTCCAGACGACATCGACCGCCCCCGCCCCGAGGGCGCGCAGCCGCATCGCGACATCGCGGGCGGCCGAGACGATGACGACGGGGATGCCCCGCGTCGCCGGATCGCGGCGCAGCCTTTCGCAGACTTCCGCGCCGTCGATGTCGGGCAGGTTCATGTCGAGGAGAATCAGGTCGGGCCGCTCTTCGCGCGCGACCCGCAGTGCGGCTTCGCCGCTTTCGGCCTGGATGGTCTGGTAATAGGCCGAGGCCAGCTTGACCTTCAGCACGATCCGGTTCGTGGAGACGTCATCCACGATCAAGATTTTGCCGGTCAAGGGAACTCTCCCGTCCTGGTCGGTTACGCGCGCTTCGCTCATTGTTTGTTCGTAATGGTTAAGGAAGTGTTTCCGGATTGCGTCCAACAAGGCGACGCGGCAGGTTGGGCCGCGGTCCGCCGCCCCGACGCCGGCCCGGGCCGCACAGACCGTCGCCCGGCCTGCGCAGGCGGAGCGGGCGCACCGGAAGAAGGAAGTGCCATGCCCCCATACGAGGCCGTCCTGTTCGACAAGGACGGCACGCTGTTCGACTTTGCCGCGACCTGGGGAAACTGGACGCGCGAGCTGGTCCACGACCTGGGCGGGGGCGATCCGGCGCGGGCGCGGGACCTGGCCCTGGCGATCGGCTACGACCTTGAGCGGGCAGGCTTCGCGCCCGAGAGCCCGGTCATCGCCCATACGCCGGTCGAGATCGCCGAGGCGCTTCTGCCGCTGCTGCCGGGCGCCGCGGCGGGCGAACTGGTGGAGCGGATGAACGCCCTGTCGGCGGCCGCGACGCAGGTGCCGGTCGGCGACCTGGCGCTGATCCTTGACGGGCTGCGCGGGCGCGGGCTGCGGCTGGGCCTGGTGACGAACGACGCCGAGGCGCCGGCACGCGCCCATCTTGCCCGGGCCGGGGTGCTGGAGCGTTTCGATTTCGTGGCCGGCAGCGATTCGGGTTTTGGCGCCAAGCCCGACCCCGGCCCGCTGCTGGCCTTCGCGCGGCTCGAGGGGCTGAGACCCGACCGTGTCGTCATGGTCGGCGACAGCCGCCACGACCTGCAGGCAGGACGGGCCGCGGGCATGGCGACGGTGGGCGTCCTGACCGGGCTGGCCGACCGCGCGGCGCTGTCATCCCTGGCCGACGCGGTGCTGCCCGATATCGGCCATCTCGCCGGCTGGCTGGACGTGATGGCGGCGCGCTGAGGCGCCGATCGCCAAAAGCGACAGGTTCCGGTCGCAAAACCGTGCGATCCGCGGGGCGAGCGGCCGCAATGCTTTCGCCGACAGGGTCGGAGGCCGGGCAGGTGACGGAAGAACTGAGGCGCAAGCGCGCGGGCGGGCGGGCGGGCAACGTCCGCCGGGCCGGGACCAGCGCGATCGACCAGATGCCCTGGCGCATCCCCGAGAACCACGACCGCCCGACCGAACCGCTGGGCCCCGAGGGGGTGGAGGCGATCCACAGGGGCGCGATGCGCATCCTGAAGGAGATCGGCATCCGCTTCATCAACGACGAGGCGCTGGAGATCTTCCGCGCGGCGGGCTGCCGCGTCGAGGAGCGCAACGTGCGGATGGACGAGGACTTCGTGATGGCGATGCTGGCGCGCGCGCCGCGCCGCTTCTCGATCACGCCGCGCAATCCCGACCGGCGCATCACCATCGGCGGGCGGGAACTGCTGTTCGGCAACGTCTCGTCGCCGCCGAACTACTGGGACATGGAGCGCGGCAAGGTCTCGGGCTTCCAGGAGGGGTTCCGCCGCTTCATCAAGCTGACGCAGTACTTCAACTGCATCCACTTCGCCGGCGGCTATCCGGTGGAACCGGTCGAGATCCACCCTTCGGTGCGGCATCTCGACTGCCTGTTCGACAAGCTGACGCTGACCGACAAGGTGGTCCATGCCTATTCGCTGGGCCGCGAGCGGATCGAGGATGCGATGGAGATGGTGCGCATCGCCGGCGGCCTGAGCGAGGCGGAGTTCGCCGCCGCGCCGCGCATGTTCACCAACATCAACTCGGTCTCGCCGCTGAAGCACGACCATCCGATGATCGACGGCGCGCTGCGCATGGCCCGGCGCGGGCAGATGGTCATCGTCACGCCCTTCACCCTTGCGGGCGCGATGGCGCCGGTGACGATGTCGGGGGCGGTGGCGCTGTCGATCGCCGAGGCCCTGTCGGCGATCGCGCTGATCCAGTACGACAGCCCCGGCGCGCCCGTGATGATAGGCACCTTCACCTCGAACGTGGACATGAAGTCGGGCGCGCCGGCCTTCGGCACGCCGGAATACATGCGCGCGACGCAGATGACCGGGCAGATGGCGCGGTTCTACGGCCTGCCGCTGCGGTCTTCGGGCACCTGTGCGGCCAACATCCCGGATGCGCAGGCGGCCTGGGAGACCTCGAACAGCCTGTGGGCGGCCGTCCAGTCGGGCAGCCATGTCGTCTATCACGCGGCCGGCTGGCTGGAGGGGGGCCTGATCGCCAGCCCCGAGAAGTTCGTGATGGACTGCGAGATGCTGCAGATGATCCAGCGCTACATGGAGCCGGTCGTCTGGGCGACCGGGCCGGAGGACATTGCCGTGGAGACGATCGCCGAGGTCGGGCCGGACGGCCACTTCTTCGGCGTCCAGCACACGCAGGACCGCTACACGACGGCGTTCTACGCCCCGATCGTCAGCGACTGGCGCAACTTCGAGGCCTGGGAGCTGGACGGCGCGGTGCAGACGCCCGAACGCGCCCACCGCACCTTCAGGGCGATCCTCGACGAGTTCGAGGCGCCGCCCATGGACCCCGCGATCCGTGAGGAGCTGGCCGACTTCGTGGCGCGCCGCAAGGCCGAGGGCGGCGCCCCCACCGACTTCTGAAGCGGCGCGCGACGGCGGCCGGCGCGGCTTCGCCAGACGTTAACCCGGGCCGGCTAGGCTGGCGCGCGGGTCGATGTCGAAGGGGCGTGCCATGCAGGGCCTGATCAACAGGTCGCTTCAGTCCTATCTGGTGGATACCTACGGGCCGGAACTCTGGGCGGCCCTGGCCGAGGAACTGGCGCTTCCCGAGGACGAGCCGGATCCGGCATCGGCCGAGGCCGGGATCTTCGACCGCCTGGCCGCGGCGGCGGCGCGGCGGCTGGACCTGCCGCTGCCGCTGCTGCTTGAGGAATACGGGCTTTACCTGCACGGGCTGGCGCGGGTCCGCCGGCTGGTGCGGCTGTGTGCCGAGACCTTCGAGGAATTCCTCTGCTTCATCTCCGACATGCCCGACCGGGTGCGCATGGCCCTGCCGGGCCTGGCCATGCCGGGGCTGGACGTGGCGCTGATGCCGGATGGCGAGGTCCGCATCGACGTGCTGGGGCCGCCGATGCAGGCCCATGTCCTGTGCGGCTTCCTGCGCGGGGTGTCGGACGACTTCGGCGCGCTGTCCCTGGTGACGGCGGGCGACAACGGGACGCTGGCGGTGCGCCTTGTCGATCCCGATTTCGGCAAGGCGCGCAGCTTCAGCCTGGCGCTGCCCCCGGCGCGGGATGCGGCCTGATGGACGGCGGGCCTGCGGCAGCCGCCTGCGCGGTCGACCACGGATCGCTGTTCCGCCTGATGCCGATGGCGGCGGTGCTGGAGGCGGACGGCCGCTTCGCCGCGATCGGCCCGACGCTGGCCAAGGTCCTGGGCGGCGCCGGCCCCGGCGGCGGGTTCCTGGAGGCGTTCGAGGTCACGCAGCCGGCCGGACTGGCCGGGACGGAGAGCCTTGCGCCGCTGACGTCCGGGCGGCTGTGGCTGCGGCTGCGGGGGCGGGCCGAGGCGGTCTTCCGGGCGCGGATCGTGCCCCTGGCGACGGGCGGCTACCTCGCCAACCTGGGTTTCGGCGCGGCGCTTGCCGAGGCGCTGCGCCGCCACGCCCTGACGGTGGGCGACTTCGCGGTGACCGACCACGCGCTGGACCTGATCTTCCTGAGCGAGGCGCGCGAGGCGCTGACCGGCGAGCTTCTGGCGATGACCGCGCGGATGCGCGGCCGCAGGGACGTGGCCGAGACCCTGGCGCTGACCGATCCGCTGACCGGCCTGGCCAACCGGCGGGCCTTCATGGCGGCACTCGACCGCGCGGTGCAGGCGGCCGGGCGCGGGCAGCCCTTCGCGCTGCTGCTTGTGGATCTGGACCGGTTCAAGGCGGTGAACGACAGCTTCGGCCATGCCGCCGGCGATGCCGTCATCGCCGCCGCGGCGGCCGCGCTGCGCGCCGAGACGCGCGGCGCGGACCTGACGGCACGGCTGGGCGGCGACGAGTTCGCGGCGATCCTGCGCAACGTGGCGCAGGCCGAGGAGGCGGCGCGGGTCGCCCGGCGGATCATCCGGGCGATCGAGCGGCCGGTCGACTGGCGGGGCGAGCGGCTCTGCGTCTCGGCCTCGATCGGCATCGCGCGCGCGCCGGACGCGCTTCACGGCCGCCCCGACCAGCTTCTGGCGGCGGCGGACGCGGCCCTCTACGCGGCCAAGAATGCCGGGCGCGGACGCCCGGCCGAGGCGCCCTGATCAGTCGCTGGCCTTCTCGAGCGCGGCCTCGCGCGCACGCCGGCGCCGCTGCACGATCTCGTAGGTGAGGGTGCCGACCAGCGTCACCAGGATCAGGATCACCGCCAGCGCGTTGATCGTCGGCGTGATACCCGAGCGCACCTTCGAGAAGACGTAGACGGTGAGCGTGTCCGAGGTTCCGCGCGTGAAGAGCGTGACGTTGAAGTTCTCGATCGACTGGAAGAAGGCGATGGCCGCGCCGGCGAAGATGGCCGGATAGAGATGGGGCAGCAGGATGCGCCGCATCGTCTGGGCATGGGTCGCACCGAGGTCGAGGGCGGCCTCCTCGAGCCCCTCGTCGAAGCTCTGGAGCCGCGCGAGGACGAGCAGCATGACGAAGGCGGCGATGTAGCTGACCTGACCCAGCACCGACAGGTGAAGGCCGGGATTGAACAGGATGAAGTCGGACCCGACCGCCTTGCCGAACTTGTTCCAGAAGAGCAGCGTGGAGATGCCGATCACCGCGCCCGGCGCGAGGATCGGCGCCACCATCAGCCCGTAGAGCGAGGCGCGGACCTTGCCGGAGATCGAGTTGATGAGGATCGCGGCGGCCGTCCCGATGGGCACGGCCAGCGCGGCGACGGCGAGGGCGACAAGGATCGTGTTGCGGAAGGCGATCCACATGCGCTCGTCATTCCACAGGTCGATGAACCAGCGGTCGGTCCAGCCCTTCCACGGATAGACCGAGGGCAGCTTGTTGTCGTTGAAGGCCGCCCCGCCCATGATGACGAGGGGCAGCAGCAGATAGAGCAGGAACAGCACCATGTAGAGGTGGAACAGGATGTCGCGGCGCTTGTGCATGGCGTCCCCCGTCCTACTTCGCGATGTCGCTGAGGTTGACCTTGAAGATCCGCATCACGGCGAAGACGAAGACGATGCAGAGCAGGAGGAAGAGGAGCGAATAGGCCGCGCCGGTGTTCCAGTCCTGGGCCTCGAGCATCCATTGCTGGATCGTCTGGGTGAACCATAGCGACCGCGGGGAGCCGAGCTGCACCGGCACGAGCAGCGATCCGGCCGAGAGCATGAACACCATCACGCAGCCCGAGGCGATCCCGGGCTTGGCATGGGGCAGGATCACGCGCAGATGCGTGCGCCACCACGGGCTGCCCAGATCCTCGGCTGCCTCGATCTGGTTGGTGTCGAGCGACTGGATGGCGTTGTAGATCGGGAACAGCATGAAGAAGAGATAGGTGTAGACGAGGCCGATCATGATGGCGTCGTAGGGCGTCACCACGCCCTGCTGCCAGCGCACCGGCTTGTCGAGGATGCCGATGCCGACGAGCACGGCGTTGAGCGGGCCGTTGAGCGTGAGGATGATGTACCAGGCGAAGGCCCGCAGCGCCTCGGAGACCCAGAGCGGGATGAGGATCAGCAGCAGCAGCGAGGGCAGGGTGCGCGGGTTGACGACCTTGGCGAGGTAGTAGGCGAGCGGATAGGTGATGAGGAAGGTGACGAGGGTCACGATCGCCGAATACCACACGGTCAGGAAGAAGATCTTCATGTGGATCGGCATCTGGAAGGTCATGCCGAGGAAGCTGGTATCGGTGGAGTTGGCGAAGAACTTCAGGTAGTTGCCGAAGGAATAGACGTCCTTCGGGCCGCCGATCTCGGTGACGGGCAGGTAGGGACGGAACGACGATTCGAGCATCGTGAAGTTCGGCAGCACCACGAGCGCGAGCAGCCAGAAGGCCGTCAGGATCACGAATACCGCCGTGAGAAGCGTACCGTAGCGCCGGAGGAGATCCTGCATCCTCAGCCCTCCGCCGTCGTTTCGTCGGGCAGGATCGAGGCGCGGGCCGCGTCGAAGGACATGTGAAGCCGCGTCCCCGGCGCGGGGACCGTTGCCGCGCCGTCGTTCCTGAGTTCGGCGACGAGCTGGGTTCCGTCGTCCGTGGCGGTCATCACGGCGATGAAGTTGCCCTCGAAGGAGACGTCGCCCACCGTGACGGGCACCGAGTTCTCGGCGGCCGGCGCCTCGCTCAGGCGCATGTGTTCGGGCCGGACGTAGAGCTTGACCGCGCCGGTTCCGGCCTTCTCGCCGAGGCGGGCACGGAAGGTGCCGAGCTTCGTCTGGAAGGTGGCGAATCCGTCGGACCGCTGCCCGACCGTGCCGGTCAGGATGTTGTTCTCGCCCACGAAGGAGGCGACGAAACCGTTCACCGGGTTGTTGTAGATGTCGCGCGGATCGGCCACCTGCTGGAGCCGCCCCTGACTCATCACGCCGACGCGGTCGGACATGGCCAGCGCCTCGCCCTGGTCGTGGGTGATGTAGATGAAGGTGACGCCGGTGCGCTTCTGGATGGCGCGGAGTTCGGCACGCATGTGCTGGCGCAGCTTGAGGTCGAGCGCCGAGAGGGGTTCGTCGAGCAGCATCACCTGCGGCTCGACGGCGAGCGCGCGGGCGATGGCGACGCGCTGCTTCTGGCCGCCCGAGAGCTGGGCGATCATCTTGTCGCCGGCGCCCGGCAGATCGACGAGCCTGAGCAGTTCGTCGGCTTTGGCGCGGCGCGTCGCCTTGTCGACGCCGCGCACCTCGAGCCCGAAGGAGATGTTCTCCCACACCGGCATGAGGGGAAAGAGGGCGAGGTTCTGGAAGATGAGCGCCGTCGGACGCTGGTTCGGGCGCTGGCCCTTCATGTCCTTGCCGCCGATGCGGATGACCCCCTCGGAAGGTTCGGTGAAGCCCGAGATCATGCGCAGGATCGTCGTCTTGCCGCAGCCCGACGGGCCGAGGAAGGAAAAGAATTCGCCCGCCTTGATGGTGACGTTGACGTGATCGACGGCACGGAACGAGCCGAAGTCGCAGCAGACGTTGTCAAGTTCGATTGCAGCGCTCATGGCAGCCGTGTCCCCTGTCGTCTTCTCTTGATTTCCGGGGCCTCTTCGAGGGCCCCCTCACGGAAAGGCCCGCCGGGTGGTTCCCGGCGGGCCCATCGACCGGACCGCGATCAGGCGGCCTTGTACTTGTCGGCGTACTCGCCGCGCTTGGCGATGAAGTCGGCCGACTGTTCCGGCCACCACCACAGCTTCGACAGCGCCTCGTCGTTGAACGTGCCGGCATAGTAGGCGGCAACGTCGGGGCTGAGCAGGTCGCCCGCGCCCTTGCCCACGGGGTTCGACGAGAAGGCCGTCGCCCAGAGCGCCGCGCCCTCGGCCGTGGAGACCCACTTGGCCAGTTCGTGCGCCTGTTCGGCGTTGACGGCGTTCTTCATCAGCACGAAGCCCTGGTGCCAGGCAAAGGCGCCCTCGACCGGGGCGATGTACTTGTAGCCGTCGTTGCGCAGGTTGAAGCCCGTCGAGTCCCAGCACAGGCCGAGCACGGCGCCGTTGGCGGTGAAGCCGGCATTGGCCTCGTTCTCGCCCGACCACCACTGCACGACATTGCCCTTGGCCTTGATCGCCTCGGCCAGCGCGATGTCCCACAGCTGGGTCATCGCGGCCATGTCCGAATAGCCGTCGAGCCACGGACGCGGCAGCTTGCCCTGGGCGTCGAGCCAGCGGCCCATCGCCGCCAGCGCCGAGTGCGGCCGCAGCACGACCTGGTTGTCGGCGCTGAAGAGGTCACCGAGCGAGGGCGGGTTGCTGAGCTTGGCGGCCTCGGCATTGGCGACGAGCGCCTCGGTGCCCCAGTTCGACGGGACGTAGAAGAGCTGGTCGCCCGAGCGCGAGCGCTCGCCCGCGGAGCCGTCCGCGAGGCCGGGCAGGTAGTTGTCCATGGCGAGCTTGGACGCATCCCAGGGCTGCAGCAGGCCGTTCGAGTTCCAGCCGCCCCAGCGGTCGATCGTCGGCTCGGCCATGTCGACGCCGCCGGCCTCGATGGCGACCTTGCCCTGGGCGAACATCGTGTCCTGGTCGGGCACCTCGGTGAACTTCACCTTGATCCCGGTGGCCGCCTCGAAGGCCGGGAAGGCCTTTTCGGTGAGGACCGGGTAGCCGGCCCATCCCATGAAGTTCAGTTCGCCCGACGAGGCGAGGACCCGCGTCGATACGATCGCCGGCGCCGCCAGCGCACCCGCGCCGATGGCGGAGGACTTGAGGAAGCTCCTGCGGCTGATTGTCGGTTTGATCTTGGTCACGGTCAACACTCCCTTGGTTGTTTCGGACTTCTGTTCAGGCCACGCTTGTCCGGTGCCGGTCGCTGACTATCCGCGTAGCGCGACACTTCTGTGACTGACGCTTGACGCCCTGCGTAACGAGGCCATCCCCACGTTCCCGTTGCGATGCCATTGGCCGCGCGGCGGGGCCGTCTGTCAAGCCTCGTGATTGACCCGGGCGTCAACTCTGCGCGCCTTGCCGGCGGCCGGGGCGGCCGCTCGTGCGCTGGCCTTATCGCGCCGCGCGATCTGGCCCTATCTGCGGCCGGCCACTTCCCCGAGACTCCGTCCGCGGCGCGGAAGACGGCGCGGCGGCAGACTGCAGAGGCGATCCGGCATGGACGGCACACAGATCCCCAACGACATCGGCAAGGTCATCGAGGCGGACCGCGCCCATGTCTGGCACCACCTGATCCAGCACAAGCCCTTCGAGACGGTCGATCCCCGGGTGATCGTCGAGGGCAAGGGGATGCGCGTCTGGGACGCGAAGGGCAAGGAGCATCTCGACGCGGTGTCGGGCGGGGTGTGGACCGTCAACGTGGGCTACGGGCGCGAGTCGATCGCGCGGGCGGTCTACGAGCAGCTCGTGAAGCTGAACTACTTCGCGGGTTCGGCGGGTTCGATCCCCGCGGCCACCTTCGCCGAGCGGCTGACCTCGAAGATGCCGGGGCTGAGCCGCGTCTACTTCTCGAATTCGGGGTCGGAGGCCAACGAGAAGGTCTACAAGATGGTGCGCCAGATCGCGCACCGCCATCACGGCGGGCGGAAGTGGAAGATCCTCTTCCGCGAGCGCGACTATCACGGCACGACCATCGCCGCGCTGGCTTCGGCGGGCCAGCCGCAGCGGGCCGAGCAGTACGGACCCTTTCCGCCGGGCTTCGTGATGGTGCCGCACTGCCTGGAATACCGCAGGCAGTGGGATGTGGAGAACTACGGCGAACGGGCGGCCGACGCCATCGAGGAGGTCATCCTGCGCGAGGGGCCCGACACGGTGGGCGCCATCGTCCTGGAACCGGTGACGGCGGGCGGCGGCGTGATCGTGCCGCCGAAGGGCTACTGGGAGCGCGTGCAGGAGATCTGCCGCAGGTACGGGATCCTGCTGCACATCGACGAGGTGGTCTGCGGCGTCGGCCGGACGGGCACCTGGTTCGGCTACCAGCATTTCGGCATCAGGCCCGATTTCGTGACGATGGCGAAGGGCGTGGCCTCGGGCTATGCGGCGATTGCCTGCACGGTGACGACCGAGGCCGTCTTCGAGATGTTCAAGGACGACCCCGCCGACCCGATGGGCTATTTCCGCGACATCTCGACCTTCGGCGGCTGCACGGCGGGGCCCGCGGCGGCGCTGGAGAACATGCGCATCATCGAGGACGAGGGCCTGCTGGAGAACACGCTGCGGATGGGCGAGCGGACCCTGGCCAACCTGAACGCGCTGGCCGAGCGGCACCGGGTGATCGGCGACGTGCGCGGCAAGGGCCTGTTCTGCGGGGCGGAACTGGTGGCAGACCGGGCGACGAAGGAGCCGGCGGACGAGAAGATGGTGGCCGCGGTCGTCGCCGACTGCATGGCGCAGGGCGTCATCATCGGGATGACGAACCGCTCGCTGCACGGGCTGAACAACACGCTGTGCCTGTCGCCGGCGCTGATCGCGACGCCGGACGACATCGACCGCATCACCGACGCCATCGACCGGGCGCTGACGAAGGTCTTCGGCTAGGCCCCCGCATCCGGCGGCAGCGCGAAGTTCCGCCGCACATGGGAGGGGCGGAATCCCATGGCGCGCATGTTGTCGAGCGAGGGATTGCGCTCGTCGGCCACGGGCAGGCCGGTATGGGACTGCACGATCCCGGCGCCTGCGGCCCGCGCATCGGCGAGGCGCAGGGCGATGAGGGCGCGTTGCGCCCCCCGGCCGCGCGCCGCGGGCAGGGTCGCGGCCCCGGTGAGGATGGCCCTGTCCCCGCCCAGGAACAGCAGGGCGGTGGCGACGATGGCGGGGCCGTCGAAGGCGGCGTAGCCCTGCCAGCCCGGACGCCCGGCGAGGGCGGCGATCCAGTCGTCGAAGGCTGGCGGCAGCCCGTAGGCAAGGCGGAAGGTGCGGCCGGCTGCCGGGGCCTCGGCCGGGCCGATCCGGCGCAGGGCAAGGCCGGTCGGGGCGGGGGGCACGGCCGCGGCGGTGTCGCGGGTCAGCACGACCCAGCGGCGGGGCGCCTCGGTCCGGCCGCGGCGGGCGAGGCGGGCGGCAAGGGCGCGGGCCTTCAGGTCGGCCGCCATGTCGTCGTTCGGCGGGAT
>JAOADN010000179.1 GCA_026417295.1 Paracoccaceae bacterium
TCTCCCGATGGCCTGAAAGGCAAGATCCTCGGCGTTCAGGTTTCGACCGTTCATGCCGACTATGCCAAGAAGTATTTCGGTCCGGTCGCTGCCGAGATCAAGGAATACCAGACGCAGGACGAGGCCAACCAGGACCTTGCGGCCGGGCGCATCGATGCGACTCAGGCGGACGCGATTGCGCTTGAGGCCTTCCTCGCATCGGACGCCGGCAAGGCCTGCTGCGAATTCAAGGGCAATGTGGCTGACGATCCGGCCATTCTCGGCAAGGGGGTCGGCGTAGGATTGCGCCAGGGCGAAACCGAGTTGAAGGACAAGTTCAACGCCGCCATCGAGGCTGTTCGCGCGAGCGGCAAGTACGACGAGATTTCGAAGAAATACTTCACCTTCGACGTCTACGGCGGCTGATCGTCAATGCTGGAAACAGTTCGTGGGGCACCGGCCCGATGAGCCTCGCTGCCAGCGCCCTGCAGCCGATGCTGGCGCTTGGCACGCTTGAACTCCTGTCGCCCTGGCCTCCCGGCTGGGGCGGCAATCTGCTGCGCGGACTCGGCAACACGCTGATGA
>JAOADN010000180.1 GCA_026417295.1 Paracoccaceae bacterium
CCGCATAGGCGGACAGGGCCTGGATCTCGGGGCGGATGAGGTCTTGTAAACGCGCGCTCATGGACCGCCATTCCCGCGATATTCGGCCGAACGCGCATGGGCGGTCAGCCCCTCGCCGCGCGCCAGGATCGAGGCGGCCTTGGCCAAGGCCGCGGCGGCTGCCGGCGAGACCTGAAGGATGCTTGAGCGTTTCTGGAAGTCATAGACCCCAAGCGGCGAGGAGAAGCGCGCGGTGCGCGAGGTGGGCAGGACGTGATTGGGACCGGCGCAATAGTCGCCTAGGGCCTCGGGCGTATGCCGGCCCATAAAGATGGCGCCGGCGTGACGGATGCGTCCGACGACCGCCTCTGGGTCGGCGATCGAGAGCTCTAAGTGCTCAGGGGCGATCAGATTGGCAACCGCGATCGCATCATCCAGGTCGCAGGCCAGGATCAGGGCACCGCGCCGGCTTAAGGCCTTGGCGATGATGGGTGCGCGCTCCATGCCGGGAAGCAGGCGAGTGATGCTTGCCGCCACCCGATCCAAGAACCGCTCGTCCCAACTGACGAGGATCTGTCTCTT
>JAOADN010000181.1 GCA_026417295.1 Paracoccaceae bacterium
GTCTGGTTTTCCGCGGCGAAGAGCCGCGGCCTCATTGAAGCATGGTGGCGACCGCGTAGTGCGGCCGCATGGCCTCGTTTTCCGCGGCGAAGAGCCGCGGCCTCATTGAAGCCTGTCTGGGTTGCATGTGCGCGGGCATGCTCTCCACGTTTTCCGCGGCGAAGAGCCGCGGCCTCATTGAAGCCGTGCTCGAAGACCGAGTTCGGGCGGTGATAAAGGAGTTTTCCGCGGCGAAGAGCCGCGGCCTCATTGAAGCCCAGCGATTCGACGCATCGAGCGGCGCCATGCGATACGTTTTCCGCGGCGAAGAGCCGCGGCCTCATTGAAGCAACGTGCCCTCCGTCACTCGACGGAGGGCGCATGTCTGTTTTCCGCGGCGAAGAGCCGCGGCCTCATTGAAGCACCCAGGCCATCGGAGGCGCGCCGACGTCCCCACGGTTTTCCGCGGCGAAGAGCCGCGGCCTCATTGAAGCGACGGGGCGGTAGCATCCGACTTCGGCGCCCCACGTGTTTTCCGCGGCGAAGAGCCGCGGCCTCATTGAAGCCATCGGCGG
>JAOADN010000182.1 GCA_026417295.1 Paracoccaceae bacterium
CGCGCTGGTGGCGCGGAAGCTGGGGCTTTAGGCGGGACCGCACGGCAGACCGCCCCCTGCCCCGCAGGCCCGGCCCGGCGCCGGGATGCGCCTTCGAAGGCGCATCCGTCCCGTGCCTGGGCGGAAGCCGGAGCTCCGGGGCGGCACCGTGCCGCCAGGCGGACCGGCCCGGCAGAGCCCCGGCCGTGGCCTGCAGGCCCGGCCCCGGCCTGGCGCCGGGATGCGCCTTGCAAGGCGCATCCATGCCGCTTCGAAGCGGCATGGACGGGCCTTCGAAGGCCCGTCCGCCCCCCGGGCAGCGGGCCGCGGCGGGGCCCGGCCCTCAGCCGCCGCGCCGGCGCCCGCGCGCCATCGCGCAAAGCCCGATCGCCCCTGCCAGCAGCGGCAGCGAGGCCGGCACCGGGATCGGCGCGGGATCGATCGCCACGTTGTCGATCAGGCCGCCCAGGCTGTCGCTCCTGCCGGTCGCGCGGAAGCGCAGCGCGTAGCTGCCCGGCACGGTCACGTCGCAAAGCGCCGTCACCTGCGTCCAGAATCCGCTGAAGGCGCCC
>JAOADN010000183.1 GCA_026417295.1 Paracoccaceae bacterium
GCGTCGTGCCAAGTCGACGCGCCTCCACATCCGCACGCTCGGCGTGCCGCGCCTGTCGGTGCTGCGCACCGGCCAGCACCTCTATGCCCAGATCTTCACGGCCGACGGCTCGAAGGTGCTGGCGGCGGCCTCGACCCTCGAGGCCGAGGTCAAGGCCGGCCTGAAGAGCGGCAAGAACCTCGAGGCTGCCGCCAAGGTCGGCAAGGCCATCGCCGCCAAGGCCAAGGCTGCTGGCATCGAGTCGGTGGCCTTCGATCGTTCGGGCTATCGTTACCACGGCCGCATCAAGGCCCTGGCCGACGCCGCCCGCGAAGGCGGCCTGCAGTTCTGAGGAAGGGCTGCGGCCCGTCCTCGTGGACCAGGCGCGGAGTGCATCCCGCGCCTCACACAACAATAAGCGGCATCGCGCCGTAACTTCCCCATCCACGCCGAGAAACCATCATGAGCAGCAACGAAAGCCGGGATCGCCGCGACCGCGAAGGCGCCGATGACGGCATGATCGAGAAGCTGATCGCCGTGAACCGCGTCTCCAAGACGGTCAAGGGCG
>JAOADN010000184.1:0-241 GCA_026417295.1 Paracoccaceae bacterium
GGATGTAAGTGCGGCGTGTATAGTTGATGATCGCCGGGATATCAGACGCAATGAAGTTTTCGCCCTCGCCCAGGCCGATAACCATTGGGTTATCTTGCTTGGTGCAGATAAGCTTGCCCGGCTCGTGCTCGGACATAAATACCAGCGCGTAGGAGCCTTCAATCATGGTAAGAACTTTCTTTACGGCAGCCTCGAAATCGCCTTCGTAAACTTCTTCCACCAAATGGGCGACAACTTCGGT
>JAOADN010000184.1:251-544 GCA_026417295.1 Paracoccaceae bacterium
GTATGCGGATGCGAATTGACGTCCGAAGGACGGCCGTGGGTCGCCCACCGGGTATGGCCAATGCCAATATTACCTGCCGGACGGTGCTGCTCTATTTTTTTCTGCAGTACGCTCAGCCGGCCTACGCTTTTCTCCACGTTGATTTTGCTGCCGTCAAAGACAGCGATGCCGGCGGAATCATAGCCGCGATATTCCAGTTTGGTCAAACCCTCTATAAGAAAAGATGTTGCTTGTTTCGGACCGATATAGCCCACAATACCACACATGTATGGAAACCTCCCAGAATATAGTAG
>JAOADN010000185.1 GCA_026417295.1 Paracoccaceae bacterium
GCACGGGCATGTTGGCCCAGGGGTGCTTCGAGGCGTCCTCGACCAGGCTCTCGGTAAAGCTCGCCCGGCTTCCGGTGATCGGCATCGGCAGGTCAAACACCAGGTCCTCGCGCGGCTCGGGCTCGACCGCCAGGCCGTGGCGCCGGTCCACCGAGGCCAGGTCCAGCCGGATCGTCGCCCTGCCCGCGGTCACCGCATGGTCGTCGCGCGCCGCGAAGACCTGCTTCATGGCGCCCTCCCCGTCGCGCCCCATCTCGCCCGAGAAGGCGACCTCAGGCGGCGCATCGGGCGTCACCGTGACCGTCCAGTCGCGCACCCCCTCGCCGGCGATCGACAGCGTCCCCGACCGCGCGATCTCCACCTCGGTCACGTTGGCGGCCGCCGCGCCGCCGGCGGCCGGGGCATCGCCCAGGGTCTGCGTCACGCTCAGCTCGCCCGGCGCGGCATAGATGCGCACCGTCAGCCGGCTTCCCTCGGGCACGGTCAGCGCATCCGCCGCGATCTCGTTCAGATAGAGGCTCGGCCTGCCGGTATAGGCGGG
>JAOADN010000186.1 GCA_026417295.1 Paracoccaceae bacterium
TAAGAGACAGGGGTGGGCGCGCGCAGGCGATCGGCGGATAATCGGTGGGTCTTCATTGGGCGCCCCTCAGGCGCGCTGCCGCAGCAGCAAACATGGTGTCAAAAATTATAGAGGTCGAGGCCGACGTCGCGGCGCTGGCCGACGCGGCGGACGGTGGCGCGGCAGACCCCGGCGCCGAGTCGGAGTGGCGCCGCTTCGTGGTGGATGCCGAGGGGCACGGCGAGCGGCTGGACCGCTGGCTCGCGGCGCGCGTGCCCGAGGTGTCGCGCAGTTACCTGCAGCAGCTGATCGCGGAAGGGGCGGTGTGCCTGGACGGGGCGGTGCAGTCCAAGTCAGCGCGGCGCTTGCGCGTGGGCGAATCCCTGGCCATCGAGCTGCGGCCGACCGCGCAGGCGCAGGCCTTCGTGCCGCAGCCGATGGCCTTGCCCATCGTGTTCGAGGACGACCATCTGCTCGTCATCGACAAGCCGGCGGGCTGGGTGGTGCACCCCGCTGCCGGCCATTGGTCGGGGACCTTGCTCAACGGCCTGCTCGCGCA
>JAOADN010000187.1 GCA_026417295.1 Paracoccaceae bacterium
ACCGTGCCCAGCTCCACTTCGGTCGGCTGCGGCCAGAAGGCCCAGGTGAGCAAGGCTGCAGCCGCCAGCGTGGCGCTGGCTGTCCAGGCAGTCGATCGTGTCAGTTTCATGGTCAGACCTGTCGTCTTTCTGTCTATTCTCGCGTCTTGAGCACGGCCACCAGATCCAGCGCATCGATGCGCCGGCGCACGATCAGGGCGCTGGCCAAGCCTGCCACGACCACGGTCACCGCGGCATAGGCATAGGTAGCGGGCTGGATGACCAGTGGGAAGAAGAACTCGTCGGTCTTGATCAGCTGCACGATGCCCGCAGCCAGCGCATGGCCGCCCAGCAGCCCCAGCGGCAGGGCCAGCAAGATTTCCAGCCCCAGCTCGCCCAGCAGAATGCCCGATACCTCGGCGCGGGTGAAGCCCAGCACGCGCAGGCTGGCCAGCTCCCAAGCTCGTTCGGCCAGCGCGATGCGGGCGTGGTTATAGACCACCCCCACTGCGATGATGCTGGCAAACACGGTCAGGATGGCGCTGAAAACCAGCACGTT
>JAOADN010000188.1 GCA_026417295.1 Paracoccaceae bacterium
AAGAGACAGCCGCGCGCGCTACGCCGAGGCACGCAAGCTCGCCGCCGAGCCGGCGACGACGATCAAGGGCCGGCCGACCAAGCGCGAAGGCCGCGAACTGCGCCGGCTGCGGCGCGGCGGCGCGGGACGGCTGCATCACCAAGGGCGGCTCGCGGCGCGGCTCCTGCGGGCCGCCGCGCCGGCGGCGCGAGGTGAAGGCGGGAACGACCACCGCCTCCATGACCGAGGCGGGCGGGGCCGGCGCCTCCCGCCCGGCCGTGGCGGGTTCGGGGATCGCGGCCGCGGCCACGTCCTGCGGACGGCCGAAGCCGGCGGCCTCCTCCGGTCCGGCCGGCGGCTCGACCTCGACGAAGGGGGCCTCCGCCCCGCCCGCCGGCTCGTCGGGCGGCGGCGGCCCTGCGGCCCCGGCCGCATCGCCAGGCGCGACGAAGCCCGCCCCAGCCTCCGCGTCCGCTTCCCCGGGCGCGCCTGCGCCCATCACAGCGTCCGCATCCGCTTCCCCGGGCGCGACGGCGCCCGCCCAAGCCTCCGCG
>JAOADN010000018.1 GCA_026417295.1 Paracoccaceae bacterium
CGCCGGCGCCCGGCCGCGCGCCCGCGCCCGCGGCAGGGGCGGCAGCGAGGGAAACCCGGCCTGAGACCGCGCGAAGCCGCGCGCCCCCGCGCGCTTCGCCTTCCCCCGGACCGGGGCTTCAGTGATTGGCCTCGCCCGCGTGTTCGACGGTGAAGAAGAAGTCGGGCGGCAGATCGGGGTTCAGCGCGATCTCGTCGGGGATCACCTGGGGGCCGGCGCTGAACACGGCAGCACCGAAATGCGCCTGCATCCGCGTGAGCCGCCGCATCCGCTCGCCCGTCAGCTCGTCATAGAGCGCGCGCTGGTCGGGCCGCGCCAGAAGCTCGGCGATCCTCGCGCGGTGGCGCGCCACACAGTCCTCGTGCGCCGCCCGGATCTCGGGGTCGGCGAGAAGGCGGCCCATCTCGGCCTCGAGACGCGGCAGCATCCGCTGGATCGAGGTGTCGCGGTCGCTGTTGTGATTCATGCGGAACCAGTAGTTGACCCCCTGGTCGCGGTCGACATGGTTCACCCGGCCGCGGTCGCGCTTGACGAGGAAGCTTTCGGGCGAGCGCACGGCATAGTGGTTGAGCTGCGCCCAGTCGTAGCCGTAGGTGGCCACGGTGGACCGCCAGCCGTTGCGCAGCATGCCCTGCGGCATCGGCCGGCCCGAGCCGTTCAGCCAGCGGATCTTGTCCCAGTGCTCGGCATTCAGGCCCTTGGGGCGATGGACGCCGAACTTGCGGAAGATCTCGGTATTGCGGAAGAGCGTCTTGAAGCCCCAGGCCTGATGCGGCTTGCGCACCAGCTCGGGGGCGCAGCGGTCGAACTGGGCGATGACCGGGCGGTCGGCGAAGGCGCAGACGCCGGAATCGCCGAAGAGCCGCCAGGTCAGGCTGATCATGTTGGCCTCGCCCGCCGCGGCATAGAGCGCAGCCAGCGTGCCGTCGCCGATCCTGACATTGATGAACTCGTCGACGTCCATGCAGATCAGCCAGTCGGCGTCGCGGATCACCGGCTCGCTCTCGGCCGCCTGCAGGGCGACGTGCTGCGGCCGGTCCGTGCCGCCCGGGCGCCAGGGATTGGCGCGGTGGTGGCACAGGCCCTTGCGTTCCAGAAGGGCGAGGAAGCTGTCGGTGCCGTCCGTGCAGTCGTTGGTGTAGACGAGGATCTCGCTGACCCCGATCATGCGGTGATAGGCGACCCATTCCAGGATGAAGGGCCCCTCGTTCTTCATCGTCGTCACGATTGCGGTGCTCAGCGCATGATGCGGCTTGTCCGCCGGGGGGCGCATGGCGCCCGCCGGGGCCCGCACCGGTTCGTGGCCGAAATGGTCGCGGGCCAGCGCGAGCAGGGCCTCGTCCTCGACCAGCGCGCTGCGCGGCACCAGCCGCGCCGTCGGCTGGCCCGGCACACGGATCGCCATCGCCCGGGCGAAGCGGGCGACGGGCGCGTCCGCGGGCGTCTCGGCCACCCGGACGATCCGCCAGAGGCGGTCGAGCCCGGCCCTGCCGGGCGCCACGCCCCAGCGCACGAGGTCGCGCGGGGCATCGAACTGCCGGCAGACGTGATCGCCGAAGCGCGCCTCGCGGCCCGCACGGACGCGCCAGGGATAGGTCATCGTTCCCGCCAGGCGGATCACCCCGCCCGGCGCGGTCTGGCACAGGTCGAAGGCGTTCGGCCCCCCGGGCAGGAGGATGTCGGTGACATCGAGGGCAAGCACGGCCCGCGCCGCGGCGAGGAAGCGCCATTTCAGCGCCTCGTGGATGAGCGGCTCGCCGAAGCCCGACCGCCAGGGATCGGGCGCGGGCGGTGTCATCCGGCCGCGTCCGGGGGCGGCGGGGGCGGCGAAGACGTGGCTCAGGGCCGCTTCGCCGGGCCGGCCGAGCGGCAAGGGGCTGCGCACCAGAAGGACGACCATGCCGAGGGGCCGCGCCGCCGCCTCGAGCGCGGCCGCGAAGGCCCGGTCGGCCTCGGGCCCGCGGTCGATGATCAGGGCGCCGTCGGCGCCGTGGACGCGGGCATGGAAGGCCAGCCATTCGCCGACCTGCGCGGCCGTCTCGTCGATGCGGCTGCCCAGAAGGACGTTGCGGCCGCAGAGGATCTCGTGCTCGGCCGGCTGGTGGGTCAGCTCCAGCCGGCCGCCCGCGGCCAGCGCCAGCGGCCCCGGCCCCCGCAGCACGGCCAGCGCCGCCCCGGCGACCTCGGTCACCGAAGCGACCTGCATGCAGCCGGCCGGGGCGGGCAGGGCCAGCGCCGCCGCCCGCGTGCCCGCCCCGAAGAGGCAGCGCAGGCTCCAGTCCGGGCAGCGCACGCAGTCGAGGATCCGCGTCACGCCGCCGGCGCCGACCTCGCGCGTGCCGAGCATGCGGTGAACCAGCCGCCCCTCGCCCCGGCCGGGTGCCGTCATCGGCCGCCCTCGCGGGCCTGGCGGCGTTCGGCGCGCGCGGCCTTGCGCTCCTGCCGGGCGGCGCGGCGGGCCTGGCGCTCGTCGTGCCGGTCGCCGCCGTCGCGGCCGGCGGCCAGGGCCGCGCCCGATCCCTCTGACCCGGGCCCGCCCGTCCCGGCGCCGTCGGCCCCGGCATCTTCGGCCCCGGCGCCGAGATGGGCCCCGACGAAGACCCGCATCACCCGCGCCACCCCGGCCTCGGTCACGCTGCGCAGGTTGGGCTCGAAGAAGGCCGCCCCGCCGCGCGCGGAGGTGACGATCTCGTAGGAGGGGAAGTAGTCGGCCCAGGGATGGTCGGCGCAGATCTCGCCGGCGCAGGCGCGCAGGACCGACTTTGAATAGACGGTGGCCGGCAGGACATGGGCCTCCGAGGCGGTGGCCGTCAGCGGCACGGGCGAGACGGTGAGCAGCACCCGCAGGGCGGGGTTCAGCGCCCTGAGCCGGGCCAGCGCCGCCAGCAGGTCGTCGCGCACCTCGGCCAGGCGGAAGTTGACGAAGGCATGGATCGCCGGGTCGAAGCGGCCGGCGATGGTGCCCGGCGCGGTGGCATAGACGCGGCCCGTCGGGCGGTGCATCCAGGCCTCGGTCAGGCCGAGGGTGAAGATGAAGACGTCGGCCTGCGCGAAGACCTCGCGCACGCGCGCGAGGTGCGCTGCCCGCGCGGCCGCGACCTCGGCCGCGCTTGCCATGCCGCCCGGCGCGATGTTGGGGCGCAGCGCGTCGTAGAAGCGCCCGTCGCGCTCCCATACCGAATCGAAGGCGGGTGCGCCCTCCCAGGCCTCGTCCAGAAGCTGGCGCAGCTGGCGCGTGGTGTAGATGTTGCCGTAGCGCGCCGAATAGAGGCCGTAGCCCCGCGCCGCCGCCTCGTCCGGGTCGAGCCCCGGCGGGGCGGGCTCGGCATCCAGCACGTTGAAGCCGTTGCGGCGCAGCGCACGCCCGACATGCTGGGCAAAGCAGGACCCCGCGGTGACGATCCGGTCCGACGGCGCGAGCAGCCAGCGCGGGCGGTAGAGGTCGGGCGGCGGATAGGGCGCCTCGGCAAGGCCGGTGCGCCAGAAGGCCCGCGGCGCCAGTCCCTGGTAGGGTGAGATCCGGTCCATTCCGCCGCTCCCTCAGTGCAGCCTGTCCTGCAGCGCGCGGCCGATCAGCGGCCAGAGCGCCGCGCCGTAGTCGCCGTTCATGTGCGAGGCGTCGGTGCCGCCGCCCTCGCCGCCGATCAGGCGCGAGGCCTCGCGGTTGAATTCGGCGCGCGTCATGATCCCGTGTTCGACCGTCTCGGCGGGCTGGGCGACGAAGACGGCGTGCGGCGCCAGCGCCGCCGCCACCGCCTCGGCGAACAGGGCCCCGATCGCCTCGCCGTCCCCGGCCGAGGCGGCCGCGTCCCAGCCGTAGTCGGCCGTGCCGGCCGGGGCGGTGCGCGCCCAGGCGGCCCAGTGCGGCTCGGCCACCGCGATCACCGGACGCCCGGCCGCCCCGGCGATCGTCGCGGCAAGTTCGGCCATGCGGGTGGCCGCATAGCGTTCGGTCATGAAGGCCAGCGCGAAGGCGGGGTGGACCAGCGTCTTGCCCGGCGTGCCGTTCAGCCCGACCCAGGCATGGGTCCTGTAGAAGCGCAGGATGCGCTTGCTCGACACGTTCAGCCCGACCAGCAGGAAGGCGTCGTGTTCCTCGAGCACGATGCGGTCCTGCCCGCCCGAGATGGTGCGGAAGTGGTCGGCGACGGCCGCCTTGCGCGGCACCAGCGCGCCGTCCTCGAGCCGCAGGTGGCGCAGCCCGTCGGCCGGGGCGCCGAAGAAGACGGGCGCGATCCCGTCGGGCCCCGCCGCGGCCCAGCCGAGCTTGAGCGCCGCGATGTGGGAATTGCCGATCACGCAGAGCCGCAGCGCCATCAGGAGAAGGCCTCCAGGAGCTCGTCCTCGCAGACGATGCGGGCCTCGGCCTGGCGGGCCTTGCGCCCGCGCCGCCCGCCGCGCCCGGGCTTTCCCGCGCGGCGGCGGGGGGCATCGGCGCCGGCGGCCTCGGTGCCGCCCGTCGGGGCGACGGAGGCGGCACCGGACGGCTGGATGAGGTCGAGGATGTCCTCGCCCCCGACGAGGCGGGCCACCGCCGCGGCGATGCGCGCCCGGTCGGGATGGTCGGGCGGCAGGGCGGCATGGCGGGCGACGAGGTGATCGAGGACGGGATCGTGGACCACGCCGTCCCCGCACGCGGCCCAGCGCGCCGCCGCCGCCCGGAGAGGCGCCGGCACCTCGCCCGCCGTCCCGCCGGCCCCGGCATCGGCAAGGACGATGCGGATCACGGCGCCGGGCCGGGCCGCCAGGAGCCCCGCGCGCAGCGCCGCGAAGCCCGCGTCCAGCGCCTCTTCCGTCTCGGGCGCCGGGGCGAGGCGCAGCCCCTTGGGCAGCGCCACGCCGGGCGGGGCCGGGGGATAGATCGTGCCGTCCGCCGCGTCGGCCAGCGCCGCGACGCGCCAGAGGGGAAGGACGACCGTCGCGGCCCGGCGCAGGACATCGGCGGTGGCGGCGAGATGGGCGCGCCGATAGGCCTCGGCCTGCGCCCGGTCCGGCAGGCCGCAGGGCTCGACCGCGGCGCGCAGCCCGTCGATGACCGTGCCGTCGGGCTGGGGCCAGAAGACGTGCCGCGGCAGGGCGCCGCCCAGCGCCTGGGCGACGAGCTGGGCCACCGCCCGCACCTCGCCCAGTTCGCCCGCCCGCACCGAGGAGGCGCCGTAATGGAAGCGCGCGGCCAGACCCGCCGAGACCTGCTTCGGCGCCGGCTCGGCCTCGAGCGGATCGAGCCCCGCCTGCCGCAGGAGCGCAAAGGGAGACCGGCCGGGCGCTCCGCCCAGCACGGCGATCCCCGCGGTCGCCGCGGGGCCCGCGGGCCGCGGCTCCGGCGCGACCGGACCGGCGGTTTCGTCAGACATGCCCGCGCCTCTTCTTCGTTCGGCGTTTTCCACAGACTAGAGCGGTTTTTGCGGCGTGCGAAGCGGTTTTCGGCGCGTCTGCCCGGGCGGCCCCGGCGCTGCGGCCGGGCTGCCGGGCGCGCGGGGGCCGCGCGGCCCCCGGGGCGCCGCCGTCGACCTTCCGGGGTGTTCCACGGGGCGTCCCGCGGGACGTCTGCCGGGGACGGCCCGGGTGCTGCGGCCGGGCTGCCGGGCGCGCGGGGGCCGCGCGGCCCCCGGGGCGCCCCTTCCTCAGCCGGCCGCCGCAGCAGCGACGAGCGCCATGTGCCGGCGCAGGGACTCCATAAGGGTTTCAATCACCTGCCCGTCGTCCTTCACGAATTCGATGAACATCATGTTGATGTCGTTGAAGACGATCTCGCCGAGGGTCCGGGGATCGACGCCCTGCCGCACCCGCCCGCGCGCCTGCAGCGCGGCGACGAGCCGGCAGATCTGGTCGGTCAGGCTTCGGTCGAGCGCGGTATAGGTGGCCGAGAACCTGGCCCCCGGCGCCGCGATCGACTGGGCCATGGCGGTGCGCCACATGGCCTTGGACAGGTAGTGCAGCGAATGGGCGTAGTAGGCCCCGACCAGGGCATTCAGGGCCGCCTCGATGTCGTCCGGCGGGTCGGCCAGCAGCGCCTCGCCCTCGGCCAGCACCTCCTCGACCTCCATCGCGACGATCGCAAGCAGCACGTCGCCCTTGGTCTCGAAATGGTTGTAGACGGTTCCGGGCGACATGCGCGCATCCTGCGCGATGTCCTCGATGCGCACCGCATCATAGCCCGCGGCGCGGAACAGGCGCGAGGCGCTGTCCAGGATGCGGCGGCTCCGGTCCGCCTTGTTCAGGGCACGCAGTCCGGCCATGGGCGATTTCTCAAGTCCACTTCAAGTTTGACATTGACTTCAAAAATCGGCCCCGGCAATCCTCTTTCCCGGACGCGCAGGCACAGGCGCGCCGGACCCAGCAGGAGAGACGGAATGATTCCCAGGACACGCATCGAGGTGCTGCCCCTTGCCGCCGTCGCGGTGCTTTCCCTTGGCCCGTCCGCCGGCGCGGCGGAGCTCAACGCGCTCGTCTGGTGCGACCACACCGATCCGGCGTTGCTCGAACCCTTCGAGACCGCCCATGGCGTGACCGTGAACGTCAAGGAATACGAGGGGACGGCGGCGGGCCTGACGCTCCTGCAGCAGTCCCAGCCCGGCGACTGGGACGTGCTGGTGATCGATGCCGTGGATGTCGGCCGCGCGGTGGATGCGGGCTTCCTGGCCGAGATGCCGGCAGAGGCGCTGCCGACGGCGGACTTCTTCCCCGGCCTGGCGATGGAAGAGAACAACACGCGCGACGGCAGGACCTATGCCGTGACCGAGAAGTTCGGCTACAACACGATCGCCTTCGACAGGACGAAGGTCGATCCCGCCGACATGGAAGACATGGCGAGCCTCACCTCGGGCAAGTATGACGGGCGGATCGGCATCTACGACTACTACCTGCCGGTGATCGGGCTTGTCGCGCTGGGCCAGGGGATCGCGACCGCCGACATCACCGCGGAGAATCTCGGGTCGCTCAGGGCGCCGCTCGCAGCGCTGCGCAAGGCGGCGCGCCAGGTCTCGGACGTGGTCGCCTCGCAGACGGCCCTCGCCACGGGCGAGGTCGACATCATCGTCGGCGGCGGCGAATGGCTGACGGCGGTGCTGATGCAGGACAACCCCAACCTCGACTGGACGATCCCGCGGCAGGGCGGGCTGCGCTGGGCGCAGTCGATCGGCGTGGTCGCGGGGTCGCGCAACCCCGATCTGGCGCTGGAATTCGTGAAGTACATCGTCTCGCCCGAAGGGCAGGCGCGGCTGGCCACCAGTTCCTGCTACTGGGGGATGCCGGCCAATGCCAGGGCGGGGGATCTGCTGACGGACGAGCAGAAGGCGGTGCTGCGCTGGGACCGGCAGCCCGAATACCTGGCGCGGGCGCAGCTCTACCCGATTCCGGATGCGGCGCTCGACAGCGCCATGCAGGACATGTGGACCGAGATGCTGAACCAGTAGCGGGCGGGCCGGGGGGCTTCCGCGATGGGGCTTGCGGCGCGCGAGGCGCGACTGGGCTGGGGCCTTGCGGCCCCGGCGCTGGCCTGGACGGGCGCCTTCTTCGTGCTGCCCTTCGCGGTCATGCTGGCGCTGTCCTTCGCGCGGATGGAGGGGCGCGCGGTCGTCCCCGCGCTCGATCCGGGGAACTACCTGCGCATCGCAACCGAGCCGGCGATGGCCGGCGCGCTTGCCAACAGCATCGAGATCGCGCTGACCGTCACCCTGATCTCGGTCCTGCTCGCCTATCCGCTGGCCGCGATCGTCGCCTTCCTCGTGCCGCGCCGCTGGCAGCGGCTGGCGCTGGTCCTGGCCGTGCTGCCCTTCTGGACCTCCTATGTCGTGCGCTCCTATGCCTGGCTTCTGGTCCTCGGGCAGAAGGGCATCGTCAACGGCACCCTCGAAGGGCTGCACCTCATCTCCGCCCCGCTGGAGATCGCGGCCACCCGCAGCGCGACCGTCATCGGCTTCGTCCACTTCTTCACGATGCTGCTGACGCTGACCATCTATGCCAGCCTCGTGCAGATGCCGCCGAACTATGCGCGCGCCGCCGCCGACCTGGGCGCCGGCCGCTGGGCGATCTTCCGGCACGTGATCCTGCCGCTGTCGCTGCCCGGCGTCGTCACCGGCGCCTTCCTGACCTTCGTCCTGTGCATCGGCGACTACATCACGCCGCAGATCCTGGGGGGCAATGCCGAACTGACGCTGCCGCAGCTCATCATGCTGCAGCTCGGGCGCAGCGGGAACTTCCCGCTCGCCTCGGCCCTCGCCGTCGCCCTGATGGGCGTCGTCGCCCTGGCCTATGCGGCCGCCTTCCGCTGGCTGAGGATCGACCGGACATGAGACCGCTCGCCTGGGCCTATCTCGCGGCGGCCTATGCCTTCATCTTCCTGCCGGTCGTGGTGCTCGTCGCCTTCTCGTTCCAGGACGGCCGGCTGCCCGTGCCGCCCCTGCGCGGCGTCACGCTCGACTGGTACGCGAAGGTCCTGTCGGACCGCGCCGTCGTCGCGGCGCTGTGGAATTCGCTTGCCGTGGCGGCCGTCTCGTCTCTCGTCGCGCTGGTCCTCGGCTTCCTCGCGGCCCATGCCTTCGCCCGCGTCAGGCTGCCGGGATCGGCGGCGCTGCGCACGCTGATCGTCGCGCCGATGGCGGTGAGTTCGCTGATCATCGGGCTCGGCCTGCTGTCGGTCTTCAACGGCCTCGGCATCCGGCCCTCGCTGGTCACCGCAGGGATCGGCCATGTCGTCATCAACCTGCCGCTCTGCTTTGCCATCCTCTATGCGGCGATGGGGGATCACCAGCGGGCGGCCGAACGGGCGGCCCGCGACCTCGGCGCCTCGGAGGCGCGCGTCCTGTGGCTGGTCTCGGCGCCGATGCTCGCCCCGGCGCTGGCGGCGGCCTTCTTCCTGTCGCTCACCTTCTCCTGGGACGAGTTCATCATCGCCTTCCTGCTCACACGCTTCGACGTCACCCTGCCGGTCGAGATCTGGTCGATGCTGCGCTCGGGCCTGTCGCCCGCCATCAACGCGGTCGGCGCGCTGGTCTTCCTGATCTCGGCGGGGGCGGTGGTGCTGGCCGAGCTCCTGCTTCTGCGGAGGCGGACATGACCGCGGGCCTGACGATCGACCGGGTCGTCCAGCGCTTCGGCGACGCGGTGGTGCTGCCCGGGATCGACCTCGAGATCGCGGCCGGCGAATTCGTCGTGCTGCTCGGGCCGTCGGGCTGCGGCAAGACGACGCTTCTCAACCTCATCGCGGGCTTCGCCGAACCGACATCGGGGCGCATCCTGATCGGCGGGCGCGACATGGCCGGCATCGGTCCGAAGGACCGGCCGACGACGACCGTGTTCCAGGACTATGCGCTGTTTCCGCACATGACGCTGGCCGACAACGTGGCCTTCGGCCTGCGCATGCGCGGTGTCGGCCGGTCGGCGCGGCGCGAAAGGGCCGAGGCCATGCTCGATCTCGTCGGCCTGTCGGGGCGCGGTGCGGCGCGGCCGCACGAACTGTCCGGCGGCCAGCGCCAGCGCGTCGCGCTGGCCCGGGCGCTGGCGGTCGAGCCCGAGGTCCTGCTGCTTGACGAGCCCCTCGGGGCGCTGGACCTGAAGCTGCGCCGCGCCATGCAGGACGAGCTCAAGTCGATCCAGGCCAAGGTCGGCACGACCTTCGTGCATGTCACCCACGACCAGGAGGAGGCGATGGCCATCGCCGACCGCATCGTGGTGATGAACGAGGGCCGGATCGAGGATCAGGGCCCCCCGCGCCAGGTCTATCTCAATCCGCGCACGCTCTTCACCGCAGGCTTCATGGGCGAGATCAACCGCATCCCGCTCGCCGACGGCCGCTCGCCGCTCGGGCCGCTGGTGCCCGGCAGCGGCACGCTCTGCCTGCGCCCCGAGGCGATCGGCACCGAGGGGCCGATCGCCCTCGGCCAGGCGCGGGTCCTCGAGGCGGCCTTCTTCGGCACCCATGTGCGCGCCCATGTGGCCCCCGTTGCCGCGCCCGAGCTGCGGCTGGTCGTGCACCTGCCGCAGAAGGCGCTGCCGGCGCCCGGCGAGGTTCTGACCCTCTTCGCCCGCGACCCGGTGGTGCTGCCATGAGGCGCGCGCGCCCCGGCGAGTGGTGGCGGCTGACGCCGAAGGGCGACGGCGTGACGCTGATCGACGAGCCGCATGTCCGGGAATTCTACCGCTGCAACGTCTGGCATGTCCGCGGGCGCGACGGCGACATGCTGGTGGACAGCGGCATGGGTGTCGTCAGCCTGCGCGGGCAGGTGGCGCTGGTGACGGGGCGGCCGCTGCAGGCGGTGGCGAGCCATACCCATTTCGATCACATCGGCTGCCACCACGAATTCGACTGCCGCCTCTGCCATGAGGCCGAGGCGGCGATCCTGGCCGATCCGACGCGTGCGGCGACGCTGGCCGATCCCTATGTGACGGACGCCATCTTCACCCGCCTGCCGCCCGCGCCCTACAGCTCGGCCACCTATTCCGTCCGCGCCGCCCCCGCGACGCGCATCCTGGTTGACGGCGACATCGTCGATCTCGGCGACCGCCATTTCGAGGTCATCCACACGCCCGGCCATTCGCCGGGCGGGATCGCCCTGTGGGAGGCGGCGACCGGCATCCTCTTCGCCGGCGACATCGTCTATGACGGCCCGCTGATCGAGGACACCTATCATGCGGACGCGGCCGACTACTACCGGTCGATGACGCGGCTCCTGTCGCTGCCGGTGCGGGTGGTCCATGCCGGGCATTTCCCAAGCTACGGCGGCGACAGGCACCGCGCCATCATCCGCGCCTGGCTCGACGCGAAGGATGCCGGCCCGCCCCTCAGCCCAGGGCGAGGAAACGCTCGACCATGACGTCAAGCACCTCGTCGGGGGGGCGCAGCCACCAGTTCCGGGCGCTGAAGACCTCGACCTCGGCGCAGCCGGCGAAGCCGGCCGCCCGGACGGCGCGGCCGATCGCCGCGAGGTCGGCCACCCCGTCGCCCATCATGCCGCGGTCGAGAAGCACGTCGCGCGTGTCGGCAAGCCAGTCGCAGAGATGGAAGCCGAGGATGCGCGCGCACCCGGCGCGCGCCAGCTCGGCCGGCAGCGTCCTGTCCCACCAGACATGGTAGACATCGCAGGCCACCCCGACATTGGGCGCCCCGATCCTGTCGCACAGGTCCACCGCGTCGCGCATCGTGACCAGTGCCGCGCGGTCGCCGGCATAGACCGGGTGCAGGGGCTCCAGCGCCAGCGAGACCCCGCAGGCCGCCGCCAGGGGCGCGGCCTCGGCCACCCGGTCGGCGATCAGCTCCAGCGTCGGGGCGATGCCCCTGGTGCCGGGTTCCACGCCGCCCGTGACGATGGTCAGCACCTTCGTGCCCAGGGCGGCGGCCATGTCGATGGCAGCGCGGAAGTCGTCCATGATCGCATCGCGCGAGGGCAGGGCCAGCGGCCCGGCCAGATAGGGCGCGCGGCAGAGGCCCGTCACCTCCATCCCCGCGCCGCGCACGCGTTCGCCGATCTCGGCCGCGCGGGCCCCGATCTCGCGCCGCCAGAAGACGATCCCGCCGAGGCCGCGCGCGGCGCAGGCGTCGATCACCCGCTCCACCGGCCAGCCGGCGCCGCGGCCCTCGAGGTTGTGGCCGAGCGTCGCGGTGTTCAGCGCCAGCCCGCGCAGCCGCGCGTCCGCCCCGTGCCGCGGCCCCGTCATGCCGCGCCGTAGAGGGCGAGCAGGCGGCGCATCCGTGCCACCGCCAGATCGGGGTCGCGCAGAAGGCCGCAGCCATCGGCCAGGCGGAAGACCTCGCAGAAATGGGGCAGGGGCCGCATCGCCTGCGCGCCGGCCAGCATGACGAAATGGTCCTGGAAGCCGTTCAGCCAGGCAAGGAAGACGACGCCCGTCTTGTAGAACCGCGTCGGCGCACGGAAGATCGTGCGGGCAAGCGGCACCGTCGGGTCGAGGATGCGGCGGAATCCCGCGACATCGCCCGCGCCCAGCCGCCCGACCGCCTCGGCCACCAGGGGCGCCAGCGGGTCGAAGATGCCCAGAAGGGCATGGCTGAAGCCCGCCTCGTCCCCCGCCATCAGTTCGGGATAGTTGAAGTCGTCGCCCGTATACATCCTGACCCCCGGCGGCAGGCGGCGGCGGAGGGCGATCTCCCTGTCCCGGTCGAGCAGCGAGATCTTGATCCCGTCGACCTTCGCGGGATTGGCCGCGATGATCGCGACCACGGTCTCGAGCGCCTCCTCGAAGCGGCTGCTGCCCCAGTATCCCTTCAGCGCCGGATCGAACATCTCGCCCAGCCAGTGCAGGATCACCGGCTGGTCGGCATTGCCGAGCGCCTCGGCGTAGACGCGCGCATAGTCCTCCGGCCCGCGGGCGACGCGCGCCAGCGCGCGGCTGGCCATCAGGATCAGCCGCCCGCCCAGCCGCTGGATCGCCTCCATCTGCGCGCCATAGGCGCGGCGCACGTCGTCAAGGCCGCGCGCCGCCGCCGGATCGAGCTGGTCGGTGCCGCAGCCGTTGGCGACCCGCGCCTGCGGCAGCTCCTCCCGCGTGCGCCGGATCAGCTCCAGCGCCCCCGGCCAGTCGAGGCCCATGCCGCGCTGGGCCGTGTCCATCGCCTCGGCGATGCCCAGCCCCAGCGCGTCGAGATGGCGCCGGAAGGCCATCGTCGCCTTCCAGTCCACCGCCGCCGCCTCCGAAGGGTCGGCGGCCGCGAAGGGATCGGCCACCACATGGGCCGCGGCATAGACGACGCGGGCGGCATCCGGCGGCAGGCGGGAGGGCACGACCGGCGTTCCGGTCAGCACATGCTCGACCATGCGGCCGGCGGTGTCGGGAAGGGCGATCCGCAGGGCCATGGTCAGAACCGCGGCACCAGCATGCCGCCATCGGCGGCGATCGGCAGTCCGGTCGTGTAGGGCAGCCCGCCCGCGGCCAGCGTGGCGATGATGCGCCCCACTTCCTCGGGCCGGCCGACGCGGGGCAGGAGCGTCAGCCCCGCCGCCGCGCGCGCCCGGTATTCCCCGATCACCGGCGCCGTCAGGTCGGTCTCGATCAGGCCGGGCTGGACGTCGTAGACGGCGATCCCCTCGCGGCCCAGCCGCACCGCCCAGGCGCGCGTCGCCATCGCCGCAGCCGCCTTCGAGACGGCGTATTCCGTGCGCGGCTCGGCCACCGCCACGGCGTTCGACGAGGTGACGGTCACCACCGCATGGAAGAGCGTCGCCGGACGCGCCCGCCCGAGCAGCCGCCGCGCGAAGGCCTGGGTGAGGAAGAACACGCCCTTCGCGTTCACCGCCTGGCAGCGGTCGTAGGAGGCCTCGGTGACCAGAAGCGGATCGCCGCGCGACAGCACGCCCACGCCGGCATTGTTGACCAGCGTCGTCAGCGGCCCCAGCGCCGCCTCGGCCGAAGCAAGCCCCGCATCATGGGCGGCGATGTCGGCCACGTCGAAGGCCGCCTCGGCGACATCCGCGCCGGCCGCCCGCAGCCGGCCTGCCGCCGCCGCAAGGTCCGGATCCCCCGGCAGCCCGTTCAGCGCCACCGCGAAGCCGGCTTCCGCCAGGGCCTCGGCCGCGGCAAGGCCGATCCCGCGCCCCGCCCCCGTCACCAGGGCCACCTGCCGCGCCATGCCCGCCTCCCTCCGCTTGCCGCGCCGCCTCCCGTCTGGTAACTATCCGGTTACATCGGGGCATGCAAGCGCAGGGGGGCGACGCGGGATGGAGGGGCGCTGGCTTCCGCCGGGGCTGCACGGCTTCGACGCGCTGCGCCCCGGCGACCGGATCGCCACGCCGCGCCGCGCGGTCCCGGCCGCCCTCGTCGATGCCTTCGCCGCCCTCACCGGCGACCGCTTCGCCATCCACATGTCGGACGCGGCCGCCCGCGACGCGGGCTTCGGCGGGCGCGTGGCCCACGGCCTTCTCGTCCTCGCCCTGATCGACGGGCTGAAGAACCGGGCCGCGGCCCGGTTCGACGCCGTCGCCTCGCTGGGCTGGCGCTGGAGCTTCATCGCGCCCGTCCTCGCCGGGCAGGAGATCGGCGCCGTCCTGACGGTCGCCGGCAAGCGGGCGACGCGCCGGCCCGACCGCGGCATCCTGCGCCTTGCCGTCACCGCGACGGACGGGCAGGGCGCCGTCCTCCAGCGGGGCTGGAACCTGCTCATGGTGCGCCGCCCCTGAAGGCCGCCGGCGCGGTCCGCCCCCGAAGGCCGGCCCCCGATGCCCCCGCCTTCATCCCCCCGCGCCCCCCTTCATCCTGGCCCAAATACTCCGGAGGGGTCCGGGGAGGCAGCGCCTCCCCGGCCGCGCTCAGCGCAGGAGGATGGCGCGGAAGTCGTTGACGTTCGTCCCCGTCGGCCCCGGCTCGAAGAGGTCCCCCGCAAGGGCGAAGGCAGCCCAGGCGTCGTGGGCGGAAAGAAGCGCTGCCGGGTCGCCGCCCGCGGCGCGGATGCGCGCGCAGGTCGTCCCGTCGGCGAAGGCGCCGGCATTGCGCTCCGACCCGTCGATCCCGTCGGTATCGGCCGCGAGGGCGGCGAAGGGCAGGCCCTCGGCCGCCAGCGCCGCCGCCAGCAGGAACTCGGTATTGCGTCCGCCCCGGCCGGCCGGCCCGCGCAGCGTCACCGTCGTCTCGCCGCCCGACAGGATCACCACGGGCCGCGCGAAGGGCCGGTCGCGCAGCGCCACCTCGCGCAGGATCGCCGCATGGACGCGCCCGACCTCGCGCGCCTCGCCCTCGACGGCGTCCGACAGGATCGCCGCCGAAAGGCCCTCGGCCCCGGCCGCCCGCGCCGCCGCCTCGAGCGACAGCCGCGCCGAGGCGATGACGCGCACCTCGTTCCCCGCGAAGACCGGGTCGTCCGGCGCCGGCGCCGGCCCGACCTCGCCCTCGAGGAAGGCGGCGACGCGTGGCGGCAGGGCGATGCGCCGCGCCGCGACCATGGCGCGGGCCTCCGCCCGGGTCACCGCGTCGGGGACCGTCGGGCCCGAGGCGACCTGCGCAGGGTCGTCGCCCGGCACGTCCGAGACGACCAGCGAGACGACCTTCGCCGGGTGGCAGGCCGCCGCCAGGCGCCCGCCCTTGATCCGGCTCGCCTGCTTGCGGATCGCGTTCATCACCGCGATCGGCGCGCCCGAGGCGAGGAGCGCGCGGTTGAGCGCCTGCTCGTCCTCCAGCGTCAGCCCGGGGGGCGGCGCCGGCAGAAGGGCCGAGCCCCCGCCGCAGACCAGGGCAACGACCAGATCCTCCGCCGAAAGGCCGGCCACGGCATCGAACAGCGCCCCCGTGGCCGCCAGACCCGCGGCATCGGGCACGGGATGGGCGGCCTCGATCACGCGCAGCCGCCGGCAGGGCACCCCATAGCCGTAGCGGGTGACGACGACCCCTTCGAGCGGGCCGTCCCAGAGCCGCTCGAAGGCCGCCCCGAGCTGCGCCGCACCCTTGCCGAAGCCGATCACGACGGTGCGTCCGCGCGGCCGCGCGGGCAGGTTGCCGGCCAGAGCGGCCTCGGGATCTGCCGCCCGCACGGCGGCGGCGAAGAGCCGTTCCAGAAGGGCGCGGTCCCCGGCAGCGATCCCCGGCGGGGCGGCGGCAGCGCTCATCGGCAGCCCGCCCCGCCCGTCCCGCCGGCGCCGCCAGTTCCGTCCCCGCCGCCCCGGGCGAATCGCGCCGGGCGCTTCTCGCGGAAGGCCGCAAGGCCCTCCTGAAGCTCGGCCGACCCCGCCGCGACCCAGCCCGCCAGCGCCTCGAGCACGCGCCCCGACTCCTCGCCCTCGGCCGCGTTCACCAGCATCTTGGTGACCTCGGTCGCCAGGGGCCCGCGGGCGATCACCGCGGCCGCGGCCGCCTCGGCCGCCGCCGGCCCCTCGCCGGTCGGCACGACGCGGTCGACGATCCCCAGCGCCAGGGCCGCCCCGGCATCGAGCATCTCGCCCATCACCGCCATCCGGCGCACCGCCTGCGCGCCGAAGCGGCGCACCGCGCGCTGGGTGCCCGACCAGCCGGGAATGATGCCGAGCCCCGCCTCGGGCTGGCCGATCCTGACATGGGCCCCGGCGATGCGCGGGTCGGCGCAGGCGGCAAGTTCCAGCCCGCCGCCCAGGGCATGGCCGTTCAGCACCGCGATGACCGGCTGGGCAAGGCGGGCGAGCGCGTCGAAGGCGCGGTGGCCGTCGCGCACCCAGTGGCGGGCGAAGTCCTGCGCCGTCTGCGCGCTCCAGGCGGCGATGTCGCCCCCCGCGCTGAAGGCGCGCCCGCCCTCGCCGGTGACGACCAGCACCCGCACCGCACACCGTTCCTCCGTCGCACATGCGGCAAGCAGGCCTTCGACCATCGCGGCGTCCAGCGCGTTCAGCCGGTCCGGCCGCCGGATCGTCAGCCGGCCGACGGGACCGGAAAGGTCGAGCTCGAGGCGCGGGTCGGTCATTGCAGCACCAGGCCGAAGGGCTCGGGCCGGAAGAGGCGCGCCTCCATCACCTTCAGGTCCCCGGCCACATGCAGCGGTGTGGCGGCGCGGTCCAGCACGTCGCGGCGCAGGTCGACCCCCGGCGCGATCTCGGTGACGGTCAGCCCGCGCTCGAGAAGCCGGATGACGCAGCGTTCGGTGACGAAGGTCACGTCCTGGCCCTGGGCACGGCCGCGCGGGCCCGAGAAGCTGACATGGTCGACCGTCTCGACGAACTTGGCGATCCGGCCCTCGCTCTCGATCACCAGCCGGCCGCCGTCGATGCGCAGCCGCGCGCCGGCGTTGAACGTGCCCGAGAAGACGATCCTGCGGGCCCGCGCGGTGATGTCGACGAAGCCGCCGGCGCCGGCCGTCCGGTGCGGCGTGGCCGCCAGACGCGAGACGTTGACCGAACCGTCGCGGCCGACCTCGAGGAAGGACAGGAGCGCGCAGTCGAAGCCCCCGGACTGGAAATAGGTGAACTGGTGGGGCGAGGCGACGAAGGCCTCGGCATTGGCGGCGCAGCCGAAGCGGAAGTCGAGCAAAGGAACCCCGCCCACCGCGCCCTGCTCGATGACCCAGGTGACGGCGCCGTGCAGGCCCTCTTCCAGCAGGATGCGCGGGACATTGGCCGAGATGCCGAAGCCGACATTCACCGCCCAGCCGTCCCGCAACTCCTGCGCGACGCGCCGGGCGATCACCTTCTGCGGCCCGAAATCCGGCAGCTCGAAGCTTGCGAGGGGGCGCCGGATCTCGCCCGAGATGGCCGGATCGTAGGGCGTGGCGGTGGTCTGGAGCTGCCCGGGCGCCTCGACGATCGCATCGACCAGGATGCCCGGCACGTGGACGAGCTTGGGCGGGATCGACCCGCGCAGCGCGATCCGCCTGACCTGCGCGATCACCCGCCCCCCGGCGGCGCGCGCGGCCAGCGCCATCTCCATCGCCCCGAGATAGGCGCCCTCCTGCTCGAAGCCCAGGTTGCCCGCCTCGTCCGCCGTCGTCGCCCGGATGATCGCCACGTCGGGGCGGATCGCGGGGAAGAACAGCCAGTCCTCGCCCTCGAAGCTGACGCGGCGGACCAGCGGACGTGCGCCTGCCGCCGCGTTCATCGCGCAGCCCTGCAGGGCGGGATCGACGAACGTGTCCATGCCGACCTTGGTCAGCACGCCCGGCCGGTGGCCCGCCCCCTCGCGCAGCATGTCGAAGACGATGCCCGAGGGCACGTTCCAGGCCGCCACCTTGCCGGCCGCGATCAGCCGCCAGATCGCCGGCGGCTCGGCGGCGGTCGGGCCCGAGGGGTAGCTGCCGCCGATGATCCGGTCGATCAGCCCCTCCTCGGCGATGTGGTCCACCCCCCGCGTGCCGAACATGTCGCCGGCCGCGATCGGGTGGATCATGGTCAGGCCGCGCGGGTGCCCCTCCTCGCGGAACCGCGCGCCGAGCGCGGCCAGGACGTCGTCGGGGCAAAGGAGCCCCGAGGAGGAATTGACCGCCACGGTCGCCCCGTCGGCAATCGCCGCGACGGCCTCGGCCGCCGTCATCACCTTCGTCCGCGGCATCCCCTTGCCCTTCGCCCGCGCCTTAAGTAACTAAACGGTTAACAGATAGCCTGCCCCGTGCGCCGCCCGCAAGTGGCAATCGCGGGGCCCCAGAGGGAAGGTCCGGCCCGCCCGTGTCCATCATCTTCGAGCGAAGCTTCCAGCGCGCCTTCGGCACCTGGCCCCTTCAGGGCGAGGTCCTGCACCGGGCGGTCCTCGACGCCACGGCGGCGGGCTACCGCCATTTCGACACCGCGCAGATGTATGGCAACGAGGCAGGCGTCGGCGCGGCGCTGGCGGCCAGCGGCGTGAAGCGGGACGAGCTCTGCATCACGACCAAGGTCCATCCCGCCAACTACGATCCCGCGCGCTTCCTCGCCTCGGTCGAGCAGAGCCTCGCCGCGCTCGGCGTCGACAGGGTGGACCTGCTGCTGCTGCACTGGCCGGTGCCGGAGGGCAACGCCACCGCGCTCGGCCTGCTGGGCCAGGCGCTGGCGCGCGGCCTGACCCGCGCCATCGGCGTGTCGAACTTCACCACCGCCATGATGCGCGAGGCCCGCGCGCTGCTCGATGCACCGATCGCCTGCAACCAGGTCGAGTTCCACCCGCTGCTCGATCAGTCGCGCCTGCTGGCCGCGGCGACCGAGACGGGCATCCCGCTGGCCGCCTATTCCTCGATCGCCCGCGGCCGCGTCTTCGACCACGCGATCTTCGCCGAGATCGGCCGCACCTACGGGCGCACGGCGGGCCAGGTCGTCCTGCGCTGGATCCTGCAGAAGGGCGTGGCCACCGTCACCATGTCGACGAAGCCGGCCAACATCCGGGCGAACTTCGACGTGATGGACTTCACCCTGTCGTCGATCGACATGGACCGCATCGCGGCGCTGGCCGCGACCGGCTGCCGCGTCGTGCGCAACGGGCCCACGCCCGGCTTCCCGGTCTGGGACTGAGGTGGCGGGCGCCGACTACATCATCGTCGGGGGCGGGGCGGCCGGCGCCGTCATCGCCGCGCGGCTGACCGAGGACCCGTCGGTCAGCGTGATCCTGCTCGAGGCCGGGGGCCGCGACAGGGGCGTCCTCTTCCACTGGCCCGCCGGCTTCGCCCGGATGACGAAGGGGGTGGCGAGCTGGGGCTGGTCCACCGTGCCGCAGCGCCACATGCAGGACCGCGTCCTGTGGTTCACCCAGGCAAGGGTGATCGGCGGCGGGTCCAGCATCAACGCGCAGATCTATACCCGCGGCAACCGGCGCGACTACGACGCCTGGGCCGCCGAGGAGGGCTGCACCGGCTGGTCCTTTGCCGAGGTCCTGCCCTATTTCCGGCGCGCCGAGGGCAACGACACTTTCGCCGGCACCTTCCACGGGGCCGAAGGGCCGCTCGGCGTGTCGATGCCGCGGGCGGCGCTGCCCGTCTGCGATGCCTTCATCCGCGCCGGACAGGGCTGGGGCATGCCCTTCAACCCCGATTTCAACGGGCCCCGCCAGGCCGGGGTGGGCTACTACCAGCTCACCCAGCGGGCGGCCCGGCGGTCCTCGACCGCGACCGCCTACCTGAGGCCGGCCATGGCCAGGCCCGGGCTGAAGGTGCGGCTCGACACCCAGGTCGCCCGCATCCTCGTCGCGGGCGGCCGCGCGACCGGGGTCGTCACCCTTGGGGGAGAGGTCCTGCATGCCGCGCGCGAGGTCGTCCTCTGCGCCGGGGCGATCGGCTCGCCGCGGCTGCTCATGCTGTCGGGGATCGGGCCGGCCGACCATCTGGCCGCCGTCGGGATCGACGTGGTTCACGACCTGCCCGGGGTGGGGCGGAACCTCCAGGACCACCTCGACCTCTGCGTCCTGGCCGAATGCACCGGACCGCATTCCTACGACCGTTTCCGCCGCCCCGACCGGACGCTGCTCGCGGGGCTGCGCTACCTGCTCTTCCGTTCGGGCCCCGTCGCCTCGCCGCTCTTCGAGACGGGGGGCTTCTGGACCACGGGGGACGACCCGGACTGGCCCGACATCCAGTTCCATCTCGGCCAGGGATCGGGGATCGAGAAGGGCATCGCCGCCGTGCGCGGCTCGGGAATCACGCTCAACTCCGCCCTCCTGCGGCCGCGGTCGCGGGGCAGCGTGCGCCTCGCCTCGGCCGATCCGGGCGCCGCGCCGCTCATCGATCCGGCCTACTGGTCGGATCCGCGCGACCTCGACCTGTCGCTGCGCGGCCTCGCCATGGCGCGCGAGATCCTGCGCCAGCCGGCGCTCGCGCCCTTCCTCGGCCGCGAGGTCCTGCCCGGACCGGAGGTGACGGACCGCGCCGCGCTCTTCGCCTATGCCTGCCGCATCGCCAAGACGGATCACCATCCGGTCGGCACCTGCCGGATGGGGCAGGGCGACGAGGCCGTGGTCGACCCCGCACTCAGGCTGCGCGGGATCGACGGGCTCAGGGTCTGCGATGCCTCGGTCATGCCGCGCATCCCCTCGTCGAACACCAACGCGCCGACGATCATGATCGGCGAGAAGGCGTCCGACCTGATCCGCGGCCTGCCGCCGCTGCCCGCCGCCTCCGGGGTCTGAGGCCGGCGCGCCACGGGATTGCGCCTTTCCCGCCGGGGCGCGACGCGCTAACAGCGCGCCATCCGCCCCGCCCGTCGCCCCTTGCCCGCGGGCGGGGCCACCGGACAGGAAAGGGATGCGACGATGACCCCCGATGCCGGCAGTCCTGCCAACCTTGCCGTCAGCCAGGACGCGGACGGCGTCTGGACCGTCACGCTGAACCGCCCGGCCAAGCGCAATGCCCTGGACGCCGCCACGATCGAGGAGCTCGTCGCGCTCTTCACGGCCGCGCCGCGCCGGGGCGCGCGGGCGATCGTGCTGGCGGCGGCGGGCGAGCATTTCTGCGCCGGGCTCGACCTTGTCGAGCATCATGACGCCGGGCGCAGCCCCGAGGCCTTCTGGCAGCTCTGCCTGCGCTGGCACGAGGCCTTCAACCGGATCGAATATGGCGGGGTCCCGGTGATCGCGGCGCTCAAGGGGGCGGTCGTCGGAGGCGGGCTGGAACTGGCCAGCGCGGCGCATGTCCGCGTTGCCGATGCCGGCACCTACTTCGCCCTGCCCGAAGGCCAGCGCGGCCTGTTCACCGGCGGCGGCGCGACCATCCGCGTCGCGGGGCTGGTCGGCAAGGCGCGGATGATCGACATGATGCTGACCGGCCGCATCTACAGGGGCGAGGAGGCCGTGCGCGTCGGGCTGGCGCAGTATCTCGTCGATGGGTCGAGCCTCGAGGCCGCAACCGCCATCGCCCGCCGCGCGGCGGCCAACCTGCCGCTGACCAACTTCGCCATCTGCTCGGCGATCAGCCACATGGGCAACATGTCGGGGCTCGACGCCGCCTATGCCGAGGCCGCCGTGGCCGGCATCGTCAACACCCAGGAAGCGGCGCGCGAGCGGCTTGCGGCCTTCGCGGCAAGGACCGCGCCGCGCATCCGCCCGGAGGACTGACGACCGGGGCCCCGGCGGGCGGGCATGACGGTGCGGATCCGCACAGGTGCGCACCCCATCGGCGCGCCTTGTGCGGAAATGTCCTGACGAATCCCTAAAGGCGGAAAGAATGTCAAATAATCTCAATGGGTTGGGATGGTGTCCCACGGTGGGACATTTCCGGCCCCCCGCCGGCGGGCCCTGCGGCAGGCCGGCCCTTCCCGCCTCCCTTGCGCCCTTGCCGCGGCCGGCGCGGCATGTCTTGATCGCGCCGCGGCACGGGCAGCGTGGGAGGGACGCGATGGACGGGGCGACGCTGGCGGGGCGGATCTGGCGGCCGGGGATCGGGCCCTGCCTCGTGACCATCCGCGACGGGCTGGTCCTCGACATCACCTCGCGTGCGGCCCCCACCATGCGCGACCTGCTGGAGCTGCCCGATCCTGCGGCCCATGTGCGCGAGGCCGCGGGCGCGGCCGTCTGCACGGCGTCCGAGCTCGAGACGGCAAGCCGCCCCGATGCCGGCCCCGACGACCTGCGCCTGCTCGCGCCCTGCGACCTCCAGGCCGTCAAGGCGGCGGGCGTCACCTTCGCCCGCTCGATGGTCGAACGGGTGATCGAGGAACGCGCCGCCGGCGACCCTGCCCGTGCCGCCGGCATCCGCGCCCGCGTCGGCCAGGTCATCGGCGACAGCCTTCGCAGCCTGCGCCCCGGCTCGCCCGAGGCGGCCGAGGTCAAGCGCCTGCTTCAGGCCGAGGGCCTGTGGAGCCAGTATCTCGAGGTCGGGATCGGCCCGGATGCCGAGATCTTCACCAAGGCGCAGCCGATGTCGGCCGTGGGCCACGGCGCGGCCGTGGGCCTTCACCCGATCAGCCGCTGGAACAACCCCGAGCCCGAGATCGTGCTGGCCTGCGACAGCCGCGGGCGCATCCGCGGCGCCACGCTCGGCAACGACGTGAACCTGCGCGACGTCGAGGGCCGCTCGGCGCTGCTGCTCGGCAAGGCGAAGGACAACAACGCCGCCGCCGCCGTCGGGCCCTTCGTGCGGCTCTTCGACGAGGGCTTCTCGCTTGACGACGTGCGCGCGGCCGAGGTGACGCTGACCGTCGCGGGCGAGGACGGCTTCAGCCTGACGGGGCGGTCGTCGATGGCAGAGATCAGCCGCGATCCGGCCGATCTCGCCGCGCAGGCCTGCGGCCGCCACCATCAGTATCCGGACGGCTTCTTCCTCTACTGCGGGACCATGTTCGCCCCCGTGCAGGACCGCGACGCGCCGGGGCAGGGCTTCACGCATCATCCCGGCGACGTGGTGACGATCGCCTCGGCGGCGCTGGGCAGGCTGGTCAACACGGTGCGTCTTTCCACCGAGGCGCCTGAATGGACCTTCGGCGCGGCGGCGCTGATGCGCAACCTCGCGGGGCGCGGGCTGATCTAGGGCGAGGGCCTGTCGCGGCGGCTGCTGCCCGATCTGGGGCGATGCCGGCGGGCAACGCCGCGCCCGGCAGCATGCGGCCAACCCGGCACGAAGCTTGACCGGATCGGACAACGCCAAGTAGCGTCACGCAGGCGTGAACCGGGATCGTAGTCCGGAGCGCGGGAGCACAGGCTCGGAGCGTCCGAATGCCAGACCTGCGACACCAGGTTGCGACAGCCGCTTCAGCGACGATGCGGCGCGCCCTGCGCGCCCTCGTGTCTTCAGTCCTCATGGCCCTGTCCGTGCTTGTCATGACGCTGACGGCGGCCGGGGCGCAGGAGACGGTGAACGGCGTCCAGGCGATTCCGGGCTTCGATCACGCCGCGGTCGGGATCCCGCTGACCGGCAAGCACGCCCAGATCATCTGCGAGAGCTGCCACATAGACAACGTGCTGAAGGGCACGCCGCGGGACTGTGCCTCCTGCCACAACGGGACGCGGGCGCCGGGCAAGCCGGCCGGGCACCCCGCCGTCGGCAACGACTGCGCATCCTGCCACACGACCGTCAACTTCGTTCCCTTCGCCTTCGACCACACGGCCATCACCCAGGACTGCGCGACCTGCCACAACGGATCGCGGGCACGCGGCAAGCCTGCGGACCACATCAGGGCGACGGACAACTGCGACGACTGCCACGTCACAACGGGGTTCGGCACCGTCCGGGTGGACCACCGCGACGTGATCGGAAGCTGCGTGTCCTGCCACAACGGCGCCATCGCCCCCGGACAGCCGGCCGGCCACATCGCCGCGCCGGACGACTGCGCGGCCTGCCATTCGACGCTGAGCTTCGCGCGCGCCATCGTCGATCACACGCTGATCGCGGCGCCCTGCGCGACCTGCCATGACGGCAAGACGGCGATGGGCAAGCCGGCGGGCCACATTCCCGCGCCCGAAACCTGCGACAGCTGCCACACGCCGTTCTTCGAGCAGTCGTTCGCCAATGTCAGCATGGATCACGATGCCGCCTTCGGCGCCTGCGTGAGCTGCCATTACCAGGGCAACCCGATCGGCGCGCCGTCGCAGCCCGCGACGCACACGTTCTTGAACGACGACTGCGCGACCTGCCACAACACGATGGCCTTCCAGATCGGCCGGACCTTCGATCATGGCGCCGTGACCGGGGATTGCGTCGACTGCCATTTCCCGGGCAACGAGCTCGGCGCACCGGCCAAGCCCGGCGACCACATGTCGACGACGAACAACTGCGGGGCCTGCCACAACACTTCGGACTTCGCGGCGGTGAGCATGGATCATGCCGAAGCCCTGGGTGCCTGCAACGGCTGCCATTTCGCGGGCAACACCTATGGTGCGTCGTCACAGCCGCCGTTGCACGTCGGCACCTCGGACGACTGTGCCGCCTGCCACACCAGCACCGCCTCCTTCAGCGTCGTCTCCTTCACCCATGACGAGGCGACGGGTCCCTGCGCCGGGTGCCATTTCCCGGGCAACTTCTTCGGCGCGCCGACCCAGCCCGCCTTCCATGCGGCCTCGGGCGTGACGTCGAACAGCTGCACCAACTGCCATGCCGTGGGCGAGCCGCCGCTGCCGGCGATGAATCACGCGCTGGGCTTCGCCAATGGCGAATGCGTGGAATGCCATTTCACCTACCAGTCCTCGACACTCGATCCGAACAACCCGGGTTCCTCGCGGCAGACGCATGTGCCCGGCGACAATTGCAACAGCTGCCACTTCTGAGCCGGCGCGGGCCGGTGAAGCAGAACGAACGGGGCCAGAGGCGGACGGAGCAGGGCAATGATACCGCAGGGCAGATCGGGACGCAGGGACGGGCCGGGCGAGGGGCAGGGCAGGGTCCGTGGAAGGTTCGCGCGGCTGCGCGGCGCCGGCCTTCTGGGCCTGACGCTCAGCCTTGCCGTGGCCGGCAGCCTGGCACTGGCGCAGGCGCCGGCGCCGTCGGCGCTGGCGGACACGTTGATGCGGCAGGCGATCCAGGCCATCGACGGCGGCGACTACCGCCGCGCGACGCAGCTTCTGACGCGGCTTGTCGGCCTGCCGGTGAACACCCAGACGGCGCGCGCGCAGGAGCTTCTGGGCAATGTGCGCGAGGCCAACGGCCAGCTGGCCCACGCCAAGGCCGAATACGAGATCTTCCTGCAGAAGTTTCCCGACAGCGAGGGCGCGCCGCGCGTACGCGCGCGGCTTGACGCGATCCTGTCCGGGGCGACGCCGCTGCCGCCCAGCCCGCCGCCGGCGACGGTCGCCGGGACCGCCGCGCCGCGCCGCGCCGGATCCTTCCGGCCCACCGCAGCCGCGCCGCCCGCGCCCGCCGGACCGACGGTGCGCGACCAGGGCGTCCTGACGCTGACCTACCGCTTCAACGAAGGCGCGACCGAGATCACCAACCTCGAGCCCGATCCGGACGAGACCGAGGAAGAGGATGACATCTTCCGCAACGCCCTGACGGCGGGCCTTCAGTTCTCGCGCACGATCGACAGCGCGGACCGGCGCGTGCGGCTGACATTTGCAGGGCTTGGCGACATCGATTTCTCGGATTCGTCGGAGTCGGACTTCCGCCTGTCGGAGGCGAAGATCTCGGTCGAGGACAAGGCTTCGGGCCGCGTCGTCACCTTCGGGCGCCAGCGGCTGGATCCGCAGGGGATCGCCTACCGGGTGGATGGCGTGTCGCTGAAGCTGCCGCTCGACGGGGGGACGGTCCTCGGCTTCGTCCTGGGGACGGCCGTCGACAGCAGCCGCGACGACTTCTTCGGCGACGACAGGATCCTGCTGGGGGCCAGCGCGACCTTCGAGAAGGCGCTCGCCGACGGCGACGTGACACTCTATGCCGCGCTGCAGCGGGACGGGTCCTTCACCTATCGCGAGGCCCTGGGGGCGGAATACCGGCTGGAGCTTGGCAAGGCCAGCCTCTACGCCAATGCCGAGTACGACCTGAAGTTCGGCGAGGTCAACCGCCTGCTGCTGACGGGGGCGCAGGTGCTGGACAGCGGCGCCCGCGTCACCGGGCGTCTGGCCTATTACCGCAGCCCGAGCCTGAACCTGCAGAACGCGCTGATCGGACAGGGAACGGACGACCTCGACGATCTGCTGGCCACCTTCACGCGCGAGGAGATCGAGGCGCTGGCGGTCGACCGTTCGGCCACGGTGACCACGCTGGGGGCCACCTATTACGGCAAGCTGAACGGGACCTGGGACCTTGCGCTTGACGGGACGCTCTACGAGTCGAGCGGCACGCCGGCCTCCGGCGGGGTGGATGCGGTCGATGGCGGGGGGCTGCGCGCCTATCTCGGGGCAAGGGTGATCGGTTCGTCGGTCTTCATGGCCGACGACCAGGTCAGCCTCGGCCTGCGCTACTCGCACGGTGACGACGACAACCTCTATGTCCTCGAGACCTCGATGCGGGCGCCGCTGAACGAACGGCTGAACATCCAGCCGCGCCTGCGCCTTGGCTATCGCGATTTCACGGACGGGCCGGGGAACGAGACCTTCGTGATGCCGTCGGTCAATGCGCGCTACCGCATCGACCGCACGCTCAGCCTGCAGGTCGATGCCGGGGCGCGCTGGTCCAGCGAGGAGACGCCCCTGCTTGTCGAGAAGCAGAGCGAGTTCTTCCTGACGGCGGGCATCGCAAAGTCCTTCTGACCGGTCCGGCCGTCAGGGGCACCCCGCCTGGGCCCAGGCCTTGAGGGTCTGCTTGAAGCCGAGCCCGAGGGGATGCGGCTTCTCGAGCGAGCGCGCCGCCTCGGCCCCAAGGTAGAACTGCGCCTGTTCGCAGATCCGGTCCCGCGTCCACTGATGGCAGTTGGTGCAGTGCTGGCCCTTCCAGAGCTCGTCCGGGATGCCCTCGAAGGGCGGAAAGAGCGGTTCGCTGCGGATCAGTTCCTCGATGGACCGGCCGACGATCTGCGGCTCGCCGCTGCGGATCGGCGTGGAGAAGGTGACAAGCATGCTCTCCGCGCCCTGGGAATTGGCCTGGCTTGTCTGGCCGCCGGTCTCTCCGGCCGCGGCCGCGCCGCCGCCGGCATTGATCGCCGCCAGCAGGGCCTCGGCCTCGGTGCGGTGCGATCCCTGGGGAAAGGCCCAGAGATAGAGCTGCAGCTTCACCGGGTCGCTGCCGTCCTTGACGGATTCCCACAGCGCGGCCTCGTCCGTCGCGCTGCCGCCGGGTCCGGCCGGGGCGCGGAAGTAGAAGTCGCTGGTCAGCGACGAGCTTTCCCATGGCGTCTGCGCGCCGTTCGTCTCGTTGAGGACGCGGATGCGGACCCGCTTGAAGATGTTCTCGATCGTGTCCGGATCCCCGGCGATCTCGTCGGCCAGCGCCCGCGTGTAGGGGCTGTTGCCGCCCGTCCCGTCCAGCGCGACGCTGCCGGGCGCCGTCGCATAGGCGATGAAGCTGCCGGTCGGGGCGTTCATCTCGGCCAGGCCCTTGTCGGTGAACCCGGCGACCTCGGGGAAGGGGTTGTTCCGGCAGGCATCGAGGATGACGATGTTGGTGCGCACCCGGGCAGAGAAGAGCTGCCGCAGGACCCAGCCCGCCTCGACCCCGACCAGATCGAGGTCGGCCTCGTCGCGGATCGCGCTGTCCACCGGCAGCAGGTAGTTGTTGCCGAAGGACTGGACGGCGTGGCCCGCGTAGTAGAACAGCGCCACCGTGTCTGGCCCGGCGGCACGCAGGCTGCGGCCGAAATCGGCGATGCCCTGCTTCATCGTCGCCTGGTCGGCATCCGCCAGAAGCGTGACGGTGAAGCCGGCACCCTCGAGCGTCTGCTTCATCAGCATGGCATCCGCGACCGGGTTCGGCAGGGCGCCGACCGCCCTGTACTGCCCGTTGCCGATCACCAGCGCGATGCGCCTGCCGCCGTCCGCGCCCTCGGGCACCAGGCGGAATTCGGCAGCCGCCGGTCCCGGCATCCCGAACGCCAGGGCGAACAGAAGCGCGAGGAGTCGGACCAAGGGGCGCACATCCTGAAGTTGAGCCGCAATGGCAGAGTATCCGCGCTGCCTCTGCCCGCGCAACTGACGTTCTCGCGCGTGTCCCCGCGCGCCGACGGTCGTCGCGGCCGGGCCACGACAGGCCGGACCGCCAGCCGAAAGGTCCGCTGCCCCGCGGGGTTTGTCACGGCGGGGCGCCGGGGGTAACCTGCCCCTGCGCGGAGCCCGCATGATTCTTCCCGGCGCGGCGGAGAGGAGCACGGAAGGGACGCCGCGCCCGTGTCTCCCCGGCCGGGCGACACGAACGATCGGGGAACGCTATCGTGCACATTCCTTCGGTTTCGGCATTCAGGTCCCTCCTGGCCGCCATCACGCTGCTGTCGGGCATCGCCGCGGGACAGCCCGGACCGGCGCAGGACAACCCCTTCGCGCCGGGCTGGACGCTGGATCCCGCCGCGTCCTACATCCGCTTCGGATCGGTGAAGAACGAGAAGGGGCAGGTGATCGCCGAGACCCATTCCTTCGCCACCTTCGAGGGCAGGATCGGGGCGGACGGCGCACTGTCGATCAAGGTCAAGCTCGACTCGGTCGATACCAAGAACGACCTGCGCAACGTGCGGATGCGCTTCCTGTTCTTCGAGACGTTCAAGTATCCCGAGGCCGAGGTCACGGCGCAGCTGACGCCGGACATGGCGGCTGGCCTGTCGGCCGGCGGGCAGAAGGCCGTGACCATCCCGTTCACCTTCGCGATCCACGGCGCCCGCAACGAGATGACGACAAGCGCGATCGTCGCCGCCGAGACGCCCGACCGCATCGTCGCCACATCCAGCCAGCCCGTCCTGTTCAAGGTCGAGGAGTTCGGCCTGGAGGGCAACCTGCGCAAGATCGCCGAGACCGCGGGGGGCTTCGACATCACGCCGCAGATGGACATCAGCTACCAGTTCACCTTCAACCGGACGGGCGGGGGGGGCGGTGAGGTCACCGCCGATGCGGGAACCGCCGCCGAACCGGCCAGGCCCGAGGAACCGCCGGCCGCGGCGGCGCTGGAGACCAAGGGCGAATTCTCCTATGAGGAATGCGTCGGGCGCTTCGAGATCCTGTCGGAGACCGGCAACATCTACTTCGCCTCGGGCAGCGCACAGCTGACGCCTGATTCCGCCTATGTCCTGGCCACGATCACCGACATCGTGAAGCGCTGCCCCGGCCTGCGCATCCTGATCTCGGGCCATACCGACGACGTGGGTTCGGACGCGATGAACCAGGCCCTGTCGGAGCGGCGGGCGCAGGCGGTGGTCAAGTACCTCACAGGGCAGGGAATCGAGCCGGGCCGGCTGTTCGCCACCGGATACGGCGAATCCCGGCCGATGGTGCCGAACGATTCCGACTTCAACCGGGGCAGGAACCGGCGGATCGAGTTCTCGCTCTACAAGTAGATGCAGGCAGACGTGCCGGGGAGGCAGGCAAGGTGACGGCAGAGGTCGGCCAGTTCGCTCTGGTCCTCGCGCTGATGATCGCCCTTGCCCAGGCCACGATTCCGCAGGTCGGCGCGTGGCGCCGGGACCGCACGCTGATGGCCTTCGCCGATCACGCCGCGGTGGCGCAGCTCCTCTTCACCGGCCTTGCCTTCGCGCTGCTCGTCAGGGCCTTCGCGGTCTCGGACTTCTCGATCCTTGTCGTCGCGAGCAACTCGAGCGCGGCGATGCCGGCGGGGTTCCGCATGTCGGCGACCTGGGGCAACCACGAGGGATCGCTGCTCTTGTGGATCCTCATCCTGTCGCTCTTCGGGGCGGCGGTCGCGGTGCTCGGCCGGACGCTGCCGCCCGCGCTGCGCGCGCGGACCCTGGCGGTGCAGGGCCTGATCGCGGCCGCCTTCCTGACGCTGAGCATCCTCACCAGCAATCCCTTCGCGCGCCTGCATCCCGCGCCGGCCGAGGGCGCGGAACTGAACCCGCTTCTGCAGGACATCGGGCTGATCGTGCATCCGCCGTTCCTCTATCTCGGCTATGTCGGATTCTCGATCGTCTTCTCCTTCGCGGTCGCGGCGCTGATCGAGGGCCGGGTCGATGCCGCCTGGGCGCGCATGGTGCGGCCCTGGGTCCTTGCGGCCTGGGTATTCCTCACCATCGGCATCACCCTCGGCAGCTACTGGGCCTATTACGAGCTGGGCTGGGGCGGCTGGTGGTTCTGGGATCCGGTGGAGAATGCAAGCTTCATGCCGTGGCTTGCGGGGACGGCGCTCCTGCATTCGGCGATCGTCGTCGAGCGCCGGCAGACGCTGATCGTGTGGACGATCCTGCTTGCGATCCTGACCTTCTCGCTGAGCCTCGTGGGCACGTTTCTCGTCAGGTCGGGCGTCATCACCAGCGTCCATGCCTTCGCCAGCGATCCGGCGCGGGGGATCGGCGTCCTCTTGATCCTCGGCGGCTTCACGGGGGGGGCCCTGCTGCTCTTTGCGCTGCGCGCCGGCGGTTTCGACCGCAGCGCGACCTTCCGCCCGGTCAGCCGCGAGGGCGGGCTGATCCTGAACAACATCCTGCTCGTCACGGCCACGGCAACAGTCTTCCTCGGGACCTTCTATCCCCTGGCCATCGAGATGCTGGGTCCCGACAGGATCTCGGTCGGTCCGCCCTTCTACAACCGCAGCTTCGTGCCCCTGATGGTGCCCCTGCTGCTGGCCGTCAGCGTCGGGCCGATGCTGCGCTGGAAGCGCGACAGCCTGGTCGCGGCCCTGATGCGCCTGCGCTGGGCGATCGCCGGAAGCGTGATGGTCGTCCTCGTCCTGGTCCTGGCGCTGGGACCGGGCGCAGCGGGAACCGCGCTCGGCCTCGGTCTCGCGGCCTGGCTGGTCGGCGGGGCGATCGCAGTCTGGGCCGCGCGGGCGCAGCCGTTCGTCCAGCCGTGGCGGCGCAGCCTTGCCCTGACGCGGACGACGCCGCCGGCGACCTGGGGCATGATCGCCGCCCATGCCGGGCTGGGCCTTCTGGTCGCCGGGATCACGGCCGTCACCGCCTGGCAGGACGAGGCCATCGTCGCGCTGGCCCGCGGCCAGTCGGCCGAAGCCGGGGGCTACACCTTCACCCTCACCGATTTCAGCCAGTCGCGGCGGGACAATTTCGAGGCCGAGCGCGCGACCTTCGCGGTCACGCGGGACGGTGCGCCGGTGACGACGATGACCGCCGAGCGGCGGTTCTTCCCGCAGACGGGGCGGGTGACGACCGAGGCGGCGATCGTCGCGCGGGGCCTGTCGAACCTCTACGTCTCGCTCGGCGATCCGGCCGGCGAGGGCTCGCGGGCGGTTCGCATCTATCACCATCCGCTCGTCCTGCTGATCTGGTTCGGTCCGGCGCTCATGGCGCTGGGCGGGATCCTCTCGCTGGCCGACCGGCGGTTCCGCATCGGGCTTCTGGCGGCGCGGCCCGCAGCGCCCGCCCTGCGGGCATGAGGCGCAGGATGCGGCGTGCCCTGCAGGCGGGCCTTGTTGCCCTGGCGGTGTCGACGGCGCCCCTTGCCCCGGCGCTTGCCGTCAACCCCGACGAGGTCCTTGCCGACCCCGCGCTCGAGGCCCGGGCGCGGGAGATCGGCAAGGGTCTGCGCTGCGTGGTCTGCCGCAACCAGAGCATCGACGATTCCAATGCGGGAATCGCCCGCGACATGCGGCTCATCCTTCGCGAGAGGCTGGTGGCCGGCGATACCGATGCCGAGGCGGTCGCCTTCATGGTCGAGCGCTATGGCAGCTTCATCCTGCTGGACCCGCCCGTCACGCCGGCCACCTGGCTGCTGTGGGGCGGACCGGCGCTGCTGCTGATGCTGGCCGCGGCGGGATTCGCGCGGCTATGGGCGCGCGGCGCGGATGCGGCGGAGGCACCGGCGCTGGACGAGGCCGAGCGGGCACGGGCGCGCGAGATCCTGGACGGCAGGCCGGGCACATGACGCTGTGGCTGGTCCTGACCTTGATGATGGCGGTTGCGGCGGGGCTGCTGACGCTGCCCTTCCTGCGCGGCCATGCGCCGGGGGCCGGCGGCGCGGATGCGGGACTCGAACTCTATCGCCGGCAGGCCCGCGAGCTCGAGGCCGATCTTGCGCGGGGCGCCGTGAGCCCCGAGGATGCCGCGGCCACGCGGGCGGAGCTGGAGAGGCGGGCACTTGCGGCGGCGCGCGCGGCCGAGGGGGAGCGGATGACGGACACGACGCCGGGCGGGCGGGCCATCGGGATTGCCATCGCGGCCGGTGCGGTGACGCTGGGCGCGGCGGCGCTTTACGGCGTTGTCGGGCGGCCCGACCTTGCCGCGCCGGTTGCGCCCGCGCCGGGACCCGCCGCGGCGGCGGTGGCGGCAGCGCCGGCGCCCGCGCCCGCGGCCGGTTCCGGCGCACTGGCCGACGTGGACACGATGATCGCCCGGCTTGCCGACCGGCTGGCGCGCGAGCCGGGCGATGCCGCGGGCTGGCGGATGCTGGGCTGGTCCTATCTCGGCACCGGCCGCTTCGCCGAGGCCGAGCGCGCCTATGCGAAGGCGGCGGCCCTGCTGCCGGGCGATGCGGGGGTTCTGGCCGAACAGGGCGAGGCGCGGGTGCGCGGCAGCGGCGGGCGGGTGGACGTGGCGGCGCGGGAGCTGTTCGCGCGGGCCCTGGCCATCGATCCGGCGGAGCCGCGCGCCACCTTCTTCCGCGGGCTGGCGATGGACCAGGACGGCGACGCGGCCGGCGCGGTGAACCTGTGGCTGGACCTGCTGGCGCGGGCGCCGGCGGGCGCGCCCTGGGTGGAGGACCTGAAGGCGCGCATCCGCGAGCGCGCCGGGGCGGCGGGGCTGGACCTGTCGGGGCGGCCGGAGCTTGCCGAAGGGGCGGGCGCGGCGGCGGGCGAGCGTCCGAGTTCGGACGCCGGCCCGGGCCCGGAGGCAGCGCCGGGGCCGGACGCGGCCGACATGGCGGCGGCAGCGGCCATGTCGCCCGAGGACCGGCAGGCGATGATCCGCGGCATGGTCGAGGGGCTGGAGGCGCGGCTGGCGGGCGCGCCCGACGACATCGAGGGCTGGCTGCGGCTGCTGCGCGCCTGGTCGGTGCTGGGCGAGCGGGAGAAGGCGGCCGCGGCCCTGGCCCGAGCGCGGGCGGCCTTTGCCGGCCGGCCGGCAGAGACGGCGCGGCTGGCGGCGGCAGCCACCGAGCTGGGGCTGGAATGAGGGCCGGCCGGGGCCGGCTGCGGGCCGGCCCGAGGGACGGGACAGGGGTGTCCCACGATGGGACACCCATTTCCGCCCAATGAAATCAATGGGTTGGTTTCTGGATTAGGACTCCGTTCAGGAAGGTTGACGAAAAAGGCACGGGCGCGCGCCCGTTCCCCGGGGAGCGTGGACCGTGGACCGTGGACCGTGGACCGGGGTGCGGCGAGCGTGGCGCGGCGAGCGGGGCGCGGCAAGCGGCGAGCGGGGCGCGGGACACCGGCCGGGGCGGGGCGGATGCGGGGGGCGGGGCGGAGCCCGGCGCGTTCGGGCCGCCCCGGCGGCGGAAGGGCGGCAGAGGGGCGGCCGGGCCGGGACCCCCCAGCGCAGGGGCCGCCCGCAGCCGCCCTAGGCCCCCCGGCTCGCGCGCTTTCTCTCGTGCGGGTCGAGGTGGCGCTTCCTGAGGCGGATCGCCCTGGGCGTGACCTCGACGAGCTCGTCCTCCTCGACATAGGCGATCGCCTCCTCGAGGCTCATCCGCAGGGGCGGGGTCAGCACCACGGCCTCGTCCTTGCCGGCGGCGCGGATGTTGGTGAGCTTCTTGCCCTTGAGCGGATTGACCTCGAGATCGCCCGCGCGCGAGTGCTCGCCGATGATCATGCCCTCGTAGACCTGTTCCTGCGCGCCGATGAAGAGGCGGCCGCGTTCCTCGAGGTTCCACAGCGCATAGGCGACGGAGACGCCGTTCTCCATGCTGACGAGGACGCCGACGCGGCGGCCCTGGATCGGCCCCTTCCACGGCGCCCAGGAATGGAAGATGCGGTTCAGCACCCCGGTGCCGCGGGTGTCGGTGAGGAACTGGCCCTGATAGCCGATGAGCCCGCGCGAGGGGACATGGGCGATGATCCGCGTCTTGCCGGCGCCGGCGGGGCGCATCTCGACGAGCTCGCCCCGGCGCTCGCCCGTCAGGCGGTCGATGACGACGCCGGTGAAGTCGTCGTCCACGTCGATCGTCACCTCCTCGACGGGTTCGAGCCGCTGGCCGCCCTCTTCGCGGAAGATGACGCGGGGGCGCGAGATGCTGAGCTCGAACCCCTCGCGGCGCATGTTCTCGATGAGCACGCCCATCTGGAGCTCGCCCCGGCCCGAGACCTCGAAGGCCTCGCCCCCCGGCGCGTCGGCCACGCGGATGGCGACGTTCGATTCCGCCTCCCTCAGCAGGCGCTCGCGGATCACGCGGGACTGGACCTTCGTGCCGTCGCGGCCTGCCAGCGGGCTGTCGTTGATGCCGAAGGTGACCGAGATCGTCGGCGGGTCGATGGGCTGGGCCGGCAGGGCGGCATCGACCTCGAGCGCGCAGAGCGTGTCGGCGACGGTCGCCTTCGTCATCCCCGCGAGGGTGACGATGTCGCCGGCCACGGCCTCGTCGATGGCGGTGGTCGTCAGGCCGCGGAAGGCCTGGATGCGGGTGACGCGGAACTGCTCGATGCGCTCGCCCGTCCGCGACAGGGCCTTGATCGTCGTCCCGGCGGAGAGGCGGCCGCTTTCCACCCGGCCGGTCAGGATGCGGCCGAGATAGGGATCATGGGCAAGCGTGGTGGCGAGCATGCGGAAGGGTTCGGCCGCGCGGGACTGCTGGGCGGGCGGGGGCACATGGGCGAGGATCAGGTCGAAGAGCGCGTCGAGGTTCGCGCGCGGCCCGTCAAGCGCCGCATCGGCCCAGCCGGCGCGGCCGGAGGCGTAGAGATGGGGGAAGTCGAGCTGGGCGTCGCTGGCGCCGAGGGCGGCGAAGAGATCGAAGACCTCGTTCAGCGCGCGTTCGGGTTCGGCATCGGGCTTGTCGACCTTGTTCAGCACGACGATGGGCCGCAGGCCGAGCGCCAGCGCCTTGGCGGTGACGAACTTGGTCTGCGGCATGGGCCCTTCGGCGGCATCGACGAGGAGGACGACGCCATCGACCATGGAGAGGATGCGCTCGACCTCGCCGCCGAAATCGGCATGTCCGGGCGTGTCGACGATGTTGATGCGGGTGGACCCGTGTTCGACCGAGGTGCACTTGGCAAGGATGGTGATGCCGCGTTCGCGTTCGATGTCGTTGGAATCGAGGGCGCGTTCGGCCACGGCCTGGCCCTCGCGGAAGGCGCCGGACTGCCGGAGGAGCTGGTCGACGAGGGTCGTCTTGCCGTGATCGACATGGGCGATGATGGCGATGTTGCGCAGGTCCATTTGGGTCTCGGCGGATCGGGTCGCGCGGCTGCTACCCGACCGCGGCCCGGAAGGCCAGAGGCAATGACCGGCCCTTCAGGGGCGGCGGCCGATGACGAGGCGTGCGGGCGGCTGGCTGACCGAGGCCGTGGCGGGCGTGGCGAAGCCCGCCCGGTCGAGCAGCGCCCGCGCCTCGTCCGGCGTCCAGGCCCGGCCGCCGAAGCGGGTGACGCGCAGGCCGAGGAGGGCCTGGGCAAGGGGGGCGGGGGGCGCCTCGAAGAGACCGAATGCCAGCCAGCCGCCCGGCTCGAGCGCGCCGAAGAGCCGCTCGAGGGCGCGGGGCAGGAGATCCTCGGGAATGAAGGGGGCCGCGAGGAAGGCCAGCGCGAAGCGGCCGTCGGGCGCGAGGGTTGTCACATCCTGATGGCGGAAGGTGACGCGGTTCGCATCCCCGGGCCCGGCGGCGGAGAGATTGCGCGCGGCGAGGGCGAGGGCCGGGGGGAAGATGTCGATTCCCTCCACCGACAGGGACGGCCAGTGCCGCGCGGCATCGATCGAGATCCAGCCGACGCCGCAGCCTGCGTCGAGGAAGCGGGCCGGCCGGCCGAGCCGCGCGCCCAGCGCCGGTTCGGCGGCGGCGAGGTCGGCGAGGCCGCGGACGATGGTGCGCGAGGTCTGGCCGATGGCCTGGAGGATCACCGGATCCTCGAAGGACCAGGCGGCGGGGCGGGCCGGTGCCTCGACGAAGTCGAGGGCCTGGCGCAGGAAGGCGTGCAGGAAGCCGCGGACCATCTGCGTCTCGGCCGGGGAGAGATCGGCGAAGTCCTCGCGGCCGAGGGCGGAGGCCACGCGTTCGAGCGCAGGGGTCAGGGCCGGGTCGGGCGGCGCCCCGTCGCGGCCGAGCCAGACGGCCAGCGCGGCAAGCGCCTCGATCTGGGAGACGAGGCCGGCGGCCTTGTGCATCGCGGGCTGTAGCGGCATCGCAGACCCTCCCGGCACGGGGCCGCAGGCCGCGCCTGTCTAGCACGTCCGGGCCGCGCCGGACAGGACATTCCGCGGGGGCCGGCCGCCTGGCCGGCAGGCAGCGCGTGCGGTCAGGTCCCGTCGAGCCGGCGCGCGCGGCGCAGCTCGGGGAAGAGCCAGGCCCAGAGCCCGGCGACGGCGATCGCGCCGAGGCCGCCGAAGACGACGGCGGGGACGACGCCGATCAGCGCGGCCATGGTGCCGGCGCGGAACTCTCCAAGCTCGTTCGAGGCGCCGACGAAGACCATGTTGACCGCGTTGACCCGGCCGCGCACCGCGTCGGGCGTGTTGGCCTGCACGAGGATCTCGCGCACCCAGACCGAGATCATGTCGGCCGCCCCCATGACGACGAGGCAGGCGACCGAGAGCCAGAGCGTGGTCGAGAGCCCGAAGATGGCGGTCACGAGGCCGAAAAGCGCAACCGCCCAGAACATCACCGCCCCGGCATGATCGCGGATCGGGAAGGCGGCGAGCCAGAGCGCCATGGCGACGGCGCCGATGCCGGGCGCGGCGCGCAGCAGGCCCAGCGCCTCGGGCCCGGCATGGAGGATGTCGCGGGCGAAGGCGGGCATCAGCGCCGTGGCCCCCGACAGGAGCACCGCGAAGAGGTCGAGCGAGATCGCCCCGAGGATGATCCGCGCCCGCCAGATGTAGCGGAAGCCGGCGACGACGTCGGCCCAGCCCTCGCGCACATAGGCGGGGGGCTGGGGCGGGGCGCGCATCAGCACGACGAGGACGAGCGCCGCGGCCATCAGCCCGGCCGCCGTGCCATAGGCCGTCGCCGCGCCCAGCCCGTAGAGCAGGCCGCCGGCCACCGGGCCGAGGATGGTGGCGATCTGCCAGCCGGTCGAGTTGAAGGCGAGGGCATTGGGCAGATGCTCGCGCGCGACGAGGTTGGGCAGGATCGCCTGGCTTGCGGGGCCGAAGAAGGCCCGCGCGGTGCCGAAGCCCAGGAGCACGGCGAGGATGGGCCAGACGCGGGCATTGCCCTGGAGCGTGAGGGCGAGGAGGGCGGCGGCGCAGGCGATCTCGGCCCCGAGGCAGAGGGCGACGATGCGCTTGCGGTCGTGGCGGTCGGCGGCCGAGCCGGTGACGAGGACGAGCGCGATCGCCGGGGCGAACTGCGCCAGCCCGACGAGGCCGAGATCGAGCGGGTTGCGGGTGATGTCATAGACCTGCCAGCCCACCGCGACGGAGATGACCTGGGTGGCGAAGGTGGCGCAGAACTTGGCGAACCACAGGAGCGTGAAGGCGGGGTAGCCGAAGGCCACCAGGGCGGGGGGCCGGGCGGCGGGGCCGGGCGAGGGAGTGGCGGAGGTCATCGGGGGTCCGGGCGCGATCGGCCAAGCGCTATCCTGCGGCGCGGGGAACCGCAATCCGCCTTGCGAGGGCGCGCCGCGGGCCGCGGGCCCGGGGATCGTCGTGCAGGCGGAAACGGCGGGCCGCCGGGGCGGGGCATCGTTTCCGCTTCAGGGACTAGCCACAGGGGCCGAAGCTGCTAACCTGTGGACTGGTGCGGACGGGGTGGCACCGGTGCGGCGCACCGCCGGAGGGGGCGGGAAGGCCGCGGACAGGGGGGGCAGATCATGGACATGCGGAAGGCTCTTCGCGGGCTGGCCGCCCTTGCCGTTCTGGCGACGGGCGGGGCGGCCGTTCCGGCCGCGGCGGCGACGCTTGCGCCCGAGGTGCTGGACTTCGCGGCGACGGCGAACCATGTCGTGCCGCCGGTCGTGGACCTGGACTTCGCGCCATTCTCGGGGCCGGGGACGCTGACGGGGGCGAAGGTCGAGATCGTGGCGGACCTCGTGGTGGGTCAGTTCGGCTACATCGAGCTGCCGCTCTCGTTCAAGGGGCTGACCTTCATCAGCTTCTTCCTGAGCGCGTCGGAGGAGAACGTCTTCGGCCTCGGCAAGGCGTCCTACGACCTGCTGACGCCGGGGAACGCGTTCTCGGCGGCCGACTTCATGAACGGGCCGGTGCGGCTTGAGCTTGTCTTCACCGGGCTCAGCGAGCAGGGAGAGGCCACGCGGGCGAGCGGCAAGGTCTCGCTGCAGTATTCCTACGACGCGGGGATCGCCCCCGTGCCGCTGCCGGCCTCGGGCCTTCTGCTGCTGGCGGCCCTTGGCGGCGCCCTGGCGCTGCGGCGGCGCGGGACGGCCTGACGGCGGCCCCGCCCGGCGGCGCGCCGGTCAGCCGGCGCCGGTCAGACGGCGAACGCCCTGCCGAGGTATTCGTCGACCTTCTCGAGGAAGCCCGTGGTCGTCAGCCACTGCTGGTCCGGGCCGACGAGAAGCGCGAGGTCCTTGGTCATGAAGCCGTCCTCGACCGCCTGGACGGTCACCCGCTCCAGCGTCTCGGCGAAGCGCAGAAGTTCGGCATTGCCGTCGAGCCTGGCGCGGTGCTTCAGGCCCCCGGTCCAGGCGTAGATCGAGGCGATGGAGTTCGTCGAGGTCGCCTTGCCCTTCTGGTGCTCGCGGAAGTGCCGGGTCACGGTGCCGTGGGCCGCCTCGGCCTCGACCACCCTGCCGTCGGGCGTCATCAGCACCGAGGTCATGAGCCCGAGCGAGCCGAAGCCCTGCGCCACGGTGTCGGACTGCACGTCGCCGTCATAGTTCTTGCAGGCCCAGACATAGCCGCCCGACCATTTCAGGCTGGAGGCCACCATGTCGTCGATCAGCCGGTGTTCGTAGCTGAGGCCGCGCTTCCCGAACTCTTCGGCGAATTCCTCGTCGAAGACCTTCTGGAACAGGTCCTTGAAGCGGCCGTCATAGGCCTTGAGGATCGTGTTCTTGGTCGAGAGGTAGACCGGGTAGCCGCGCTGCAGGCCGTAGTTGAAGGAAGCCCGGGCGAAATCTCGGATCGAATCGTCGAGATTGTACATGGCGAGGGCCACGCCCGCGCCCGGGAAGTCGAACACCTCGAAATGCAGCGGCGCGCTGCCGTCGGCGGGGGTGAACGTCATCGTGAGCTTGCCGCGACCCGGAACCTTGAAATCGGTCGCTTTGTACTGGTCGCCGAACGCGTGGCGGCCGATCAC
>JAOADN010000189.1 GCA_026417295.1 Paracoccaceae bacterium
CTACCGCTTCGACCCGCAGCAGCGCCGCCGCTTCTGGCAGACCGCCTGGGATGACTACCAGACCCAGTTCGACGGGGCCGTGCGCTCGGCCTACCACCTGTGCCAGGCCGTGCTGCCCGGCATGCGCCAGCGCGCGCGCGGCTGCATCGTGCACATCGTCAGCGACCTGGTGGAGCGGCCCGTGCTGCCCTATCACGACTACGCCACGGCCAAGTCGGCGCTGGTGGGCTTCACCCGCAACCTGGCGGCCGAACTCGGTCCGCTGGGCATCCGCGTCAATGCGGTGGCGCCGGGGCTGGTCTATCCGACCGATGCCAGCCGCGCCACCCGCGAAGACGTGCAGGAAGCCGTCGCCGCCCAGCCGCCTTTGCGCCGCATCGCCCGGCCCGAGGACGTGGCCGGGCCGGTGCTGTTTTTGGCTTCGGATTGGAGCCGCTTCATGACCGGGCAGGTGCTGGTGGTCGATGGCGGACTGGTGATGAAATGAACCAGCCGTGCCTGCGGCTGCGGCACTGATTTGGCCTACAC
>JAOADN010000190.1 GCA_026417295.1 Paracoccaceae bacterium
CCGGTGACCGACGACGGGCCGTTGTTGGTCACACGGATGGTGTAGGTGCTCGAGCCGCCGGCGTTGACCGCGGCCACGCCGTCGGTCTTGCTGATGGTCAGGTCGGCCACCGGCGTGACGGTGTTGGTGTCGGTCGAGGTGCAGGCGCCGGTGCCGGCGTTGAAGCTGCGCGTGATGCCGCCGCCGCTGACACAGCTGGTGCCCGGGTTGGTGGTGCCCGCGGGCGGCGTGACGCTGGCGGCGTTGGCGATGCTGCCGCTGGCGCCGCCGGCGACCGTGCCGGTGACGGTGAACTCGTAGAAGGCGCCCGAGGCCAGCGCCGGCAGGCTGACGCCGGCGCCTTGCAGCGCGGCGACCGTCGGCGCGGTCGTGCATTGGTTGCCAGCCGCGGCCGTGCACGCCGGGCTGGTCAGGGTGAGGTTCGTCACCGCCGGGTCGGTCAGCACCGCCCCGGTGACCGACGACGGGCCGTTGTTGGTCACACGGATGGTGTAGGTGCTCGAGCCGCCGGCGTTGACCGCGGCCAC
>JAOADN010000191.1 GCA_026417295.1 Paracoccaceae bacterium
CGTCGATGCCGCGGCGCTGCGGCTGGCTGGCGGCGCCCTGTGGGCCGGTGCTGCCGAGGGTGGCGACCCGGCGGCGGCGCCGCGGCGGCTGGCGAGCTTCGACGAACTGGTCAAGGCCGCCTATCTGGCGCGCGTGCAGTTGTGGGCCAGCGGCTTCTACGCCACGCCGCGAATCCACTACGACAGCCGCAGCATGCGTGGCCGGCCGTTTTTCTACTTTGCCTACGGTGCTTCGGTTTCTGAAGTGGCCATCGATACCGAGACTGGGGAAAGCCGGCTATTGCGCGTGGATATCGAGCATGATGTCGGCGCCAGCCTGAACCCGGCGATCGACCGCGGGCAGATCGAAGGCGGCTTCATCCAGGGCCTGGGCTGGCTGACGACCGAAGAGCTGTGGTGGAATGCCGCCGGCAAGCTGATGACGCATGCGCCGTCCACCTACAAAATTCCGACCGCGTCGGACGTGCCGGCGCAGTTCGACGTGCAACTGTTCCCCAACGCCAATGCCGAAGACACGATCTACCGCA
>JAOADN010000192.1 GCA_026417295.1 Paracoccaceae bacterium
TGCCCGCGGCCGATCTGGCGGTCTGCGTGCCCTTTCCGTACCTCGCTCAGGCGCAACAGGCTTTGTCGGGCAGCCCGCTAGCCTGGGGGGCGCAAGACTGCTCGATCCACGCTCGTGGCGCCTACACCGGCGAAGTCGGCGCCCCGATGTTGGCCGATTTTGGCTGGCGCTACGTCATCGTCGGTCATTCCGAGCGGCGGCAGTTTCATGCCGAGACGAGCTCGATGGTCGCCGACAAAGCCGCCGCGGCGCTGGCTGCCGGATTGACGCCGATCGTCTGTCTCGGCGAAACCTTGGATGAGCGCGAACGCGGGCAGACCCAGGCGGTGGTGAGTGCGCAGCTTCAGGTGGTCATCGACCGTCTTGGTAGCCAGTGCCAACGCATGGTGATCGCCTACGAGCCCGTCTGGGCCATCGGCACCGGGCGCGTTGCGACACCGGCGCAAGCACAGGAGGTGCATGCCTCGATCCGTGCCCAACTTGCCAGCCGGCTGGCGATCGATGTGGCCGCATCGGTGCTGCT
>JAOADN010000193.1 GCA_026417295.1 Paracoccaceae bacterium
GGATTAAGACCTATGCAGAAATGCCGGTACGCTCAATCAGTACGAGTTTGAATCAGTGACCTGATGAAGAAGGGATTAAGACGCACGGACCGCGCGCCCATTTCCCACGATCTCGGAGGTTTGAATCAGTGACCTGATGAAGAAGGGATTAAGACCTGTTTATCCACATCTTCGTGGCAGGGCCCGGACGTTTGAATCAGTGACCTGATGAAGAAGGGATTAAGACCAAAAGTTACAACGCCAATGTTACAATTTGTAACGTTTGAATCAGTGACCTGATGAAGAAGGGATTAAGACTGAGGTTCAGGATCAAGACCATAATATCCTCGTTTGAATCAGTGACCTGATGAAGAAGGGATTAAGACCATAATCCGGGTGGTGTGGCAGCATAGTTAAAGGTTTGAATCAGTGACCTGATGAAGAAGGGATTAAGACGGAGCCCGTGAAGGGGCTCACGCGCACCGTCGCCCCGCGTTTGAATCAGTGACCTGATGAAGAAGGGATTAAGACACGAGCGCGC
>JAOADN010000194.1 GCA_026417295.1 Paracoccaceae bacterium
GGTTGGGCCGGTGCAGCCGGGAGATCGGCTGCAGGGACGGGTCGCGGGCATCGGCGAAGTCGACCTCACCATCGCAGCGCCGGCCTGACAGGCGGCGCGGGGCGGCGGCGAGCCGCTACGATAGCGCCATGTCCCCTTTGCTCGCCGCAGCCTGGACCGCCACCGCCGCGCTGGCACTGGCCTTGGGAGCGTGGCTCGGCCAGCGCAGGGCGCAGCAGCGCTGGCCTGCGGACTGGCCGCTGCGCCGCGGCGATACCGGGCTGCCCAACCGTGCTGCTGCGCTGGACTACCTGGTGCGGGTGGCTTCGGTGGCCGTGCGACGCAGCTGCACCGTCACCGTGATGGTGGTGCAGGCCGACCAACGCCATGCCGCCGCCCTGGCCACGGAGCGTGCGCTGGCGCGTCGCCTGGCACCCCGACTGCGGGCCCACGAGATGCTGGCACACTGGGGGCAGGCCGAATTTTTGATCGTGCTGCCCGACGCCGATGTCCCGGGAGCGCTGGTGCTGGCCGAGGA
>JAOADN010000195.1 GCA_026417295.1 Paracoccaceae bacterium
CCCTTTCGCCTTGCAATCGCGCGATATGCGGCACGGCTTGCGTGATTTCTGTTGACGAACACCAAATCTGTGTCACGCTCACCCTATCGGAAACATTCTGAAAGGAGGTGATCCAGTGTCGAGAGTGATATTGGAGAGAGGTGTCGGGACAGTCAGGAGGCGTGTTTTCTAGGGGCAGCCCCCTGGACGACAGACCACTGATTGGGCTTGAAACCTAACTGGCCCATCTCCTTGGAACTCGGAAAGGGTCGCCGCGATGCCGGCGGCCCTTTCTCTTGGCAGCCTTCCTCTTGGCAGCCACGAATTGACTTTCGCGGCGATTGCAGCGAAGTCGCCCGAAGGGCGGATGAGCGGCGGGAAGGGCCGATGCTGCCGATTACCGAAGATCTGGCGCTGGCCGACTGGGAACTGGTCGAGACCTTTTCGCGTGCCTCCGGGCGGGGCGGGCAGAACGTCAACAAGGTCGAAACCGCCGTGGAACTGCGGTTCGAGGCCGAACGCTCGCCGCATCTGAGC
>JAOADN010000196.1 GCA_026417295.1 Paracoccaceae bacterium
TGCATCGACAGTCTCGATGGCGCGCCGATCCGCTTACACGTGCTGCCGGGTATCCATGGCCGGATCGGTGAAGCACGTGCGGCTGGCTTTGCGCAAGGCACGCTGCCGCTGGTGTCCTTCGTCGATCCCGACGATCTGTACGAAGCCAGCGCCTTCACGCAACTGGCCGATGCGCTCGAGTCTCACCCGCAGGCGGTGCTCGCCTACACCGACGAGGCGCTGACCGACGAAAACGGCCAGGACATCGCGGTGCGGCGTCTGGCCTACAGCCGTTGGCAGCACGCCAACAGCGCCAGCCACGTGCATGGCCTGATCGTGATGCGTCGATCCGTCGTCGAGGCCGTGCTCAAGGAAACCACCGACCTCAACAACTTCGCCGACTGGTTGCTGACCCGGCTGGTGGCCCGGCGCGGCGCGGTTCTGCACCTGCCCATCGTCGGGCGGCACTGGCGGCAGCACCCCGGGCAAGGCCACCGCAGACAACCCATCGAGACGCGCAGCGCTGTCCTCAGA
>JAOADN010000197.1 GCA_026417295.1 Paracoccaceae bacterium
TATGAGAAGACGGAGGAAAGGTACTCGGCTTGCCTGTTATATCCGCCCAGGCGTGCGTATGAGAATCCGGCGGGAACGTGCTAGGTTTGCCTGTTATATCCGCCCAGGCGTGCGTATGAGAAGCCGGTGGGAATGTACTAGGCTTGCCAATGATGTCATTCCAATGCACGCTTCCACCGCCGCCACCGCCACCGCCACCGCCACCGCCACCGCCACCGCCAGCGCCGGTGAAGAAAATAGGCGTGTCTCTGAAAGCAACCCCGACAGGCATTACACAACCCCCCAAGAACCGCCACCAGCGCCGCTTAAAGTGAAACGTAACTTCCTGATGCCGGACGTAATGATAACTTCATCGTATTCAGTCAAAGCATCCCACCCAGTAACCGGTACGGCGGTGAAATTATCGCCATCTAGCGAATATGAAACAGCCACCGTACTGCCTGGGCCTGGACGAACAAACAGCGTGCCCGGAATGCTTACGAACGACACATCATATGTGTACTCCCCCGGCT